>CAXUNX010000375.1:0-2002 GCA_964252545.1 uncultured Acetobacteraceae bacterium | reverse complement strand
GGTGGCGGAATTGGTAGACGCGCAGGTTTCAGGTACCTGTGTCCGAAAGGACGTGGAAGTTCGAGTCTTCTCCTGGGCACCAATCGGGCAACAAGGGTGTGAGTGAATGAGCGTCACGCAGTTCATGCAGAACGTGACCATGCACCTGCACAAGCACGATCTTCCGGACGAGGTCGGCTTCGCCGGCGCGATCGCCGTGGACACCGAGACCATGGGGCTGCTGCCGCACCGCGACCGGCTCTGCCTGGTGCAGCTTTGCGACGCAGGCGGGCACGGCCGCCCGTCGCCGGGCGCCGGCGATCCCGGCCGACACGTGCACCTGGTGCAGATCATCCCGCCTTCGCTGGGCGGCCACGGCAGCCACTGCCCCAACCTCAAGCGGCTGCTCGGCGACCCCGAGCGGCTCAAGCTGATGCATTTCGCCCGTTTCGACGTGGGCATCCTGCAGCACGCGCTCGACATCACCGTGGCACCGGTGCGCTGCACCAAGATCGCCGCCAAGCTGGTGCGGACCTTCACCGACCGGCACGGGCTGCGTGAGCTGTGCCGGGAGCTGCTCGGCATCGAGCTGAACAAGCAGCAGCAGAGTTCGGACTGGGGAGCGGCCGAGCTGTCGCCCGAGCAGCTCGCCTATGCCGCCGCCGACGTGCTGCACCTGCATGCGCTGTGGGAGCGGCTGGAAGGGCTGCTGATCCGCGAGAACAGGCTGCAGCTGGCGCTGGACGCGTTCAGCTTCCTGCCTGCCCGGGCCCGCCTCGACCTGCTCGGCTATGATGACCCGGATCTCTTCGCCCACTGACGCCTGGCGCACCGGAGCGCCGCATGATTTGACCCGCCGCCGCAAGCTCCGCATACAACGCGTGCGGCGGATGACCGCAGATCCCGCTACCCGCCTGCCCACCTTCTGCCTGCCCGTCCCCTGGCCCGCCGCCGCCGATCCCCGGAGCGGCCATGGCCGTTGAAGCGCTGGAAAGCCCGTGGACACGATGACCCCCTCGCCGACCGACTCCCTGGAGGCCGATCTCCGGATCGCCGCCGAGGTGCTGCGGGCGGAGTTCGAAGGGCTCGCGGCGCTCGGGCGGGCACTTTCCCCCGGCGAAAGCCTCGGACGCAGCCTGCACCGGGCGCTGGACGCCATCGCGGCCCTGCCCGGCCGGCTGGTGGTGTGCGGCATCGGCAAGTCCGGCCATGTGGGACGCAAGATCCAGGCGACGCTGGCCTCCACCGGCACCCCCTCCTTGTTCGTGCACCCGGCCGAGGCCTCGCACGGCGACCTGGGCATGATCCGGCCAGGCGACGCGGTGCTGAGCCTGTCGAACTCGGGCGAGACCGCCGAGCTCGCCGATGTGGTGGCCCACTGCAAGCGCTTCGGGCTGCTGCTGATCGCCCTCACCTCGCGCCCGGACTCGACGCTGGCGCGGGCCGCCGACATCGTGCTCGCCCTGCCCGCCGCCGCCGAGGCCTGCCCGATGGGCCTGGCCCCCACCACCAGCACCACCATGCAGCTTGCGCTCGGCGATGCGCTGGCGGTGGCGCTGCTGCAGCGGCGCGGCTTCACCGCCAGCGATTTCGGCCTGTTCCATCCGGGCGGCCGGCTGGGGGCGCGGCTGCGCAGCACCGGCGAGCTGATGCACCAGGGCGAGATGGTTCCGTTGGCCGGGCCCGACCTGCCGATGCTGCAGGCGGTGATGCTGATGACCAGCAAGGCGTTCGGCTGCCTGGGCATCACCGGCCCGGACGGCACCCTGATCGGCATCATCACCGACGGCGACCTGCGCCGCGCCATCGACCGCGACCTTCAAAGGCTCTGCACCGGCGAGGTGATGAACGTGGCCCCGCGCACCATCGGGCCGGACATGCTGGCCGCCGAGGCGCTCAGGATCATGAACGCCTCGCCGCGGCCGATCACCAGCCTGTTCGTGGTGGATCCGTCGCGCCGCCCGGTGGGCATCCTGCACGTGCACGACCTGCTTCGTGCCGGGATCGCCTGACCGCATGCAGC
>CAXUNX010000374.1:0-2026 GCA_964252545.1 uncultured Acetobacteraceae bacterium | reverse complement strand
GCCGCGTCGCGCCTGGACTGGCTGCCGCAGGAGATGATCCTGTTCGATGGAGCACGGCTGTGCCGCAGGCTGGAGGTCGAGATGGCCGCCGACGCCCGCTTCCTCGGACTGGAAAGCCGGGTGTTCGGGCGCGCGCTGCACGGCGAGCGGCTGCGCACGCTTGATCTGTCCGACCGGATCCTCATCCGGCGCGAAGGCCGACCGGTGCTGGTGGATGCCTTCGAGCTGCACGGCGACGCCGAGGCGGCGCTTGGGCGCGCGGCCGTAGGCGCCGGCGCCGTCGCCGCCGCAACGATCGTGCTGGTGGCGCCCGAGGCGGAAGCGCTGCTGGCGCCGGTGCGCGCGGTGCTGCGCGGCGATTCCGGCGCTTCCGCCTGGAACGGCCTGCTGCGGGTCGGCATCGTTTCCCGCGATGCCGCCGGCCATCGCGCGCTGCTGATGGCGGTGCTGTCGGTGCTGCGCGGCGGCAAGCCGCTGCCGTCGGTATGGCGTTGCTGAATGGCGCGCGCTGGACAATGATCGCTCCATGAATCTCACGCCGCGCGAAAAGGACAAGCTGCTGATCGCGATGGCGGCAACCGTGGCGCGCCGCCGCCTCGAGCGGGGCGTGCGTCTCAATCATCCCGAGGCAGTGGCGTTGATCAGCGATTTCATCGTCGAGGGCGCCCGCGACGGCCGTTCGGTGGCCGACCGGATGGAGAATGGCGGCCTGGTGCTGACCCGTGAGCAGGTGATGGAGGGGGTGGCGGAGATGATTCCGGACGTGCAGGTCGAGGCGACCTTTCCCGACGGCACCAAGCTGGTCACGGTGCATGACCCGATCCGCTGAAGCAGCAACTGCCGAAGCGCTTCCTGCCGGCGCCGTGCCCGGCGAGGTGATCACGAAGCCGGGCGAGATCATCCTGAACGAGGGGCTGGCCACGCTCACGCTCGAGGTCGGCAACACCGGCGACCGGCCGATCCAGGTCGGCAGCCACTATCATTTCGCCGAAACCAACCCGGCGCTGCAGTTCGACCGGGCGCTGGCGCGCGGCATGCGCCTCGACGTGCCCTCCGGCGGCGCGCTCCGCTTCGAGCCCGGACAAACCCGCACGGTCACCCTGGTCGCCTTAAGCGGCGCGCGCCTGGTGCAGGGCTTCCGCGGCGAAATCATGGGAGCGCTGGACTGATGGCGCGCCTTTCCCGCAGCGCCTATGCCGACATCTATGGCCCGACGGTGGGCGACCGGGTGCGCCTCGCCGACACCGCGCTGCTGATCGAGGTCGAGCGCGACCTCACGATCTACGGCGAAGAGGTGAGGTTCGGCGGCGGCAAGACCATCCGCGACGGGATGGGCCAGTCGCAGCGCAGCCAGGCCGAGGGCGCGATGGACAGCGTCATCACCAACGCGCTGATCCTCGACCATTGGGGCGTGGTCAAGGCCGACATCGGCATCGCGGCAGGGCGCATCGCCAGGATCGGCAAGGCCGGCAACCCCGACACCCAGCCCGGCGTGGACATCGTGATCGGGCCCGGCACCGAGATCATCGCCGGCGAGGGCCGGATCGTCACCGCCGGCGGCATCGACAGCCATATCCACTTCATCTGCCCGCAGCAGGTCGAGGAGGCGATCGCCTCGGGCATCACCACCATGATCGGCGGCGGCACCGGACCCGCGACCGGCACCGCGGCCACCACATGCACGCCCGGGCCGTGGCACCTCGCCCGGATGCTCCAGGCGGCGGAAGGCCTGCCGGTCAACCTCGCCTTCGCCGGCAAGGGCAACGCCTCCCGCCCCGGGGCGCTGATCGAGATGGTGCGCGCCGGCGCCTCCTGCCTGAAGCTGCACGAGGATTGGGGGACCACGCCGGCGGCGATCGATTGCTGCCTGTCGGTGGCCGACCGAATGGATGTGCAGGTGATGATCCATACCGACACGCTCAACGAGAGCGGCTTCGTCGAGGACACCATCCGCGCGTTCGCCGGCCGCACCATCCACGCCTTCCACACCGAGGGTGCGGGCGGCGGCCACGCGCCGGACATCATC
>CAXUNX010000373.1:0-2028 GCA_964252545.1 uncultured Acetobacteraceae bacterium | reverse complement strand
GCTCCTGGGTGGCAAGCACGCCCACCCTCAGGCCCCAGGCTTGAGCACGTAGCCGCGGCCGCGCACGGTGTGCAGGAAGCGCGGCTCGCGGGGATCGGGCTCGATGCGGCGGCGGAGCCGGGTTACCTGGACGTCGATGGCCCGCTCGCCGGCCTCGTCCATCTCCAGCGTGCGGGCGATCGCCTCGCGCGACAGCACGATGCCGGGCCGCCGGGCGAGCACCGCCAACAGCGCCGATTCGCCGCCGGTCAGGTGCAGCGGCCCCTCCGCCCCGCTCAGCAGGCCGCGCACCGGATCGAACTCCAGCCCGCCGAGCTGCACCGGGCGCTGATTGTCGTTCGGCGCCGGCGGGCCCACCCTGCGAAGCAGTGCGCGCAGCCGGAGCAGCAGCTCGCGCGGCTCGAACGGCTTGCCGAGGTAATCGTCGGCCCCGGTCTCCAGCCCGGCGATACGATCCTCCGGAGCCCCGCGCGCGGTGAGCAGCAGCACCGGCAGGTTCTGGCCCACCAGGCGCAGGGCGCGGGTGAAATCCAACCCGGACTCCCCCGGCATGGTGACGTCGAGCACCATCACGTCTGGCTGCACGAAGCCGAGGATCCGGCGCGCCTCGGGCGCCCCGTCCGCGATGCTGACCCGGAAGCCCTGCTCGGCGAGGTAGCGCTGCAGCAGGCGGCGCAGCCGGGAGTCGTCGTCAACCACCAGCACGTGCGCGTCGGCGCCGGGAAGGGCTGCGGCGGCGCCGCTCAACGCAGCGCCTCCCGGCTATCCAGCACCGCCCGGCTCTGCGGATCCATCAGCGCGCGCATCACCCGGCGAAAACCTTCCACCGCGGCACCGCCGGCCTCGCGGTAGGCGATCACGATCTGCTCCCGCTGCCGGTCGAACAGCCGCCGTTCCAGAGCGCGGCCGGTTTCGGTCAGGCTCAGCAGGCGCTGGCGGCGGTCGCGGCTGCCGGTCTCCTGCAGCACATAGCCGCGCGCCAGCAGCTCGCCGAGCACCCGCGACAGGCTCTGCTTGGTGATGCGCAGCAGTTCCAGCAGCTCGCTGACGCTGATGCCCGGCCGCCGGGCGATGAAATGCAGCGCCCGGTGATGCGCCCGGCCGAGCCCGAGCTCGCCAAGCAGGAGGTCGGCCGAGGCGGTGAAATCACGATACGCCAGGAACAGCAGGTCCTGGGTCATCCGGATCTGCTCCTCGCGCAAGAACAGCAGGCTCGCACCGGCCCCTCCGGTGGTCTCCGGCGAGCCGGCGGAGGAATGCCCAGGGGCGTGCGCGGCCTCACGCGGCGGCATCAGCTTGCTAACCATCAGAGCGCGTCGTTTCACCAGCCGGCAGTTTGCACGGCGCAATTTAAGACAGCTTCATTGACTTAAAGGAAGACCCCTTCTACCTGCTCGTTCACGGGCAACGTAGCAGCAAGGATGGCGGACATGGCGCTGGTGCCGTTTGACGACAGGGACGGCCAGATCTGGTGGGACGGCGCGCTGATCCCGTGGCGCGACGCCCAGCTGCACGTGCTTTCGCACGGGCTGCATTATGCCAGCGCGGTGTTTGAAGGGGAGCGTTCCTATGGCGGCCATATCTTCAAGCTGCGCGAGCACACCGAGCGGCTGATCGAATCGGCGCGCATCCTCGGCTTCTCGCTGCCGTTCTCCGCCCAGCAGATCGACGACGCCTGCATGGAGACGCTTGCCGCCAACGGCCTCACCGACGGCTATGTCCGGCCGCTGGCCTGGCGCGGCGCCGAACAGCTCTCGGTGTCGGCGCACCAGACCCGCATCCACCTGATGGTGGCGTGCTGGTCGTGGCCCAACTTGTTCGGCGCCGACCGCATGGCGGGCGTGCGGCTCGGCATGGGTTCGTGGAAGCGGCCGCACCCGGAAACCGCGCCGACCCGTTCCAAGGCGGCCGGGCTCTACATGATCGGAACCATGGCCAAGCACGACGCGGAGGCGGCCGGCTTCAACGACGCGCTGATGCTGGACTGGCGCGGCCAGGTGACGGAGGCCACCGGCGCCAACATCTTCT
>CAXUNX010000372.1:0-2056 GCA_964252545.1 uncultured Acetobacteraceae bacterium | reverse complement strand
TGCGGTTCTGGGCCGCGACCAGGATGGCGTTCGTCCGGGTGAGCGTCTCGGCCCGAATGTAGTTCTACCGCACCCAGCTCAGCCGTGAGCGCCGCAGCGCCGCATTGTCGCGCCTGATCAGCGGCTCGAACCCGGTGTTGCACGCTTCGGCCAGCAGCACCGCGCATAGGCTTGTGGCAACGCCGCCGGCCCGTGCGCCGCCCTCGCTGGCATGGGTGAACCCATCGGCAAAGCCGGTCCGGGCATGCATTTCGAGCAACAGCTCGGGCAGGTCCACCAGCGGCATGCGTGCGGCAACGGCCGCCTTGAGTGCGACCAGGCTGGGCGGCTCTTCCAGTTTGTCGAGGGCGGACAGCACCAGCTCTCCGCCATGTACCTGCACGGCCGCGTTTTTGGGCAAGTTCGCCGCGGTGTCCTGATAGGCGGCATCCAGGCGCTCAGCCAGACGCGCAACCTCGGCCGGCCCCTCGGTCGAGAGGCCCAGGGTGCGGCAGATGGACGGCCGCGCTGCCTCCCAGGCAGAACCAGCCAACAGGCCGATCCGCGGATCGGCAAAGCGCAGACTGGGTGACGCGAACAGGTCCCGCCGCCGGATCCCGGTTCGCATGGCGTCGAGCAGGCAGAGCCGATAGCCGAGGCTGTCCACACCGCTATCGGCGGCTTTGACCTGCCGCTTCCAGCCACTCGGCACGAAGCCGAGCGGTGCCGACGGAGCCGGACCGCGCCCTTCGGTGCTGCGTAGATGGCGCACCGCGTCCAGCGTTGGTTGCCCGGCTGGTGTGGCGCCGAAGAGTACGGATCGCAGCATGGCGGGCAGGAAGCGCAGCTTGCCCGTCTGGGCGCGCAGTTCGATGAAATAGAGGTCACCGGGTGGCCGGACGATGGCGTCGATCTGCTCCAACGCCGCGGCGAGCATCTCGCGCGGCACGATCGTGAAAGCCGCCCCGCGCACGGCACTGTCGTCGACTGTGTCATCCATGAGCACTCCGCCTGCCTGGCGGAGCTGCAGAGCGGCGGTGTCGAGATCGCGCAGGGTGCGCAGCCGCGCTTTCTTGCCGATCTTGGCCGCGTCGGTGAACAGGGCAGTAACCACGATGTCGAACAGGTCGAGCACGTCGTCCTGCGCGGTCGCTTCCAGCGTCCGCACGAAGGCCAGCAGCGTCGCCGTACGTCGCTCCAGCGGCATGCGCGCCACGGCTTGCGCCTTGGCCACGGTCGCAAACCGGGCAAGCGCCGTGACCCGGCCTGGCGGCACACGGTCGATGGCGGGCAGGCCCAGCATCAGCATCCGGACCTCGTCCAGGCGGCGGACGGCGCGGGACAGCTCGGCGCCGCTGCGAAGGTATGGGCCGTCCCGAAGACGGTCGAGCGGACTGGGCCGGCCGCCCTCGCCGGCGACCAGCAGGGCATCAAGCTTCGTGCGCTGTTCGGGCGTCACATCGCGGGCGAGCGTGCGCCAGAGGCGACGGGCGGCCCGGGTGCGAATGCGGGCGACCAGGCGCTCAAGAGCGGATGCGCCGGGGAGCAGCACCTTCTCCGTCACCAGCCAGACGGTCGCGCGGTCGAACAGCACGCTCGGCCGGTCCGTGCCGGTCCAGCACAGCGCGTAAAGCCAGCGCGTCAGGCGGAAGTGGACGGTAGGATCGGCGAACTCGCGGTAGCCGAGGCGCTCCTTGATCTCCGCCGAATGCAGCCATCGACCCCGGGCCGTGGCGTATTGGGTCAGGCAGCCCGCATCGGGGATGCCAAGCTGCTGGGCCAAATGGCCTGCGACCCCGCCAGGGACAGCGGCAGGCTCATCCAAAAACGCGCCGAGGAAGCGCACGGTGCCGAGCTGGACGGCAAACCCGAGCCGCATGTGATCCCAGCGCTTGGTGCCGGCCAGCTCGCGATCGGCATCGTCGAGGTGGAAATGCCGCGCGAGCTGCTCCGCGCTCGGTTCGCCGGCATACCGGCCATAGCGCCGTTCCTGTTCGGCGGTCAGGAACGAGACCGGCACCCGCTCAGCCGAGATGCGTGAGGGTGCTACTCATCACACGCAGTCGGCGACCATCGC
>CAXUNX010000371.1:0-2075 GCA_964252545.1 uncultured Acetobacteraceae bacterium | reverse complement strand
GCTGCGAGCCGAGATCGCGCAGGCCCTGTTCGCCCACGGCGAGGACACGCTGGCGCTTCGCACCGCCCGCGTGGCCATCGTGCAATCACACGGCGAGATCGGCCTGGCCGGCTATGTCGCAGGTCTTGCCGCCTGGCGGCAGGGAAATCCCGCGCTGGCAGCGGAGTTCTTCGAGCAGGCATCGGGCGGCGCGCTGACGGCTGCCAGCACGCGCGCGGGAGCTGCGTTCTGGGCCGCCCGCGCCCATCAGCGGCTCGGCGACGAGGCCGGATGTCGCCTCTGGCTGCGGCGTTCGGCAGAGTCCTCCCACACCTTCTACGGCATGCTGGCCGCGCGCATGCTGCGCGGCTTGCAGGATCGGCTCGTGGCAGATCCCCTCGTCACGGCCGGGCCGGCCATAGCGGACCGGCCGGGAATGCTGGTGCCGACGGTGGACACCCACCTGCCGGCGGCCCTGCCGATATTGGGCGAGGCGGATCTCGAGGCCGTTGCAGCCACCCTCGAAGGCCGGCATGCCTTCGAGCTGCTGCAGGTCGGCCAGGGCGTCCGTGCCAAAGCCGCGCTGCTCCAGCTCTGGTCACGGGCGCAGGGCGACGCCGCGTTGTGCCGCTCGATCGCGCTTGTGGCGCAGGCCGCAGGCCTATCCGAGCCGTCGGCGCAATGGGCTTGGGTATCGCAGAGCCGGGATGGCCAGCCGCCCGACGATGCTGGTTTCCCGGTGCCCCGGCTGCGTCCGGCGCTTGGCTTCACGGTCAATCCGGCGCTGGTCTACGCACTGACCCGGCTGGAATCGAACTTCGATCCGCACGCCGTGTCGGGCGTCGGGGCGCACGGGCTGATGCAGATCATGCCGGTGACCGCGCGCGTGGTTCTGGGCCGGACGCCTCACGGTGCGGGCAGCATCATGCGCGCGCTGCGCGATCCCGGAACCAACCTCGAGATCGGCCAGCGCTACCTTACCGGTCTGGCGGTGCAAGAGGCCACCGGGGGAGACCTGATCCGGCTGCTTGCGAGCTACAATGCCGGCCCCAGCGCGGTGTCCGCCTGGAGCGCCGGCAGGCCGGCGAGCAGCCAGGCCGATCCGCTGCTGTTCATCGAGAGCCTGCCGTCGAACGAAACCCGCGACTTCGTGCACCGCGCCTTGTGCTATCTTTGGATCTACGATTGGCGGCTTGGCATGCCGGCACCCTCGCTCGACACGCTGGCGGCGGGTGGCTGGCCGCGCTTCATCGACGAGCAGAAGCTGGCGTCGCCAAGCAGGCGAGCACCCCAACAAGGTGGGGACGCCAGCGTTGCCGGGCCGGGTTAGCGAAGCCGGCAAGCATCGAGCATCACGAAATGCTGCTGTGCGTAGAGCACCGCGGCGCCATAGTCGCCAGCGATCCCGGCCGGATACAACGTCGTCAGGAGGATCCGGGGGAAGCGACGCCCGGCGCAAAGACCGGCGAGCGACAACGCGCTTGCCTGCCGGTGGGAGGCGTCGCTCAGGTTCCAGGGCTCTGCCAGCGGCCGGTACTCGGAACCTAGCGCGATCGGCTGTTCCGATGGATCGGCGAACACTCCGGGCACGAAGATCTCCCGGAACACCGCCTGTGTCGCCAGCGAGGCGAGTGCCGGAGACCAGATCTGCTGCCAGCTGAGCGTGGACGGGTTGATCCCGTAGGCCATCATCATCAGGCTGCCGGCTGGCAGGCCGGCCGCCTGCCTCCGGAAATCCGCATAGACGTGCCCGGCCGCCTGCCAGGATGCCGCGAGCACCAGCGTGCGGGCCAGCACGGCGGCGGCTGCCACCGAGATCGCAGCCTTGCCAGGCCGGATCCGGACCGAAGCCGCAGCCAGCAGCATCGGCGCAATCGCCAGACGGGTGTCGAGCTGGGAACCGGCGCCGATCCGTTCCGGCGCCAGCAGCACGATCAGCAGCAGCGCCGCCGCTGCCAGGGCGGGAGCCGCCGCGATCGACGGCCGCGCCGACGGCAGGACCGCAACGCAGACCAGCAACGCGATGACGCTGGTCGCGTCCTGCGGCACGCCACCTCCCAGCAGCAGCTTGGCGAACAGCCCGACCTTGTGCGCGA
>CAXUNX010000370.1:0-2085 GCA_964252545.1 uncultured Acetobacteraceae bacterium | reverse complement strand
CACACCGCGTGCCGTTGCCGCAGGCGCCGGCTTCGCCGCCGTCGCCGTTGAAGAACCGCACGCCGGCGTCGAAGCCGGGCTCGGGCGGCAGCAGCAGGATCAGCTGGTCGCAGCCGACGCCCAGCCGCCGGTCAGCGATGCGCGCCAGGGCCGCGCCGTCCAGCCCCGACTGCCCGCCGCGTTCGTCCAGCACAACGAAATCGTTGCCCGCTCCCTGCATCTTGGTGAAATCGACCCTCATGGCCGCCTTATAGGAGCGCCGGCGGCGCGCGCGAAGGGCCGCGATCCTGGTGCCCGCGCGCGATCGCGAGAGCAGGACGTGTAACCTGCGTTGGCTTATGCTCGAACACGCGGACATGATCGTGACATACCCGTGCAGGCGAGCCGGCCTCTCGTCGGTTTCGCGCGAGCGGCGCGTCGTGGCGATGTCCTTTTCAGCTCAGGTGGAACGCATGGCAGATGGCGATTGGGGGGTGCTCATGGCAGCCGCCCAATCCGGCGACGCGACGTCGTACCACCGGCTGCTCGGCGAGCTGAGCGGCTGGCTGCGCCGCTACTACGGTGGCCGCCTGCCGCCCGGCATGGTCGACGACGCGCTCCAGGACACGCTTCTTGCAATCCACGAGAAGAGGCACACCTACGACCCGGCGCGCCCGTTCGGACCGTGGCTCGCCGCCATCGCACGCTACAAATGGATCGACCGCCTGCGCCGCATGAAGAGCGCGCCGGTCGAGGAGCTGAGCGAGGACCTTGCGGTGCCGGGACATGAGGACGCGGTGACCAGTGCCACCTCGCTCGAGCGGCTGCTGGGCGCGCTCAAGCCCGCGCAGTCCGAGGTCATCCGGCTGGTCAAGCTGCAGGGATGCAGCATCGAGGAGGCGGCAGCGCGGACCGGCCAGTCTCCTTCCCTGGTCAAGGTCAACATCCATCGCGGACTGGCCCGCCTTTCGGCCACGATACGAAGTCAAGACGATGTCGAATAAGCAGCTGATCGACCGGCTTGCCGGTGAGCTCAAGCCGGTGCGGCGACGCAGCCTGAGAACCGAGATGCTGATCGTGGCCGGGCTCTGCCTGGGCGAGCTGGCGCTGTATCTGAGCATGGGTTTCATGCGGCCCGACATGTCGGCGGCGATGACCCGGCCATCGTTCTGGTGGAAGCTCTCGAGCCTCGGGCTGATCGCGGTACTCGGCGCCGTCACCGCGCTCGCCTCGTTCAATCCGGCCGTCTCCCCCCGGCGCGGGCTGCGCCAGCTGGTGGTGCTGGTGGTCTTGTGCCTGGCCGTGGGCTGGTTCTTGGACGCGAGCCAGGCGGGGCTGGCCAGCCTGGTGGCCAGGCTCGACTGGCATAACGGCCTGCGCTGCGTCTACGCGATGGTCACGCTGTCGCTGCTGCCGGTGTTCGGGCTCGGCCTGCTGATGCGTCGCGGGGCGCCCACCGACACCGTGGGCACGGCGGTCGCCGTGGGAGTCGCCGCGGCCGCCTGGGGCGCCTTCGTGTTCGTGTTCGCCTGCCCGTTCGACGATCCGCTCTACCTGGCGGTCTGGTACACTGTCGGGTGCACGCTGGTGACGCTGTCGGCACGGCTGCTGCTTCCGCCGCTGGTGCGCTGGTAGGGGCGCGCCCTCGCGGCCCAGGCCAGACCGGTGAACGCAGCCCCGGCGGTTCTGCGGGTGTAACGCGGGGGCGGCCGCCCGCGAACCTGATGGCGGGGTGCTGGACGCACCCATCATCATACAAGCTCCGGGGGTGGCCGCCGTGATCCTGTTCCTGCTCGCTTATGGGGGCGGCGTTCTCACCGTCCTGAGCCCCTGCATCCTGCCGGTGCTGCCGTTCGTGTTCGCGCGCGCCGACCGGCCGTTCTCCACCAGCGGGTTGCCGATGCTTGTCGGCATGGCGCTCACCTTCGCCGGTGTTGCGACCCTGGCTGCGGTGGGCGGCGGCTGGACGGTGGCGGCCAACCAGTACGGCCGTCTCGCCGCCACCTTGCTGCTGGGGCTGTTCGGCCTCACCCTGCTGTTCCCGGCGATGGCGGATCGGCTGACCCGGCCGCTGGTGTCGCTCGGCGCGCGGATGTCGAACTCCGC
>CAXUNX010000369.1:0-2097 GCA_964252545.1 uncultured Acetobacteraceae bacterium | reverse complement strand
AGGGCGCGCATCAACGCCGGACGCGCGTCGGCCGGCAGGCCGGCCTCCTCGATCAGCGTCGGCGCCAGCGTCGGCAAGGTCAGGTCGAAGCTGAAGCGCGCGAGCCCGACCGCACCCAGCGCCTGGGCGCCGAGTGCCACGATTTCGGCGTCCGCGGCGGGCGAATCCGGACCGATCAGCTCGATCCCGGCCTGGGAGATCTGCCGGTCGGCCAGCAAACCGGTGCCTGCGCCCCCTGTGCCGCCGGGGGAGATGCTCTGCGCCTGCACGCACGCCCCGGCATAGGACAGGCGCAACGGACGCGGCGCGTTGATCAGCCGGGTTGCCGCGATGCGCGCCACCTGCGGCGTCATGTCCGGCCGCAATCCCATCATCCGGTGGGTGGCCGGATCCATCAGCCGGAAGGTCTGCTCGGCGACCGCGGCTCCGGCGCCGGCCAGCAGGCTGTCCTCGAACTCCAGCAGCGGCGGCTTGACCCGCTCATAGCCGTGTCCCGCGAACACCGCCATCAACGCCTCAACCGACAGCGCCTCGGTTTGCGCGTCGGGAGGCAGCAGGTCGCGCAGACCGGAAGGCAGCAGCGCCGGACTGGCAGGCAGGTCAACGCTCACGCGGCGGAAGCCGCGCCGCTGAGTTCGGCGCGGGTCTGCTCCGCCGCCCAGTCGAGCCATGGCAGCAAACGCTCGAGGTCCGCCGTCTCGACCGTGGCACCTCCCCAGATCCGCAGCCCGGGCGGTGCGTCGCGGTAGCTGGCGATGTCGAAGGCCACGCCCTCCTGCTCCAGCAGCACCGCGAGGCGCTTCGCCGCCTGCTGCTGCCGCTCCGACGGAAGTGCGGTGAACCAGGGGGCGATGATCCGCAGGCAGATCGAGGTGCTCGAGCGGCTGGCGGCATCCTCGGCCAGGAACCCGGCCCAGGCGGAACCCGCCACCCAGCGCGAAACCGCCTCGAGGTTGGCGCGGCTGCGCGCGATCAGCGCCTCGAGACCGCCGGCCTGCTCCGCCCAACGCAGCCCGTCCAGTGCGTCCTCGACGCAGAGCATCGAGGGGGTGTTGATGGTGTCGGCCTCGAAGATGCCCTGGATCAGCCGTCCGCCGGCGGTGAGCCGGAACAGCTTGGGCAGCGGCCGTGGCGCCGGCGCCGCCTCCAACCGCGCCACCGCGCGTGGGGAGAGCGCCAGCATGCCATGCGCCGCCTCGCCGCCGAGCACCTTCTGCCAGGACCACGTCACCACGTCGAGCCGGTCCCACGGCAGCCGCATGGCGAATGCCGCCGAAGTGGCATCGCAGATCGCAAGCCCTTCATGCTCGGGCGGGATGCTGCCTTGGTCCGCGATGCACACCCCGGACGTGGTGCCGTTCCAGGCGAACACCACGTCATGCGACCAGTCGATCTCCTCGAGCGGCGGCAGCCGGCCATACGGCGCCTTCAGCACGCGGGCATCCGGCAGGGCCAGCTCGGCGACGATGTCCTGCGCCCAGGCCGCGGAGAAGTTCTCGAACGCCAGCACATCCACCGGCCGCGGACCGAGCAGCGACCACAAGGCCATCTCCACGGCGCCGGTGTCGGATCCCGGCACGATCCCGAGCCGCCATGCCTCAGGCATGCCGAGCAGCGCACGCGAGCGCTCGATCACCTCGGCCAGCCGAGCGCGAGGAGCGGCAGCCCGATGGCTGCGCCCCACCAGCGCGCCGGAAAGCGCCTCGAGCGTCCAGCCGGGGCGCTTGGCGCAGGGACCCGACGAGAAGCACGCGTTGCCGGGCCTGAGGGCCGGCTTCTCCGGGTGGGACACGAGGCTGGACATACGGGCTGTGATCCGGGATTGCACGAAGGCAGCACCCTAGAGCAATCAGCTGCCGACTGAAATCGGCCGGCCCCAAGGACCATCATGACAGCCTCCCTCTCCCCCGCCGAGCGCGCGGTTGCGGCCGCCGGCCTCGCGGTCGAGAGCCGCGAGATGCCCCGCCTGCTGCGGCTGGTCGAGCGCCGCCTGCCGGCGGAGCAGCAAGACGTGCGCGAAGCGTTGTGCGAGGTGCGGCGCAAAGGCTGGACCTCGCGGCTGATCGACCGGACGCAGCGCGCCGGCCGGGTATGGGT
>CAXUNX010000368.1:0-2124 GCA_964252545.1 uncultured Acetobacteraceae bacterium | reverse complement strand
CCACCGCCGCCCCCCGCGCCTGCTCCGACAATGGCACCACGCGCTCGCGGCCGCCCTTGCCGCGCACCAGCAGCATGGGGGCGTCGGTGGCGAGCGACTCGCGCCGCAGCGCCAGCATTTCGGAGATCCGCATGCCGGTGGCGTAGAGGATCTCGATCGCCGCCCGGGCCAGCCGCTGGCGCGTGGGCTGTGTGGCCATCGGGCCGTCGGGGGCTGCGGCTGCGAGCAGCCGGTCGACCTCCGGTTCGGAAAGCACCCGCGGCAGGGTGCGCGGCAGCCGCGGCGAATCCAGGTGCTGGCAGGGATCGTCCTGGCGCAGGCCCTCGCGCAGCAGATGGCGGTGGAACTGGCGCAGGCAGGAAAGCCGCCGGCTCACCGTTCGCGCCGACAGCCCGGCCGCGCCGAGTGCGGCCATGTAGCGCTGCAGCACCGGCACCGACACCGCCTGCAGGCTTTCGCCGGCCGCCCGGACGTGAGCTCTGAACTCGGCGAGATCGGCGGCATACGCCTTCAGCGTGTTGGCGGAAGCTCCCCGCTCGGCGGCCAGCATCTCGAGGAAGGTCTCAACATGGCGGTCCACCGGCTCAGTGGCCGAAGCGCTGGTTGGGCAGCACGATCTGCACGTCGCGGACATGCGGCTTCGGCGGCGCCGCCCCCAGGTAGATAAAGCCGCCCAGCAGGGCTGCAATCACCGCGCCGATCAGGATGGCGAACAAACGGATCATGCGGCGTTCCCCTGCTGCCCTCGTCGCTTAGGCTTTCCTCGGAGTCGCGGGCAAGCGGGCTGATGGCTGGCCGCGAGCCTCTATGCTAGCGTGGCCGGCATGTCACGCAGCGGCGCACGGGATGATTCCGGCAGCGATGCCCGGGATGCGGCCGGACGCTCGGTTGTCCTGGTGGGGCTGATGGGCGCCGGCAAGACCACGATCGGCCGCAAGCTCGCCAGCCGGCTCGGGCTCGAGTTCTTCGACGCCGATGCCGAGATCGAGCGCGCCGCCGGATACAGCATCTCGGAGATGTTCGCGCGCTGGGGCGAGGCGGAGTTCCGCGAAGGCGAACGGCGGGTGATCGCCCGGCTGCTGGGCGCAGGCCGCATCGTGCTGGCGACCGGCGGCGGCGCGTTCATGGACCGGCGCACCCGGACTGCGATCCGCGAGCGGGCCGTTTCGGTGTGGTTGCGCTGCCCGATCGAGATGCTGGTGCGTCGGGTGAGCGGCCGCGCCCACCGGCCGCTGCTGCAGGGCTCCGACGTGCGCGAGGTGCTGGCCGGGTTGATGCGGGTGCGCCATCCTGTCTACGCGGAGGCGGACCTCATGATCGATTGCGGCGACGACACCACCGAACAAACCACCCAGGCGGTGCTGTCGGCGCTCGCCCGGCACCAGCCGCCGCAACGCGTGCCGGTGCAACTCGATCGGCACGGCTACGACATCCTGATCGGTTCCGGCCTGATTGCCCGCGCGGGCGCCCTGCTCGCCCCGGTGCTGCCGCAGAAGCGGGCGATGATCGTCACCGACGAGACGGTGGCGTCGCTGCACCTGCCGGCGCTGCAAGCCTCGCTGGAGGAGGTCGGCATCGAGGTCGGCACCGTGGTGGTGCCGCCCGGCGAGGCGAGCAAGAGCCTCGAGGGCTTCGGCCAGGTCGCGGGCGGGCTGCTCGAGGCGGGCATCGAGCGGCGTACCGCGGTGATCGCGCTGGGCGGCGGCGTGGTGGGCGACCTCGCCGGCTATGCCGCCGCCGCGGTGATGCGCGGGCTGCCGTTCGTGCAGATCCCCACCACCTTGCTGTCGCAGGTGGACAGCTCGGTGGGCGGCAAGACCGGCATCAACACCGCATCGGGCAAGAACCTGATCGGCGCCTTCCACCAGCCGCTGCGGGTGCTCGCCGACACCGCGGCGCTGGCCAGCCTGCCGCCGCGCGAGCTGCGCTCCGGCTATGCCGAGATCCTCAAGGCCGGGCTGATCGGCGACCAGGCGCTGTATCGGTGGTGCCTGGCGAACGGCAGCGCGATCGTGTCGGGCGACGCGCCGCTGCAGGCGGAGGCGGTGGCGCGCGCCTGCCGCTTCAAGGCGTCGGTGGTCGGATCCGACGAGCGCGAGGAGAAGCCCGAGGGCGGCCGCGCCC
>CAXUNX010000367.1:0-2145 GCA_964252545.1 uncultured Acetobacteraceae bacterium | reverse complement strand
TGCAGCAGGCGGCCGATGATCTCGGGCAAGTCGCAGCGCTGGGCGATCGCCGCCGCCAGCCGGTCGGCTTCCAGCAGCCCGCCGCCAGCGCGCCACAGCCAGCGCCGCCCGCTCAGGCTGCAGGCCACCCCCAAGGCTGGCGAAGCGGGCTTTGGCAACCCAGGGGCGGGCGAACCGGGGGCCGCCGGCTCAAGCAGGTCGGCTGCTTCAGGCACGCTTCAGGCGGGGCTCCAGGTCTTGGTTTCGAAGTTGTGGTGTCCCTCGATGAAGCGCACCGTGCCCGACTTCGAGCGCATGACGATGGAATGGGTGATCGCGCGCTGGTTGTTGCGCTGCACGCCCCGCAGCAGCGCGCCCGCGGTGACCCCGGTGGCGGAGAACAGCACGTCGCCCTTGGCCAGGTCGCCGAGTGCCAGCCGGCGTCGCGGATCGCCCCCGTGCATCGCCTGGGCGCGGCGCACCTGCTCCTCGTCCTCGAACATCAGCCTGGCCTGCATGTGGCCGCCGACGCAGCGCAGCGCCGCCGCCGCCAGCACCCCTTCCGGGGCGCCGCCGGAGCCCGCATAGATGTGCACGCCGCTGTCGGGCATGCAGGCGGCGATGACGCCGGCGACGTCGCCGTCGGAGATCAGCATCACCCGCGCACCCGCCTCCCGGGTCTTGCGGATCAGCTCGGCGTGCCGCTCGCGGTCCAGCGTGCAGAGCACCATCTCGTCGATGTCGCAGCGGCGCGCGCGGGCCACGTTGCGCAGGTTCTCGCCGATCGGCGCGTCGAGGTCGATCACGTCCTCCGGCAGGTCGCCGCCCACCGCGATCTTGTCCATGTAGATGTCGGGCGCGTGCAGGAAGTTGCCGTGCTCGGCGAGTGCCACCACGGTGAGCGCGTTGGGGGCGTTCTTGGCGGTCAGCGAGGTGCCTTCGAGCGGGTCGACGGCGATGTCCATCTCGGGGCCGCCGGCTCCCACCTTCTCGCCGATATAGAGCATCGGCGCCTCGTCCATCTCGCCCTCGCCGATCACCACCGTGCCGGCGATCGCCACCGTGTCGAAGGCCCGGCGCATCGCCTCGACGGCGGCACCGTCCGCCTCGTTCTTCTCGCCGCGGCCGGTCCAGCGGGAGGCGGCGATCGCCGCCGCCTCGGTCACCCGCACCAGCTCGAGCGCCAGGTTGCGGTCATCAGCCTGGTAGGACGGCCTGGTGGTCGGCATGGCGCATGCACTCCCCGGAGCGTGTTGCAGCCGCGGCCCGGTGGGCAGCCTGGTGGCAGTTGTGGCGCGGGCGCGTTCAGGCGGCTTCGATGCGGATCATCCTAGGCGGCTCCAGCACCACGTCGAGCCCCGAAATCAGCCGCACCGCCTCGCGCATCGCCGACTCGGCGGTGCGGTGCGTCACCAGCACGATCGGCACCGCCTCCGCCTGCAGCGGATTCCCGTGCTGCAGCATGCTCTTCAGCGACACTCCGCAATCACGCAGCACGGCGGCGATCTCGGCGATCACCCCGGGGCGGTCGCGCACGTGCAGGCGCAGGTAGTAGTCGCCCGAGCGATGCGCGATCGGCACGCTGACGGTGCGCGACAGCGACTCGGCGTTGGCACCCCAGACTGGGATCAGGGTGCCGCGGGCGATGTCGATCAGGTCGGCGACCACGGCGGAAGCGGTGGGTCCGGCGCCGGCTCCCCTGCCCTCGAGCATGACGCGGCCGACGAAGTCGCCCTCGGCGAACACCGCGTTGAACACCCCCTCGACCAGCGCCACCGGCGAGGCGCACGGCACCATGCAGGGATGCACCCGCGCTTCCACCCCGGCCTCGGTCAGCCGGGCGATGCCGAGCAGCTTGATGCGGAAGCCGAGCTCGGCCGCGAAGCCGATATCGAGGGCCGCGATGTGGCGGATGCCCTCGACATGGACGGATGCGAAATCCACCGGGCGGCCGAAGGCGAGTGCGGCCAGGATCGCCAGCTTGTGCGCGGCGTCGATGCCGTCGATGTCGGTGGAGGGGTCGGCCTCGGCGTAGCCCAGCGCCTGCGCCTCGGCGAGGATCGCCGCGAAGTCGCGGCCGCTTTCGCGCATGGCGGTCAGGATGTAGTTGCAGGTGCCGTTGAGGATGCCGGCGACCCGGGTCAGCCTGTCGGCGGCATCCTCAAC
>CAXUNX010000366.1:0-2185 GCA_964252545.1 uncultured Acetobacteraceae bacterium | reverse complement strand
ACCGCGTGTCGGCCCGGTGGCCTGCCGCCTCGCGGGCGGAGCGCCGGGCGGATCAGGCCGAAAACGAGAGCGCTAATGCGCCAGTACCTGGGTTCCTTCGTTTCGCACCGCTTCCAGCTTGTTCGGATCCAGGCCCAGCGCGCTGAGGATCGTCGGCGCGATCTGGGTGGTCATGGTGAGGGTTTCCACGACTTCCGGCTTGATGTCGGGCGCCGACAACAGCAGGGCGACGTTGCGATCGTCATCGGAGAACCCGCCATGCTCGGCGAGCTTTGTTCCGCCGGTGCAGATGACGCCGTGATCCGTCACCGCAATGAAATCCGGCACGCGGGTGTTGCTGAACGGATCGCCGTAGAGCGGCGCGAGCGAGGTCCGGTCGAGCAGTTCCGAGATGTGCAGCGCGCCGGCATTGGCCTTCAGATAGGCCTCGGCGGCGTTGTAGTCGGACTTCTGCAGGCTGGGGTCCAGCCAGACCAGCCCCTCGTCGTCGCAGATCTCAAAGCCGTGGGCGCCGAATCCCGGAACCCGTTGAAAGGGCGCATCGCTGATCGCAACACGATCCCTCACGTCGATCGGCGACTGACCGTGCTTGGCGCTGACGATGATCAGGGTGGAGTTCTCGATCCCTTGGGACGCCAGCTCATGGCGGAACCTGCCGAGTGCCTTATCAACGAAGTTCAGCTGGATCGTCAGCGCGGATCCCGGGGTCGCGTTGCTGTCGAGGTAGCCCCCGGTCAGGGTCGGCGTGTTGAAGTCGGCGTGACCCGCCTTTGCCAGCTTCTGTCCGACGCTCACCGCCTGGAAGTTCATCCCGAAGATGGCAGGCGCCTCCGACAGCTTCGTGCTGCGCACACTGTTGAAGCCGTCGATCCAGTTCAGCACCGCCTGCACCTTGATCGCGTCGTAGGTGCGCACGCCCTTGTAGCTGGTGGTGAAGTCGTCGCCGGTCTCGGCACCCTTGTCGAAGGTGTCCTGCGCGTTGATTTCGGGCGCAAACAACTCGTCAAGTCCGGTTCCTGACGGACCGCTCAGGTCTTCATAGGCAGGGTGCTTGTCTGACCAGGCAGTGTATCGCCCGGCAGCCTTGATGATCTCGAACACCGTGTTGGTTCTTACATATTCATGGGGAAGAACCGGCACGCATTGTCCGTTGACGATCTTGCGCTGCATGTTGTCGGTATCGAGCTGCGTGCCGACCTTGCCCAGCGTGCCGCCGCCGGTGATGTCCGAGACCAGCGCAGTCGCGAAATCATATCCCTTGTCCAGCTCCTCGAAGTTCGTCACCTCGGTTCCGGGCGTGCCGGTGCATCCGGGGTCGGGGCGTCCCTGGCTTACATAGGAGTTCCGGGAGGGATATTCTTGCCGGTCATAGCTGTCGTCGTAAAACAAGCCGCCGGTCTTCGGCGTCGCACCGGTGAACTGCGCCAGCATGCCCGGATAGCTGTCCGAGGGCGCGGTTGTGAAGGCATTCGGGTAGACGATCCCATGGTTGGCGAGCTTGGCGAAGTTGCTGCGCGGATTGCTTTGTATGTAGTTCACCAGATCGATCGCGTGCATACCGTCGACGCTGATCACCAGCACGTGCTGGTAGGTTGATTTCACCGCCGGTGCCGCCGCCGCTTTCTGCCTCGGAGCGGTGGCCACCATGGACAAAACCGACGCGGTGGTGAGCAGGCTGTTTCGCAGTGCGCGTTTCATGACCGATCCATCCCAAATCGCGGCCAACCTACGTTGTTGCTGTTGCCGTTCCCCGACGCCATCAATGACACAAAGATGATGTTACGGTGGCAATCCGACCTGCTGCCGCCGAGCCTTTTCCCGGCGCGGCCGGCCCGGCCTCGAGGTCGAGCCCGCGAGAACCGAGCCGATCGGCTGCACGGCGCGCCGTCGTTGTGCGTGCATACGGCATGTTCGCTTGGCGCCCGGGAGCGCCTACGATGACGCACCCGAGGCCTGCCACGGTCCGGGGCCTGCCACAGCTTTGTTCGGACCGAGATGGACGGATTTCGCAAGACCTTCCCGCTGTTCCTCGACCTTGATGGACGTCGCGCGCTGCTGCTGGGCGAGGGCGAGGCGGCCGAGCGGCGGGCGGCCAGCCTGCGCGAATGCGGCGCCGAGCTGGTGCGCGCCACCGGCTTCCACGAGGAACTGCTGGATGGCTGCGCCATCGCGGTGGGTGCGGCCG
>CAXUNX010000365.1:0-2196 GCA_964252545.1 uncultured Acetobacteraceae bacterium | reverse complement strand
CTTGGGCAGCAGCGAGCGGGATGCGGTTCCGGGCCGGGCTCCGCCCCTGCGCGGGGCGTGCTTGGCGGCCGCCGCTCCGAAGACCGTGTCGTTGTTGTCGGGCACGGCCAGCTATGTCCCGAGGCGGAACGAAGTTGCTTCACGTCGGCGTCAGCCGCACGCCGACCCGCCGCCGCCTGGGCCGCAGCAGGTCGCACCAGCCTGCCAGCAGCGCACCGGCCAGCATCAGCAGCGCCATCGGCAGCGGGGTGTTGTTGCCAACCAGCCCCACCAGCACGGTGCTGACCGCGCCGATAAAGAACACCGTGGTGCCATAGAGCGCCGACGCGCTGCCCGCCTCGTTCGGATGCGGCAGCAACGAGCCGATCGCAGCCCCAGGCAGCATGAAGCCGAGTGCTGCCATGCAGGCCATCATGCAAAGTGCGATCGCCAGCGGTGACGGGTGCGGCGCCAGGGCGGCCGCCAGCATGGCGGCAGCGGCCGTGATCAGGGCGGCTGCGGAAAAGCTGAGAACGCGGGTGGTGCCGAAATGCGGCAGCACCCGGGCATTGAGCTGGGTGCCGATGATGTAGCCTACCGCGTTCAGAATGAAGACGGCGCCGAACAGGGTCGGCGAAAGATGGAAGCCGCCCAGGAACACCGGCGGCGCCCCGCCCAGAAACGCGAACAGGGTGAAGGTGCCGCAGCCCCCCTCGAGCGCGTGGGTGCGGAACACCGGATCGCGCCAGACCTTGCGGTAGCGCAACAGGGTCGGCACCAAGCGCAGGGTGACGTGACGCTCCGGCGCCAGGGTGTCGGGCAGCATCCGCCAGATCAGCAGCGCGCAGGCCAGGCCGTACGCCGCCGCCACCCAGAAGATCGCGCGCCAGCCGAAGCGCTGCGAGATCATCCCGCCGGCGGTGGGTGCGAGGATCGGCACCACGCCGACCACCAGGGTGAGCCGGCCGAGCAGCCGCGCCGCCTGCAGGCCGTCGATCACCAGGTCGCGGATCACCGCGCGCGGCACGGTCAGGCCGGCGGCGCCGCCGAACGCGGCCAGCACCCGCCAGAGCGACAGGCCGGTCATCGACGAGGCGAGGGCGCAGCCCACCGAAGCGAGCGTATAAAGGACGGTGCCGAACATCAGCGGAATGCGGCGGCCGTAATGGTCCGACAACGGACCATGGGTGATCTGGCCCACCGAGAGCCCAAGGAACCAGGCGGCCAAGGTGATCTGAGCCTCCCCGGGACGCGCCGCCAGATCAAGCTTCATGGCCGGGAACGCCGGCAGATACATGTCGGTGGAGATCGGGCCAACCGCCGTCAGCAAGGCCAGCAGCATGACCAGCAGGCGGGAATCGCGGGCAAGCTTCGGTCTAGGCGGCATGAGGGTCTGGCGGATCCGGTTCGATCAGGCTGAGCCTGCTGAGATCAGCCAGGGTATGGCCGGTCTCGTCCCAGGACACGGCATCTTGGTAGCGCATCCCGAAGCGGATGGCTTCAGGGCGGTAGGCGTGCAGGTCGCGCACCTGTGCCGCCAGAGTCACGTCCCAGGCCTTGACGCTGACGAACAGCCGCATCTGCTGCGACACCAACATCTCGGCGGTTGCGCCAAACAGCGGGCTCGACTCGTCAAGCCGGTGCATCAGGGTCCAGGTCAGCGCAAACAGCGGAAACTGTGAGAGCCGCAGCTCGAGGTCACGCGGACGGCGTATCGGCACGCCCTCGGCGCTGGTCTCCATCATCAGCGCGGATATGCTCGCCTCGGCGTCGGACAACAGGGTCGAACGCCCGTTGGCCATGCGCACCATCAGCGTTGGGACGCCGTCATCGTTGCAGATCACCGCCTGGTCGGCGAACAGGATCTTGGCTTTGGGACGCGAGAAGCGCCCGAACACCAGCCCGGTGAGCACGGCCGTGAAGGCCACGCCGGTGACGATCTCGATCGCCGACACCACGTGCCCATACAGGGTGGCCGGCGCCATCACCCCGTAGCCGACGGTGGCCAGGGTTTCCAGGCTGAAGAAGAAGCTGTCCTCGAACTCGCCCGGACGCGCATGGGCGACGCTGCCGGGCTGGAGCAGGTAAAGGCAGGCGAACGCGCTGTTGATCAGCAGCTCGAGCGCCAGCATCACCGCGAAGAAGCGCCGCCAGCTCAGCGTAAGCGCCAGGTGGTAGGGATCGCGCCAGTCGAACCGCGCGAGCCCGGACTTGTGC
>CAXUNX010000364.1:0-2247 GCA_964252545.1 uncultured Acetobacteraceae bacterium | reverse complement strand
GCCTTTACCCGGGGCTGCACCATCGAGGCGCATGACTTCGCCGCCGCGATGCCGGACTTCCGGGCGCTGGGGGCCAGCGTGATCGGCGTGTCCGAGGACAAGATCGGCGTGCTCGACCGCTTCTCGGTCAGCGAGTGCCAGGGCAAGTTTCCGGTCGCGGCGGACGCCGACGGATCGATCGCCCGGCACTACGATGCGCGGCTGCCGGTGCTGCATGCCTATGCCAGCCGGACGTCCTATGTGATCGCGACCAACGGCAGCGTGGTGGAAAGCTACAGCGCGATGAACCCAGACCAGCATGTCGCCAGGACGCTGTCGGCGGTCAAGGCGCTGCGCGGCGGCCATCCGGGCTGATTGCGCCCGCGACCGCCGCCGGGGCGGTCAGATGGTTTCCAGGAACGACTGGTAGTCGCTCTCGTCCATCAGGGCATGGAAGGCGTCCGGGTCCGCCGGCTCCATGCGGAAGAACCAGGCTTCCCCCTCGGCATCGCGGTTGACCAGGCTGGAATCCTCGGTCAGCAGCTCGTTGAGCTCGACCACGGTGCCGGCGAGCGGCGCGTAGACGTCCGAGGCGGCCTTGACGCTCTCGACCACGGCGCAGCTTTCGCCCTCGGTCAGCTCGCGCTCGAGCTTGGGCAGCTCAACGAACACCACGTCGCCCAACGCCTCCTGCGCATGGTCGGTGATGCCGACGGTGGCGGTGCCGTCATCCTCGAGGCGGACCCATTCATGGTCCTTGGTGTAGCGGATTTCTGCCATGCTGGGCGTCCTTCGATGGGTGCGCAGGGCGGCGGCGGTTGCGGGAGCCGGATGCTATCGCGGCGTGTGCTGGCGGTTATAGGCCAGTTGCTCGGGGGTGAGTTGCAGGCCGACCTCCAGCCGCCAGGCATCGCTGCTCATCCGGCGCGAGATCGGCAGCAGCAGCTGCAGCGGATCGGTCCTGAGCGCCAGCCGGTCGACGTTCGGCGGGAACACCGCCTCCACGCTCAGATTATGCTTCTCGACGATGGCGTTTCCGTGCAGCACCGCGATGAAATACGGGATGCTGACCGACCGCATGCTGGCCGCCGGCCCGCGCAGCACCCCGATCACCAGGCTGGCCCGGGTGTTCAGGGCGTGGCCGTGCCCGGCATCGCTGCAGGCACCGTTCACGCCGGCGATGCTGGCCTGGGTGACCAGGGTGGCGAGGTCGTGCGACGGGCCGGCATAGGTCGAAAGGTCGGCGGCGTCGCCCAGGATGCCCACCGGCACGCATTCCGGCGCAAAGGCGTTCGGATCGTCCTCAGCACAGCCGCAAACCAGCGCCAGCATGGAGAGGGCAAGCAGACGCCGGATGCGGGCCAGCACGGGGGAGTGTTTCATTCTCGACTTCCAGCCATTCGAGCCTGTAGGCAGACAGCGTTTCACGCGTTCGGAGGGATTGCCCGGTGCGGCGCCCTCGCGGGTCGCCATCCTCTGCCCGGGGCCATATACTGCCCGCCGCTCGTTTGGGAAACACCATGCCGGACCAGATGCTCGATTCTCCCCCCTTCCAAACCGTGACCGCTCCGGACCATGCCGGGCTGCGACCGCTGCGCGTGCTGCTGGCGGGCCCGCGTGGCTTCTGCGCCGGCGTCGACCGGGCGATCCGGGTGGTCGAGGAGGCGCTGCGTCGCTACGGCGCGCCGGTGTATGTGCGCCACGAGATCGTGCACAACCGCACCGTGGTGGAGGCGCTGGAGGCGCAGGGCGCGATCTTCGTGGAGGAGCTGGACGAGGTGCCGCCGGACGCGCACGTGGTGTTCTCCGCGCACGGCGTTCCGAAATCGGTGCCGGCGGAAGCCCAGCGGCGCAACCTGCTCTATCTCGACGCCACCTGCCCGCTGGTCAGCAAGGTGCACCGCGAGGCGGAGCGGCACTACGCCGAGGGCGGTGCGGACAGCCGACACATCCTGATGATCGGCCATGCCGGCCACCCGGAGGTGGTCGGCACCATGGGCCAGCTGCCGCCCGGCGCGGTGACCCTGGTGCAGGACGCGGACGAGGCGCAGCGCGTGCAGCCCGCCGACCCCACCCGGCTTGCCTTCATCACCCAGACCACGCTCTCGGTGGACGACACCGCCGGCATCGTCTCGGTGCTACGCGCGCGCTTTCCGATGCTGGAGGGCCCCAAGCGCGAGGACATCTGCTATGCCACCACCAACCGCCAGGAGGCGGTCAAGGCGATCGCGCCCGGCTGCGACCTGGTGATCGTGATCGGCAGCCCGA
>CAXUNX010000363.1:0-2255 GCA_964252545.1 uncultured Acetobacteraceae bacterium | reverse complement strand
GGTAGAGGCCCCGCGCCCGGTCGAGCAGCAGCGGGTCGCCGCGCTCGCGCAGGCTGCGCACGCCGCGCCAGCCGATCCGGTGATAGCTCATGGTCTCGGACTCCAGCCCCGGCACCACCACCTTCACGGCCGCGACCGGGCTGTCCGGAGGCGAGCAGTCCGCAAACAGGATCTCCATGCCGGCCTCCGCAAGATTGCGGGTCAGCAAGGCGGCGCGCTGCGCCGACGAGACGGCTTGGCCGGCGCCGCCGTCCGCGAGCTCCGAGAAGCCGAGCGTCTGCCGCTCGGCGAACACGCTGCCCTGCAGGCGGCGGCGAAGCTCGGGCACGTCCTGGTCGAGCCATTCGGCCATTGCGGCGAGTGCACGGGGCTCCTCCTGATCGAGCTGCACGCCCCTGAGCTGTTGCTCGATATGCGGCTCCGGCATCACCCGCCGGCAGGCTTCCAGCGTGCCGTGGGTTGCCACCTTGCGCGCCCGCGAGCCGCAGAACTCCAGCAGCGCCTTGCGCAGCGCCCGGTGCTTGTCGGGGTGCGACGCCTCGCCGCAGGCGGTGATCTGGATGGGAAAGGCGGGGCCGCCGCGATCGTCGCCCACCACGTAAAGGTTGGTGCAGCCGAACTCGGTGGCCGCGAGCTTCACCGTGACCGCGATGCCAAGCCCACGCAGCCTTTCAAGCAATGCCTGTATCTGGGGCTCCAGCGCCGTGTCGAGCGCCACCACCCGGCCCTGGTCGAGGGCGCGGAAGCCCAGCACGTTGCCGTCGCGCTGCAGCAGCTCCATGACGCCGTGCGCCACCGCGTGATCGAGGTCGAGCCCGGCGCCGAGGCCGTTGGTGATCGGGGTGATCAGGTCGGAGGGTCCGTCGAAATCAAAGCCGTGCGAGGCGATCCAGTCGCGCGGCAGCCACACCGGCTCGCGGCTCGGCCAGCGCAGTGCCTGCACCCAGTGCAGCCGGGTATGGGCGTCGTATGGCGAGCCCGCGGGCAGGCACAGGCGGAGCGGATCGATCACCGCGGCCGCGCCCTGCGCCAGCGCCAGATCGGCGAAGCTCGACACCCGCACCGGCGCCTTGGCGAGCCAGGCGCTGCAATGCACCTCCTCGCACAGCTCTCCGAGCGCTCCCACCTCGGCCTCGATCGGCTCGAAGCCGTAGCCGTGGCCGGTGATGACCGGCTTCCCCGGCAGCAGCATGTTGGCCTGGGCGACCGGAACCCCGGTGCGGTCGAGGCCGTCGATGCGCAGCAGCGAAAGCTCGCCCGAGGCCGGCAGCGAGGCGCGGAATGCCTCAGCCACCGCGTGCAGCGTATCGCTCATGGAAAGCTCCTTTGATCGCGCCGCAGCGCCGCCAGGGGGATGTGGCGCACCGCCGGCGGACCGCGCATGCCGTCCTCGAGCACCGCCACCGCCATGGCCGTGGTGATGCCTGGGGCGAACTCGAAGGGCGTGCAGATGGTCTCGAAGGCGAGTGGGGCGATCACCTCGCGGTAACGCTGCAGCTCGCGCACGGTGAGCGGGATGGATTTGTGGAACGCCTTGTGGGTGGACACCGCCTGGCTCTCGCCGGTCTGGTCCTGGTCGACCTTGAAGGCGTCGCCGCAGAACAGCGTGCGGCGGGCCGGATCAAACAGCACGGCCTGGCCCTCGTAATGGCCGCCGACCTGGATCAGGCTCTGGCCGGTCGGCAGGTCGAGCCGCTCATCATAGGGCCAGGTGACCCGGAACGCCTTGGTCAGCCAGAGATCCTCGCGCTGGATCGCCACGATCGCGGGCGAGAACTCCTGCTGCAGCTGCCACAGCGCGCCATAGCCGTGCACGTGGCTCGCGGCCAGGATGTGGATGCCGCCGAGCCTGCGGATCTCGGCCAGCATGGCGGGCGTGTAGTAGGGCGCCGCCTCGAAGGCGATGTTGCCCTCGGGGTGCAGCAGCAGCCAGCCGGTGCCGTTGAGGCCGAAGCGCGGGCTGGTGGAGAACGCCACCAGCTCGCCCGGCAGGTGCCGCCAGGACCCGGTGAGTGCCGCCGCCACCTCCGGCTCGGCGCGGAAGTCCCAGCCGTCGGCGGGCAGGTCGTTGCGCGTGTCGGTGCAGACCGGGCAATCGGGGGGCGGCGCGAAATAGCGCTGCCAATGGCCGCAATTCGAGCAGGCGAACAGGCTCAGTGGCATCGCGCACTCTCATAGGCCTGATGCAGCAGCCGCATGGTGGCGAGGTCGCGCCTGGCGTCGAACGACGCCGCCGCCTCGCCGCCCTCGCGCAC
>CAXUNX010000362.1:0-2278 GCA_964252545.1 uncultured Acetobacteraceae bacterium | reverse complement strand
AGCGCGCCCATGTCAAAGGGGCCGCCGCGTTCCAGTGCCCGCGCATAGGCGGGGCGGGCGCGCAGCCGGTCGAGCCAGTTCTGCAGCCTGGGCCGGGCGGCGCCAAGCAGGCGCTGACGCAGGCCGGCGATCTCGATGGGGAAGCTCATCTGCGCGTCCGCAACCGTGAAGCGCTCGCCCGCGAACCAGCGCCGGTGCGCAAGCTCGCCCTCGAGGAAATCGAGATGCAGCGCAAGCTGCGGGCCGAGAAACTGCTGGTGCACGCCGCCCGCCACCTTGCCGAGCAACGGCTTCAGCAGGAACGGCGCCTGCCCGGGCAGGCGGCCGATCACCAGCGACACCAGCATCAGCGGCATCAGCGATCCTTCGGCGTAATGCAGGAAGAAGGTGACGCGGCGTCCTTCCTCGCTGTCGGGCGGCGGACGCAGCGTGCCGTCATCGTAGGTGGCGGCCAGGTACTCCATGATCGCGCCGGTCTCGGCCAGGGTGTGCGGGCCGTCGGTGACCACCGGCGACTTGCCGAGCGGATGCACCTGCCGCAGGGCCGGGGGCGCCAGCATGGTTTTGGGATCGCGCTGGTAGCGCTTGATCTCGTAGGGAGTCCCGAGCTCCTCGAGCAGCAGCAGCACGCGCTGCGACCGGCTGTTGTTCAGATGGTGCACACACAGCGTCACGGTGGTTCTCCTTGTCGGGCGATGAGGATGCCGGCGGTGGGAGCACCCGCCGGATCGCACAGGCCGCGATGCCCGGCACGCCTGCAGCAGCGCCATCCGTCCACAGCCGGACCGGCGGCGACGGGCTGCAATCGAGCGCGGACCTGCAGGCGGCGGGCCTGGCTCGGCAGACAGCACGGAGGTTTTCTGGTTGTGTTGGCAAACCCGTCAAAGCGCAAGGTTGGCCGCATGAGTGATCGCACCCTGTATGAATTCGAGCTCAACACGCTGGCCGGCGGCCCGTTGCCGCTGCGCCAGTTCGAAGGGCGGCCGCTGCTGCTGGTCAACACCGCCTCGAAATGCGGCTTCACCCCGCAATATGAGGGATTGCAGGCGCTGTGGTCGCTGTATGGGCCGCGCGGGCTCACGGTGATCGGAGCGCCCTGCAACGATTTCGGCAGCCAGGAGCCACTGGGCGGCGAGGACATCCGCGCGTTCTGCGCCGCCAATTACGGAGTGTCGTTCCCGATGACCGCCAAGCTGCATGTGCGGGGCAGCCGGATCCATCCGTTGTTCGCCTGGCTGGCAGCGCAGGGCGGCCTGCTGTCGCGGCCACGCTGGAACTTCTACAAATACCTGATCGGCGCCGACGGCCGGTTGCGGACCTGGTTCACGAGCGTCACCCCGCCGATGAGCGGCCGCCTGCGCGGCGCGGTGGAGCGCGCCCTCGGCTAGAGTCCGGACCCGCAAGGGCTCCGCTGGGGCCGGTCGCCCCCAGACCCGCACGAGTTTGGCCTTGGAGCGACCCAAGGCGCTGCTATGCTGGCCGCCCGTCGGTCGCTGCCCACCGCTCGCCGGCTCGGATGCTCCACCGGGTCAGCAGGATGGGCAGCACGATCCAGAGGATCTGGGTCGCGGCAACAAGCGTTGCATCGGGCCAGATCGCAGCGAGCCCCGCGCGCAGCACCGCCTCGCCGCCGAGAAACGCCGCCCATACCAGCGTGAGCCGGCGCATCGAACGGCGGAAGGCGGCGCAGCTCCACTTGGCCTCGAACGCCGCGGCCTCCGCCGGCGTCGGGCACGTGGTGTCGCGCGCCAGAAAGAACAGCGCCGGCCGCTCCAGCCCGAGCGAAGCCAGGAACATCGTCGCGATCAGGCCGGTGACGAACGAGGGCCGGATCAGCGCAAACCACGCCGAACCGGAAAGCGCCGTAGCCCCCAGGCTTGCCGCCGTCGCGAACAGCACCAACAGGGAAAGGCCGTTGATCCGCCGGCGCTGCACCAGGCTGGCCAGCGCCACCAGCGCGGGCAGCATGGCACTCAGGATCAGCGCCCGCGAGTCGCCCTGCCCCAGGCGCTTGAGCAGGAGGTAGGCCAGGTAGGGCAGCACCACGTTCAGGGCGATGTCGATCGCGATCGCCCGTGCCCCGCCTGCCCGCCGCGCGACCGTGACCTGGTTCGGCGCCCCGTCTGGCGACCCGGTGAGCGCGGCGCCGTTCACCACGCTTCTCCCACCCGGTTGCCGTGCAACCCCGCCGGCACCCGGCGCAGGCTCGCCGCCTGCGCGCCGCGCGCCATCGCTCCCGGGGCACCGCCTCTCGGCAGCGCGCCGCACGGTCTGACCC
>CAXUNX010000361.1:0-2340 GCA_964252545.1 uncultured Acetobacteraceae bacterium | reverse complement strand
CGGCGCCACCTCCACCGCGTCGGGCAGCCCGGTGCGGCTCGCCGGGCTGTCGTCCCAGGCGGTGACGGCGGCGCCCATCTCCGAAAGCCCCGTTGCGGCCGGAGCGCCGTTGCGGCCGAGGCCGAGCACCGCATAGCGGCGGCCTGCGAACAGGTCGCGGGGATAGGTCGCGGTCATCGGATCTTGAGCGTCGCAAGGCCGATCAGGCCGAGCACCATCGAGACGATCCAGAAGCGGATGACGATGGTCGGCTCCTTCCAGCCCTTCTTCTCGAAATGGTGGTGCAGCGGCGCCATCAGGAACACCCGCCGCTTGGTGCGCTTGTACCAGAACACCTGGATCACCACCGAGAGCGTCTCCACCACGAACAGGCCGCCCACGATGCACAGCACGATCTCATGCTTGACCGCCACCGCCACGGCGCCCAGCGCGCCGCCGAGGGCGAGGCTGCCGGTATCGCCCATGAACACCGCGGCGGGCGGCGCATTGAACCAAAGGAAGCCGAGCCCGGCTCCGATCAGCGCAGCACAGAACACCCCAAGCTCGCCGGTGCCCGGAACCGGGTGCAGCTGCAGGTAGTCCGCGAAGATGCGGTTGCCGACCAGATACGAGATCAGCGCGAACACCAGGGCTGCGATGATCACCGGCACGATCGCCAGGCCGTCGAGCCCGTCGGTGAAGTTCACCGAGTTGCCGAAACCGGTGATCACCAGCATCGCGAACACCGGAAACGCGAAGCCGAGCGGCAGCAGCAGCTCCTTGATGAAGGGAAACGCCACCGTTCCCGCGAGCGGTGCCGGCATCAGGCGATCAAGCCAGTAGCCGCCCAGCAGGGAGGCGGCGAACTCGAGCCCGAGCCGCAGCCGCGCCGACACCCCTTTGGTGTTGCGGCGGGAGAGCTTCAGGTAGTCGTCCGCGAAACCCACCGCGCCGAACGACGCGGTGATCGCCAGCACCGCCCAGACGAACCCGTTCGACAGATCGGCCCACAGCAGGGTGGAGGCGAACAGCGACAGCAGGATCAGCACGCCGCCCATGGTCGGCGTGCCGCTCTTCTCCAGCAGGTGGCGCTCCGGCCCGAGCACGCGGATCGGCTGCCCGTGGCGCTGGATCCGACGCAGCCGGGCGATCACGAAGGGACCCAGCCACAGGCTCACGAACAGCGCCGTGAGGCAGGCCGCGCCCGAGCGGAAGGTGAGGTAATGGAACAGGTTGAACAGCGCGAACTTGTCGGCGTACGGGTGGGCCAGGTTGAACAGCATTCAGGCGGCCCTCGCGCGCAGCGCCGCGACCACGTCGCGCATGCGGCTGCCGTAGCTGCCCTTGACAAGAACCAGGTCGCCCGGCCGGAGCGCGTCCGCGACCATGGGTGCGAGAGCCGCGGCGCTGTCTGCGCAGCCGCCGCAGAGATGTTGCGGTAACGTTCTGAAAAGCCTGCTCATCATGCGACCGCAGCAATAAACGATGTCGGCCGATTCCTGCACGAAAGAGTTCAAGGACTCGTGTTCGTCCTGCGCGAACGCGCCCAGCTCCAGCATGTCGCCCAGCACCACCACCCGCCGGCGCGCCGGATACAGCCGCATTAAGGCGAGCGCCGCCCGGACCGAGGCGCCCGAAGCGTTGTAGCTTTCGTCCAGCAGCGAGGCGGCGCCGTCCAGCAGCGGATGCAATGCGCCGCGGCCGTCGCCTGGGCGGAACCCGGCGAGCGCCGAGGCCGCCCGATGCACGTCCGCACCCAGCCCATGCACCACGGCCAGGCAGGCGAGCGCGTTGGTCGCCATGTGCCGGCCTGGGGCGGCGAGGCGCAGCTCGACCGCCGCGCCGTCCAACTCGACGGTCAGCCGCGTGCCGTCCGACCGGAGCTCGAGCGCGCTGATCCGGGCCTCGAAGCCGCTTTGTTCCGCGCCGAACCGGATCACCCGCGCGCCTGCCTCGCGGACCTCGGCGGCGAGCGCGTCCATGCCGGGGGCGTCGCCCGGGATCACCGCGATGCCGCCTGGAGCAAGGCTGCGCACCAGCGCGCCCTTCTCCCGGGCGATCGCATCGAGGCTGCCCAGCTGGCCGATATGGCTGGCGGCGATGGTGGTGATCACCGCGACGTCAGGCCGCGCCAGCGCTGCCAGCGGCGCGATCTCGCCCGGATGGTTCATGCCGATCTCGGCCACGCAGAACGCGGCGTCGGCGGGGAGCCGCGCCAGGGTCAGCGGCACCCCCCAATGGTTGTTGTGCGAGGCATGGGCGGCGGGGGTGGGGCCGAGTGCGGCGAGTGCTGCGCGCAGCATCTCCTTGGTGGTGGTCTTGCCGACGCTGCCGGTGACCGCGACCATCCGGCCCCGGAAG
>CAXUNX010000360.1:618-2360 GCA_964252545.1 uncultured Acetobacteraceae bacterium | reverse complement strand
CTCGCCGCCGCCTGCATCTGCGGCCAGCCTGCGCCGCCCTTCCACAACACCGCCAGCGCCGCGGCGCGGGCTTGGCTGGGGGCGGTGATCACCTCCACCGAACGCTTCTCGGGCACGGTGCCGAGAGCGCCGCCGGCAGCGCTCTCCGAGCGGAACAGCGCCCGCTCGTCGGCCTCCGACACCTCGATGCCGCGTGCCACGGTCTGCGGCGACAGCACCACCAGCTTGATGCGCCGGTATTCGGGCGCCTGGAACTCTGCCGGATGGTTGTCGAAGTAGCGCCGCAGCGTCGCCTCGTCGGGCGCAGCCGGGGTCGGCATCGCGCTGAACGCGATCTGCACCATGTCCAGCGTGCGGGTCTGCGCGGCATAGTCATAGGCGCGCCGCACCAGCAGTCCGGGTGCCCGGGCGCCGACCCGGATCGGCTCGATCAGCGCGTTGGCGAGAAGGTCGTCGCGAAACAGCGCCAGCAGCTTGGCCTCGGTGAACTGGTTGGCGGCGAGCCACTGGTTGAAGCGGGCACGGTCGAACCGGCCGTCCGCTCCCTTGAACAGCGGCACATCGAAGATCGCCTGACGCAGCACGTCGTCGGGCACCACCACCCCCAGGCGACGCGCCTGCTGCACCGCGAGCGCGCGTCCCACCAGCCCCTGCAGCACCTGCAGCGCCACCTGACCGCGCTCGGCCTGGGGGATCTGCGACGCGTCGCCGCCGGTCTGCCGGGCCACCTGGTCGAGCTGCTGGCGAAAGGCGCGGTCGAAATCCGCGACCCCGATCGTCTGGCCCCCCACGGTCGCCACCGTGCCGGGGTCGCGGCCCCCCATGTTGGTGACGAAGTCGCCGACCCCCCAGGCCACAAAGGCGGCGAAGATCAGCAGGGCGAACACCCGCCCGAGCCAGGAATCCACGAACAGGCGCCGAAAGGAGGAGATCATGCGCGGTCCACGCGAAAGGTGCTGCCTTGGGAGGGGCGCACCATAGGGAGCCGGGCGACGCTTGGCCACAGCGACGCAGTTCTGGCCAGTCGCAGTTCGGGCCGGTCGGACGCACTTGTCATCGAGGCCGCGCCCATGGTCTATGCCGGGACACGGGGAACCGCCCGGCCGCGCCCGGAGATCAACCAAAGACCAAGCTGCCTGAGAGAGCCTGCGATGCGCCAGATGATCGTCGGAAACTGGAAGATGAACGGCCTCACCGCGGACGCCGAGGCGCTGGCGCAGGCGATCCGCCAGGCGATCGAGGGCGATCCGCCGCCGGCCGCCGACATCCTCCTCTGCCCGCCCTACACCCAGATCGCCACCGTGGGGCGCGTGCTCGCCGGCAGCCGGATCGCCTGGGGCGGCCAGGACTGCCACATGAACGACAAGGGTGCGCATACCGGCGACATCGCGCCGCCGATGCTGCGCGACCTCGGCGCCAGCCACGTGATCCTGGGCCATTCCGAGCGGCGTCAGAACCATTCCGAGATCGACGAGACGGTGCGCGAGAAGTGCGTGGCGGCGACCCGCGCCGGACTGGTGCCGATCGTTTGCGTCGGCGAGAACGAGGACCAGCGCTCGGCCGGCCGCCAGGAGGATGTGGTCGGCTGGCAGATCAAGGGCAGCCTGCCGGATGGCTTCGGGGGCATCGTCGCCTACGAGCCGGTGTGGGCGATCGGCACCGGCCGTACCGCCTCGGAGGCGGATATCGCGGCGATGCACGGCTTCATCCGCGCCGAGCTGGTGCGTCAGCTCGGCGCCGAG
>CAXUNX010000360.1:0-608 GCA_964252545.1 uncultured Acetobacteraceae bacterium | reverse complement strand
GGGGCCCGGTGGGGGCCGAGCAGGGCGGCGCCATCCCCATCCTGTATGGCGGCTCGGGCAACGCCGCCAACGCCGCCGCCATCCTGGCGGTGCCCGAGGTGGCCGGCGCCCTGGTGGGAGGAGCCAGCCTCAAGCCGCAGGACTTCCTCGCGATCGTGCGCGCGAGCGTCGCCTGAATGACCCGCCCTGAGCCCACTCCGCAACGAAGGCGTTGATGACCACCCTCCTGCTCGTCCTGCACCTGATCGTCACCCTCACGCTGATCGCCACCGTGCTGATCCAGCGCAGCGAGGGCGGCGGCCTCGGCATCGGCACCACCCAGGGCATGGGCTCGTTCATGTCCGGCCGCGGCACCGCGAACCTCCTGACCCGGCTGACCGCGATCCTGGCCGCGATCTTCATGCTGCTTTCGCTCACCCTGGCGGTGATGAACAAGGGCACGGCCGGCGTCGGACACGACATCCTGGCACAGCCGACGCGTCCCGCCAGCCTGCCGGCAGCCGGCTCGCCACGCACCGGCGTGCCGCACGCAGCCCCGCCTGCCGCCAACGTGCCCGCTGCCAACACGCCCGCTGCCACCACTCCCGCCGGCAACCCTCCTCCCAAGC
>CAXUNX010000359.1:0-2366 GCA_964252545.1 uncultured Acetobacteraceae bacterium | reverse complement strand
GCCGGGCACCGGCCGGCCGGTGGGCTGGCTGCTCGAGCAGGTTCGCGGTGGTTGCGAGGCGTCCCCGCCGCCGCTAGACTGGCCAGTCCCTTACTAAACAGAGCTGGAGGATGGCGGCATGGCGCGCGTCACCGTCGAGGATTGCGTCCAGAAGATCCCCAACCGCTTCGAGCTGGTGCTGCTTGCGGCGCAGCGGGCACGCAACCTCAGCCGCGGCGAGGAGCTGACGCTCGACCGCGACAACGACAAGAACCCCGTGGTGGCGCTGCGCGAGATCGCCGACGAGACCATCGAGGTCGGCCGCCTGCACCAGGATCTGGTGAAGTCGCTGGCGCGCGCCCCCGAGCCGGAGCCGGCCGACGAGGAGGTTCTGGATCTGATCCCGACCGACCAGAACATCTTCGGCCTGCAGGACGTATCTGCCGAGGAGGAAGCCGGCCACATGGGCACCGAGCTGTCGCCGGAGGACCTCGAATCGGCCATCGAGGCGGAACTCGGCGGTCGTCCGCGCCGGTAGCGCCGCAACCGCCCGGTGAGGGGTGCAACCATCCCATTCACGCCTGACGGTGCCCGGGCGGGCAGCCGCGCCGGCGCGGAGGTAGCACCCGGCCTTCCGGTAGGCTCGCCGCTCGCCGGCCTCGACGAGGGCGCCAGAACCAAGCAGATCAGCTGCGAGGCGCTGATCCGTCGGGTCCGCAGCTACGATCCCGCCGCCGACACTGGATTGCTGGAAGCCGCGTTCGCGGTGGCCCGGGACGCCCATAGCAACCAGAAGCGCGACAACGGCGAGCCCTACCTGATCCATCCGCTGGCGGTGGCCGAGATCCTGGCCGGCTTCCGGCTGGATGTGGCCTCCATCGCCACCGCGCTGCTGCACGACACCATCGAAGACACCGGCGTCACCTATGCCGCGATCGAGGCGCGGTTCGGGCGCACGGTCGCCGACCTGGTCGACGGGGTCACCAAGCTGACCCGGCTCGAGCTGCAGTCGGACCGCACCAAGCAGGCCGAGAACTTCCGCAAGCTGGTGCTGGCGATGAGCAAGGACATACGCGTCCTGATCGTGAAGCTAGCGGACCGGCTGCACAACATGCGCACCCTCCATTATGTGCGAAGGGTGGACCGGCGCGAGCGCATCGCCCACGAGACCATGGACATCTATGCGCCGCTGGCCGGCCGCATCGGCATGGACAGGGTCAAGACCGAGCTGCAGAACCGCTCGTTCGCCGAGCTCGAGCCGGAAGCCAACTCCACCATACAGGCGCGGTTGAACTACCTGCGCGGGCAGGGTGCAGACGTGATCGAGGAGGTGCGGCTGGAGCTTTCGCGTATCTGCCGCGACGCCGGGGTGTCGCTGATCGAGGTGATGGGGCGGGAGAAATCCTCGTTCTCGATCTGGGAGAAGATGCAGAAGCGCAACGTCGCCTTCGAGCAGCTCTCAGACATCATGGCGTTCCGGGTGCTGGTACCGACCCGGGAGAGCTGCTACGTTTCGCTCGGCGCGGTGCACGCCGCCTATCCGGTGATCGCCGGGCGCTTCAAGGACTACATCTCCACGCCCAAGGCGAACGGCTACCAGAGCCTGCACACCGGCGTGACCCTGCGCCATCCGCGCAACCAGAAGATCGAGGTGCAGATCCGCACGCCGGAGATGCACGACGTGGCCGAGAACGGGGTCGCCTCGCACTGGGTCTACAAGCAGGCACCCGGCGAGCAGGACACCAAGGTCAACTCGGTGGTCAGCAGCCTGCGCCGGCTGCGCTGGGTACAGGACCTGCTCGAGATCATCGAGAGTTCCGCGGCCCCCGACGAGTTCCTCGAGAACACCAAGCTCGAGCTCTACCAGGACCAGGTGTTCTGCTTCACCCCGAAGGGTCAGCTGATCCAGCTGCCGCGTGGTGCCACGCCGATCGACTTCGCCTATGCCGTGCACAGCCAGGTGGGCGACGCCTGCGTGGGCGCCAAGGTCAATGGCCGGCTGATGCCGCTGCGGCACGAACTCGCCAACGGCGACCAGGTCGAGATCATGACGGCGCGCGGCGGCACCCCGTCGCCGTCCTGGGAACGCTTCGTGGTGACCGGCAAGGCGCGGGCGCGCATCCGCCGGCACCTGGCGCAGCAGCAGCGCGAGACGCATCTCGACGCCGGCCGCGCCACCCTGGCCAAGGCGTTCCGCCAGGAAGGCGTCGACGGCTCCGAGAAGGTGCTCGACGCGGCGCTGAAGGGGCTGAAATGCGCAAGCCGCGACGACCTCTATGTCGCGGTGGGCAACGGCAACCTGGCGCCCAAGGAGGTGGTGCACGCGGCCTATCCCGAGCTGCGCCAGCATGCCCGGGCGCCGCGCATGATCCCGAGCCTGCCGCGCC
>CAXUNX010000358.1:0-2369 GCA_964252545.1 uncultured Acetobacteraceae bacterium | reverse complement strand
CGTCCGACGCTCAAAACACGGTCAGGCCGCAAGGCGCTGAATAGGATGGGTTAGGAGCCTGTGTCGGTAATTGCTAGCTGACGCGGGCCTAAATGCGATTCACTGTTGGGCATGAGCAAGACCTTTCGTGCCTGGGACGTTGACCAGAGTTGGCTGTTGCCGCCGTCGGTGCACGAGTTCGTGCCGGCGGGGCATGTGGCGCACTTCATCCGCGACACGGTGCGCGAGAGCCTGGACCTGTCGGCGGTGATGGCCGCGTATGTCGAGGAGCGCGGTTACCCGCCGTATCATCCCGGCATGATGGTGGCGCTGCTGCTGTATGGCTACAGCCGCGGCGTCTACTCCAGCCGCCAACTGGCCCGGGCCTGCGAGGAGCGGGTGGACTTCATGGCGGTCACCGGGCTGAACAAGCCCGACTTCCACACCATCAGCGAGTTCCGCCGCCGCCATTTGACGGCGTTGCAGGGCCTGTTCGTGCAGGTGTTGCAGCTGTGCCGGGCTGCCGGCCTGGTGCGGCTCGGCCACGTCGCCATTGACGGCACCAAACTCAAGGCCAACGCCTCGCGCCACAAGGCGATGAGCTATGGCCGCATGAAGCAGGCCGAAGCCAAGCTGGCCGCAGAGGTCGCCGGCGGGCTTGGCCAGGCCGAGCGCACCGACCGCGCCGAAGATGCCGAGCACGGTGCGACCCGGCGTGGCGATGAGATGCCCGCCTGGGTGGCCAACAAGCAGCAGCGGCTGGAGCGCATCCGTGCCGCGCGCGCCGCCTTGGAGGCTGAAGCCGCCGCAGCCCCGTCCGACACCGATCCGGACGGGCCGGGCCCATCCTCCGGCATGCAGAGGAGCGGCCGGCCGGACCGCGCTCCGGACGGCGGGCCGCCCGACCGGGCGCAACGCAACTTCACCGACGCCGACAGCCGTATCCTGCCGACCCGCGACGGGTTCATCGCCGGCTACAACGCGCAGGTCGCGGTTGATGCCGGCAGCCAGGTCATCGTCTCGCAGCGCCTGGTGACCAGCGGGGCCGACATGGGCGGGCTGGTGCCGCTGGTCGACGCCGTGCGCGCAACCCTTGGCCGCAAGCCGGCGGAGGTGTCGGCCGCCACCGGCTTTGCCAGCGAGGCAAACCTCCTCGCCATGGCCGAACGCGGCGTCCGGGCCTACGTGCCGCCGCCGCGATCCCGCTCGTCCGAGGGCAGGGTAGCCCCCAAACCGCAGCAGCCGCGGATGGCCGCCACGCTCAAAAGAGCCGGGCACCGTAGCCGCTACCGGTTGCGCAAGCAGGTCGTCGAGCCGGTGTTCGGCCAGATCAAGCAGGCACGCGGGTTCAGGCAGTTCCTGCTACGCGGATTGACCAAGGTCCGCGCCGAATGGGCCATGATCTGCTCCGCACACAACCTGCTCAAGCTCGCAAAGGCGGCAGCACGATGAACCTGAACGCCTACTTGGCTCAGCGCACCGCAAGCAATCCAACCAACGTTCATTTACAAACACAGACTCCTAGGACGTCACTGGCCGAGAGCGGGCAGTCCGCTACATAGAAGGTAGTCGCGAGAAGCGGACATACGGCAACTCTTTCCAGTCGGCCCCAACGGGAGTCTGTTGTCGATCATCTGGATGCTGAAACTCGCGCCGGAGATTGTTGCTGCGCTGCTGGCGCAAGCCCGGCGTTCCTGCGCCTGCTCGCGGCCGGGCCGGCCGATGTCAAAGGCGGACAGCCCGGCGCGCTATCTCGACCGATCCGGGATCCGCCCTTGCTGAGCAGAGCGTGGAACGGGCCGGCCGTGCCTCGTTGCATCGGCACCTCCGGTAGCGCCAGTGCGGCGGTGCAGGCGCCCGCCAGCCCTCCTTCCTCTGCCGCGGCATCGTAGGGTGGGAGCGGATGTCACGCAGGCTCGTCCAGCAGCTTGTCAATCGTGATAGGCAGGCTGCGGACCCGCTTGCCTGTGGCGTGGAAGATCGCGTTGGCCACCGCACCCGCGGTGCCGACGATGCCGATCTCGCCCAGCCCCTTCACGCCCAGCGGCGTCACCTCCGCATCCGGCTCGTCCACGAAGATCACTTCGATGTCTTGGATGTCGGCATGGGCGGGGATGTGGTACTCGGCAAAATTGTGGTTCATGAAGCGGCCCAGCCGGTGGTCGAGCATGCTTTCCTCGTGCATCGCCATGCCGATCCCCATCACCACCCCGCCGAGGATCTGGCTGCGCGCCGTCTTGGGGTTGATGATGCGCCCGGCGGCGACGGCGCTGACCACGCGGGTCACGCGGACCACGCCCAGCTCCTCGTCCACCTTCACCTCCACGAACACCGCGCTGTGGGTGTGGCGGGACTTGCGCATCTGGCTGATCATGCCCGAAAGGCCGGCG
>CAXUNX010000357.1:0-2376 GCA_964252545.1 uncultured Acetobacteraceae bacterium | reverse complement strand
GCATCAGCCCGGACGCCTCGGGCGGCAGCTCGGGAATGTCCAGCGGCAGCGCCAGCGGCGGCACGATCGGCGGCTCCACCGGCACCACCGGCGGCGTGACCAACGGCGTCCCCGCCGGCAGCTCGATGGCTCCAGGCACCGGCTCGGCCGCCCCGTCCTCGGGCAGCATGGGCGGCATGACGCCGTCGAACGCGCCGGCCACCACCACGCCAGGGACCACTCCCGACCAAAAGTGATCCGCGTCTATCGATTTGGTTGCATCAAGAAAAAGTGTCGACCTTCATTTTCTGGTAACGACGCTGTGACCATACTGCGTCACCCGGAGCACATCGTTCCGGGTGATGGTCACGCCAGATTGCGCCGATGGCCATCTTCCTCCGGTTTTTGGGAAGACCCGGTTATGCGTGTTATCTGGAATGCGGGCGCCGCACTTGCCATCACCAGCCTGCTGACGATCGCGACGTCGTTCGCGCCGGGTCCCGGCCGCCTGGCACAGGCTGAGACGGCGCGTGCCTCGGCCATACAGCTGGTCGACAGCGCGTCGCACCGGCATTATGCCAGCCTGGGCGAGCATTTCCGGGCAGCGAACACCAGCAACGACGGCAGGCTCACCCTGGAGCAGGCCAGGAGTGCGGACTGGACCCGGGTGGTGCGGCATTTCTCCGAGATCGACCAGAGCCGTGCAGGCTTCGTGACGCTTGACGAGATCCACGCCTTCAACATCACGCACCATCACAGCCGCAAATCGGCCGACGCCTGATCCGCACGGGGCACATGCGCGATCCGCTTGGTTCTGCTGTTCTAGCCGGCCAGGGCGGCCAGCAGCGACAAGGCCAGCGCAGTCGCCTCCTTGCGTATGCCGGCCCGATCGCCGGAAAACACGCGCCGGTGCGTGCTGCTTGGATGCTCAAGCCGCGCCGCGGCCAGCCAGACGAGGCCCACCGGCTTGTCGGCGCTGCCGCCGCCGGGTCCGGCGATGCCGGTGATTGATACCGCGCAATCCGCCCCTGAGCGCCTCAGCGCGCCTTCGGCCATCGCCAGCGCCACCGCCTCGCTCACCGCACCGACCTCGGTGAACAACGCCATCGGCACCTCCAGCAGACGGTGCTTCATCGCATTGGAGTAGGTCACGAAGCCGCCGGCGACCACATCGGAGCTGCCGGCATGATGGGTGAGGCTCGCGGCGACCAGGCCGCCGGTGCAGCTTTCCGCGGTCACCGCGGTCAGACCATGTTCGCGCAGCCGTGTCAGCGCGCGGGCCGCAGCGTCCAGAACCGCGTCATCAAGCAACGGCGCCACCTTCGGAGGGATGTCGGCCGAGACTTTGCGGCGGCAGCCCGCGGGTTGTCCAGCCGACCGACGCTGGCGTCCGGGAGGATCAGGTTGGTGCCGCCGACCGCAGCAGCAGCCGCGCGATCCACAGCAGCGCCGCGCCCGCGATCCCCGCCAGCACGTCGTCTCCCATCACCCCCACCGCGTCATGACGCCTGTCGAGCCTGCCGATCGGGCCGGGCTTGGAGATGTCGAACAGGCGGAACAGGAGAAAGGCCGCGGCGACCCAGAGCAGAGCGGATCCGGACGGCTCCCCGCGCCAGGACGGCAACCCGAGCAGAGTGATCCATTGTCCGACGACCTCGTAGATCAACACCCAACCATGATCGGCACCTCCCGAGGCGCGCGGGATCGCCCAAAGCCCGGCCAGGCAGGCCAGCAGGATCGCAAGCGGCAGCAGGCCGGCCACCCGGCCCAGCGCCACTCCCGGCAGCAGCGCCAGCAGCGACCCGACGGTGCCCGGAGCGAGCGGGCTGAAGCCGCTGCCCAGCCCGCTTGCGATCAGCACCGCCAGGCGCCGGGGCTCGCCGCCTCCCGGTGTTCCGGGCTGAGAGATCAAGGCTGGACCATCAGGGCTGAAGCATCAGGGTAGGGGGCCGCCTGCGAGGTGCGACAGGTCGGGTGCCCCCGCGCGCGCCGCGTAGAGGGTCTGGCTTTCGAGCACGCGCTGGACGTAGTTGCGGGTTTCCGCAAACGGGATCAGCTCGATCCAGTCGATGGTTTGTTGTTCTCCTGCGGGCACGCCGTGCAGCTGCCACCACTGCCGCACGCGCGCAGGACCGGCATTGTAGGCGGCGATCGCGGCCGCCTCGCTGCCGTCGAACTGCTGCAGCAATGCCGCGAGATAGCGGGTGCCGAGCGCCAGGTTGGTGCGCGGGTCGGACAGATCCGAAACGCCGACGCTGCCGCCGGACAGCGTGCGCGCGGTGCCGGGCATCAGCTGCATCAGCCCGTGCGCCCCGGCCGGGCTGGTGATGGCGGGATCGAAGCTGCTCTCCTGCCGCATGACGGCGAGCGCCAGTCCGGGCGGGAGCGGCGGTTGCG
>CAXUNX010000356.1:0-2378 GCA_964252545.1 uncultured Acetobacteraceae bacterium | reverse complement strand
GCTCCGGGGCGGCGCCTGGCAGCAGCCGGTCGAGCACGCCAAGCCGGCGCATCAACAACAGCGTCGCGTCGAGGTCCGGCCCGACCAGGATGCGCCGCAGCTCCGACCAGACCCGCTCCGGCGACAACCGGTCCAGCAGCACCAGCGAACCGCCGATCGCGTCGGTTGCCGCCCGGTCGGGCTCGCCCCGGCCATAGCGCGCCTCGAAGCGAAAGAAACGCAGGATCCTCAGCGCGTCCTCGGCGATGCGCCGGGCGGCCTCCCCGACAAAGCGGACACGCCCGGACGCCAGATCCCCGAAGCCTTCGAAATAATCGAACAGCTCGCCACCACGCGACAACGACATCGCATTGATCGTGAAGTCCCGGCGGCAGGCATCCTCGCGCCAATCGTTTGTCCAGGCGACCACGGCGTGACGGCCGTCGGTCTGCTCGTCGCGGCGAAGCGTGGTGATCTCGATCGGATGCCCGGCGATCAGCCCGGTGACCGTGCCGTGCGCAAGCCCGGTCGCGAGGCTGCGGATGCCGGCTTCCCGCAGCCGCTGCATCACCGCATGCGGAGGCTCCGGCGTGCCGAGATCGAGGTCCGCGACCCTGCGGCCGGCGATCAGGTCACGCACGGAGCCGCCAACCAGACGCGCTTCGGGCATCACCTTCCAGATCGCGTCAAGCGCGTCGCGTGCGCCCGGCGCGGCATCGAGCCGGCTCAGCTCGAGTCGGATCATTCCTCGTCCGGCGGCAGGATCCCGATCGGAAAGAACAGGTTCTGGCTCCAAACGCCGAGGCACTGCCGTCCCTGGCAGTGCCCTTTCACCGCCAGCGCCGCGAGCTCGTAATACACCGCCCGGGCCACCCGCGCCCGGATCGCCCGGGCACCCTCGCCGCGTACATGCAGATAGGGCGCGGGGCCGCCTCCGTCGTCGGCGACCGGGCGGTTCCAGTCGACCAGCAGCGGGTGCTCGGCGCCGGCGCAGACGATCTGATCGACGTTGGTCCGGAACGCCAGCACCTGATCGCGGCCGCAGCCGCGCCATTCCAGCTCAACCGCAACAAAGGGAACATCCTCGACCTCGATCGAGCCGCGCTCGGCGGGCGTCTCGAGCCAGTAGGTGCCGCCGTCGTCGCGCTCCAGCACGCTCGCAAACAGGCAGACCAGCGGCTTCCTGCGTATCGGCGAGCCGCGATACAGCCAGGTGCCGTCGCGCTGGATCAGGAACGGCAGCGCGCCGTGCTGCTGCTGCCGGGAAAGCCGTCCGCCGCCGTGCGCATCCGCCCGCGAGGGAGCGCCCGGGCGGTCGCGGGGCTCCCTGAACGGGCCAGCTGAAGCGCCGGCCTCCGGACCGGCAAGGTCGCGGTGAAAGCCGCAGGACGTGCCGGCGGCGGCGCCAGACAGGTCAGGAAGCTTGAGGCTCACCGCATTATCCATTCGTTCATGCGCTTGCACCACAGCGATATAGGAAGGGTCACCGGCTTGATGAAAGCCCTGGACGTGGCAGATTGAAGGGGCCAGACGCGAGGAACGATGTTGATCAGCGACGCTGTTGCACCTGAGGCACATGAGGATGCGGTCGCCGCCGCCGACCGGCTGGCGCTGCGTCTGGGGGCGGTTCGCGCCCAGATCGGACGGGTGATCTTCGGCCAGCAGCAGGTGGTCGCGGAGGTGCTCGTCTGCCTGCTTTCGGGCGGCCATGCGCTGCTGGTCGGCGCACCCGGGCTGGGAAAGACCCTGCTGGTGCAGACCCTCGGCACCGTGCTCGGCCTGTCCCCCAAGCGCGTGCAGTTCACTCCGGACCTGATGCCCGCCGACATCACCGGCAGCGAGATCCTGGAAGAAACCCAGGATGGCCGCCGCGGCTTCCGCTTTGTGCCGGGCCCGGTCTTCTGCCAGTTGTTGATGGCCGACGAGATCAACCGCGCAAGCCCACGCACCCAGTCCGCGCTGCTGCAGGCCATGCAGGAACACAAAGTGGCGGTGGCAGGCGCCGAGCACCCGCTGCCGCACCCGTTCCACGTGCTGGCGACCCAGAACCCGATCGAGCAGGAGGGCACCTATCCCCTTCCCGAGGCCCAGCTCGACCGGTTCATGTTGCAGATCGACCTGGGCTATCCGGGTGCCAGCGAAGAGCGGGCGATGCTGCTCGCCACCACCGGCGTCACCCAGTCCGAGGCCGAGCCGGTGCTGGGCGCGGGCGAGCTGGTGGCTGCGCAGACACTGATCCGACGGCTGCCGATCGGCGAGCAGGTGGTGGATGCGATCCTGCGCCTGGTGCGCGGCGCCCGGCGGGAAACCTGTGGCGACGCCAAGCTGGCGCGGGTCGTCGCCTGGGGGCCCGGGCCGCGCGCGGCGCAGGCGCTGATGCTGGCCTGCCGGGCGCGGGC
>CAXUNX010000355.1:0-2381 GCA_964252545.1 uncultured Acetobacteraceae bacterium | reverse complement strand
GGCCGGGTGCTGGGCGTGTTCCGGCCAGCTCCCGCCCCGCAGGCCGGGCCGGTCAGGCGCCCGGTCGAGGCCGGGCGGCTGGTGCCCACCGATCGTCGGCAGAAAGCGGAATGGAGCATCCCCGCGGGCGAGACCATGCAGGCCGAGCCGGACGAGATCATCCTGGCCGAGCCGCTGCCCTCGCTTGGCTACGGGTTGAAGCCGGCGCGGGTGGTGGAACGGCTCGGCAGGCTCGGCGATGCCCGCTCGGTCAGCCTGATCTGCTTGTTCACGCACGATATCCCGCAGCTGTTTGCTCCCGACGCGATCGCCGAGGCCGAGGCCGCGCGCGGGGTCGAGCTGACCGGCCGGCAGGATCTGCGTGCCGTGCCGCTGGTCACCGTCGACGGCGAGGACGCGCGGGATTTCGACGACGCGGTGTTCGCGGAGCCGCATGGAGAGGGCTGGCGGCTGCTGGTCGCGATCGCCGACGTTTCGCACTATGTCCGCGCCGGCTCGGCGCTCGACCGCGAGGCACGCGCCCGAGGCAACTCGGTGTATTTCCCGGACCGGGTGGTGCCCATGCTGCCGGAAGCGCTGTCGAACGGCTGGTGCTCGCTGCGTCCCGGCGAGAACCGTGGCTGCTTGTTCGCGGAGCTGCTGATCGATGCCGAAGGCAACCGGCTGTCGCACCGCTTCGGCCGCGGCCTGATGCGCAGCGCCGCCCGCCTCACCTACCACCAGCTGCAGCGGGCGCACGACGAAGCCGTGATCCTCGAGGGGGTGCCGGAAACCCTGCCGGCCGCCCTGTTCGGCGCCTTTCGAGCATTGCAGGCTGCCCGCGCGCGTCGCGGCACGCTTGATCTGGATCTGCCCGAGCGAAGGGTCGAGCTCGATGACGCGGGCCGGGTCACCGCGATCGCGCCGCGCGCGCGGCTGGACAGCCACCGCCTGATCGAGGAGTTCATGGTGCTGGCCAACGTGGCGGCGGCTTCGGAACTCGGCCGGCTGCGGCAGGCTTGCATGTTCCGCAACCATGCCCCTCCCTCGCCCGAGAAGATTGCCTCGCTGCGCGACTTCCTTTCAACGCTGGGACTTTCGCTCAAGCCGGCCGGCGAGCTGCGTCCGGCCGACCTCGACGCCATCCTCAAGCAGGTCGCAGGCACCGAGCAGGCGAGGCAGGTCAACGAGATCGTGCTGCGCAGCCAGAGCCAGGCCGAGTACGGCCCGGAGAATATCGGCCATTTCGGCCTGGCGCTGGCGGAGTACGCGCATTTCACCTCGCCGATCCGCCGCTATGCCGACCTGCTGGTGCATCGCGCGTTGATCGCCGGGCTGTTGCTCGGCGCGGACGGGCGGCACACCGGGGCCGCGGAGGATCTCGAGGCGACGGGAGCGCACATCACCCACACCGAGCGGCGCGCGGCGGAAGCGGAGCGCGATGCGGTGGAGCGTTACATTGCTGCATACATGGCGGACAAAATCGGCAATCGTTTCGCTGGCCGCATTTCTGGCGTGACCCGTTTCGGTGTTTTCGTCACACTCAACGAAAGCGGCGCCAGCGGGCTGGTGCCGCTCTCCACCCTGCCGGACGATGTCTGGATGCATGACGAAACGTCGCACACGCTGTTCGGCCGGCACTCGGGCACCGCCTTTCGGCTGGCCCAGCCGGTGGAGGTGGTGCTGAGCGAGGCCGCACCGGTCACCGGCGGGCTGTTGTTCCGCATCGACCTGCCGGCAGCGACATCCCGCCATGCGGCCCCACCGCGTCGCGGGAGCTTCCGGCGCCGTCCGTGAGTGGAGGCGCCCGACGGTGCGCCGGCGCCTGCGCGGCCTGGTGGCCGCCGCTACGCGCCATGGTGCTCGTCGTGGTGCTGCTCTGCCCGGAGCCCGGCTGGACCCAGGGACTGCCGGCCAGCCTGCCGGGCCTGCCGGGCGGCAGCCTGGATACGGCGCTGCTTGAGGAGGTGATCGGCACCGCCCTCACCTTCCTCGGCCCGCGCACCCTCGAGGCCCAGAGCCCCAGGCAGTTCACCCTGTGGGGGTTGGACGGGCTTGCCGCGATCGACCCCTCGCTCACCGTGGAGTCCGCAGACGGGCTGGTGCGGCTGGTCACGCCCGAGGGCGTGCTGCTGACGCAAGGATCGCCCGACGAGCACGATGTTGCAGGCTGGACACGCACCGCGGTGGCGGTGGCGGAGGCGGGCTGGAACGCTTCCGCGGCACTCCGCGCGTCCGGCCAGCAGGCGCTGATCCAGAGCTTCTTCGACGAGCTGTTCAACCACCTCGACCCGTATTCGCGCTACAGCGCCCCTGCCCCGGCCGCCACCGATCGCAATGCCCGCAATGGCGTCCAGGCCAGCGCCGGGCTGACCGTGGTGCGCGAGGGCCGCGGCATCGCC
>CAXUNX010000354.1:0-2405 GCA_964252545.1 uncultured Acetobacteraceae bacterium | reverse complement strand
CTCGTCACCGGTACGATCGGCCTTGTCGGCGCGCGCCTGCTTCCCCGCCTGGTGGCGGCGGGGCATGACTGCCGGGCGCCGGTGCGGACCGGCAAGGCCGTTTTGGGCGGCGTGGAGGCCGCCGGGGGCGATTTGTTCGACACCGCGTCGCTCGGCACGGCGGTGTCGGGGGCGTCTCGGCCGTGATCGCAGGACGACGCGGCCCGCGATCCCGGAGCCGTTCCTTGCATCGGCGGCTTGCCCGTGCATCATCCGTCCCTGGCCCAGATTGGGGGGAGCGGCCGATGACGTCATACATGCTGGTGCAAGGCACGATCACCGACGACGCGCGGTACGACGCGTACCGGCGAGCGGTGGTCCCCTTGATCGAGACGTTTGGCGGAAAGCATGTGAGGAGCGGGGCAGTTGAACTGCTGGAGGGCCGGCAGGATGAGCGCCGGACAGCTTTGTTTGAGTTTCCTTCCATGCAGGCCATCCACGCGTTCTGGAACTCGCCGGAATATGGTTCCGTGAAACAGCTGCGACGCGGTGCTGCGGATCTGGAGATCTGGGCGATCCCCGGACCCTGACCCGACCCAAGCGGCCGACCGATCCGGACGTCGCGAAGCGTTCAGGCCTGGTTCGAACAGGTAACGATGCCTTGGTCCGGCATCGAAAGCGCAAGGAAACCGTTGGCCGGGTCACCGACACAAACAGAGGGAGCCGTCCGCCTGCGCGGAAGCGTTCGGTTCCGTCGGCGTTGACCGACCGCATGCGATCTTGGTGCTGTACCGTATCGGTGGCGCCGCTGCTGCGGGAGTTGATGATCCGCGCTGCGAGCTTTCCGATCGACCCTGTGGAGGCGGGCCCAGACCGGCATCTTACCGGATTGCTGCTGGCCGGGCTGGCAGCAGCACCGACCGGGCGCCTGCACCTTCCGATGCCGGCAGACACGCGGTTGCGGCCTATCGCCGAAGCTTCAGCCGTTGGCGTCAGCAACTTGCGATCATGAGAGCCGCGACCGCCGCAGGGTCGCCTGCCGCTCCGGCGATGCCGCCCTCTTCTGTTTCGGTTTTCGTTCTGATATAGGATCGTTTTGAACTGGCCGATCTGCGGCCGGGGCGGCAAGCCGGTCCGGTTCGCGCCGGAGGGCTGCGAGGCGGACCTGGATGCCATGATCATCTATGACGGCGAGGAACTGGTCGTCCATCATCACCCGGGCGCCTCGAAATACAACCTGGTCACCTTTATCGGCATCGGCGTCGAGCCGGACGCGGCGCGGGTGTTCCTGCTGCAGGATTTCGTGGCGCGCGAGAACATCAACTGCTTCGGCGTCACCACCAGGAAGCGCGGCTTCTATGTCACGCCGGAGATCGACCACGTCGTCGCCGCGATCGCGTCGGCGATCAGCCACGATCCCCGCCCGACCCTGGTGTTCGGGCAGTCGATGGGCGGATACGCGGCGATCAAGTATTCGCGCAGGCTGGGCGCCCAGGCCGCCATCGCGCTGTCTCCCCAATACTCGATGGATCTCGACGAGCTGGAATTCCCGGGCGAGGAGCACGCGGCGATCTTCCGGGCCGCCTTCTCCCGCTATGCGATCCTCGAGCGAGACAGCTACAAGGGAATGGGCGTCCGAGAGCAGGATTGCTGCCCGGACGTGTTCGTTATCCACGATCCGAGCATGGAGGACGACGCCTACTTCACCGACCTGTTCCGCCGCAAGGTTCCGCGCGCCAGAACGGTGCCGTTCTTTCGGGGCGGCCACGCCCTGCTCGAGCATCTTGGCAGCGACCAGGCGCTTTTCACGATCCTGCACGCCGCAGCGTCGGACGGCGACCGTGGACGAAAGGTGGTCGATGCGGTGTTCGATCTCCAGCTGAACCACGAATCGCTGAACATCCACAAGGACAACACCTCCAACAACGCGCTGGTCTACAACCTGCTGCAATGCGGCCGGATCAAGGATGCGCTCTGCTATTTCACCCTCTGCGCGCGAAAGAACCTGGCCATCGGCTCGGGCTTTCCGGACATGACCGATTTCGACGCCGAAGCCTATCAGCGGCACCTGCGCGCGCTGCCTTTCCTGATGATCTCGCGGCACGGATACTTCCTGGCCTACAGCGTCAGCAGACAGCGCCTGGTGCTGAGCGCCTCGGCGTTCAGCGGCGATGACGTCTCGCCGGTGTTCGCTTGCAACGCGTCCGGCGCGACGCGGCTGTTCATCATGCTGCGCGCGCGCGAGTTCGTTATCGATGCCGAGCCCGGTGGCGGCCCGCATCGCCTCGCGAGCTACGGTTATGCGCTGATGATCGTGGGCGCCACGGGGGCACTCGGCAGCGACCGGGCCGGCAACCTCGCCGGAGCCGCCGGCGGCGCGGCCGATCCGGAGCTGTTCGCAGCGGGTTGTCCGAACAGAGCGGCAC
>CAXUNX010000353.1:0-2423 GCA_964252545.1 uncultured Acetobacteraceae bacterium | reverse complement strand
CCCTCCGCCCGCCAACAAGGGCACCAACACCGGTTTGCCGCTGCCGCGGTTCGCAGCGCTTCGCGCCGACGACGTCAACATGCGCAGCGGCCCCGGCACCCGCTATCCGATCCTCTGGCTCTACAAGCGTCGCGACCTGCCGGTGGAGATCGAGCGCGAGTTCGATGTGTGGCGGCTGGTGGAAGATGCGGAAGGCGTGAAGGGGTGGGTGCACCAGGCCACCCTGGTGGGGACCCGGACGTTCGTGGTCACGGCCACGTCGCCGGTGATGGTGGGCGCAACCGTCCGGGGCACCGGCACGGCACTGCTCGACGACGCGCGCGACGATGCGGGAATCGTGGCTATACTCAGGCCGGGGGTGATCGGCCGGCTTCGCGAATGCCCGGCGGCATCAAACTGGTGCCGCGTCACCACCAAGAACTATGGCGGCTGGTTGCAGCGTTCGGCGATCTTTGGTGTGTTGCCGAACGAGGTGGTCATGCCCCCCTGAGCGCCTGAAGGGAAGATTATCCGATGCAAGCATCTGTTCTCGAGCGAGCGGGTTCGGGCGCCTCCCGCCGTCGTACCAAGATCGTCTCGACGCTCGGGCCGGCGAGTTCGTCGCTGCCGATGATCACGCGGCTGGTTGAGGCGGGCGTGGACGTGTTCCGGCTCAACTTCTCGCACGGCACGCACGAGGACCACGACGCGCGGATCGCCATCCTGCGTGAGATCGAGGCGCGCTGCGGCCGGCCGATCGGCATCCTGGCCGACGTGCAGGGCCCGAAGCTGCGCGTCGGCGGATTCGAGGCGGGGCGCGCGTCGCTGACGCACGGGGCGATGTTCCGGCTCGACCTGGATGCGGCGCTCGGCACCGCGGACCGGGTCCGGCTGCCGCACCCGGAGATCATCGAGGCGGCGAAGGTCGGCTCGACGCTGCTGCTGGATGACGGCAAGCTGCGCCTGCGGGTGGCGGAGAAGGGAGCCGATTACCTGCACACCGAGGTGCTGACCGGCGGCATCCTGTCCGACCGCAAGGGCGTGAACGTGCCGGACGTGCTGCTGCCGATCCCGGCGCTGACCGACAAGGACCGGGCCGACCTCGACTTCGCGCTTTCCCGCGGCGTGGATTATGTCGGCCTTTCGTTCGTGCAGCGTGCGGCCGACGTGCAGGAGGCCCGCGACATCGTCGCCGGGCGCGCCTGGATCATGACCAAGATCGAGAAGCCGCAGGCACTCGACAACCTCGCCGAGATCCTGGCGCTGTCGGACTGCGTGATGGTCGCCCGCGGCGACCTCGGCGTCGAGCTGCCGCCCGAGGAGGTGCCGCTGGCGCAGAAGCGGATCGTCCGCGAGGCTAGGCTGCTCGGCAAGCCGGTGGTGGTGGCGACCCAGATGCTGGAAAGCATGATCTCCTCGCCGGCGCCCACTCGGGCCGAGGCCTCCGACGTGGCGACGGCGGTGTTCGACGGCGCCGACGCAGTGATGCTGTCGGCGGAAACCGCGGCCGGCCAGTATCCGGAGGAGGCCGTCGAGATCATGGCGCGCATCGTCGGCCGGGTCGAGCGGGACGCCGGCTGGCAGGCGCTGATGCAGGCCTCGCGTCCGGAGCCGGAGCATTACGCGGCGGATGCGATCGCCGCGGCGGCCCAGCAGGTGGCCCTCACCGTGGAGGCGCGCGCCATCATCGCCTACACCTTGTCGGGACCGAGCGCGCTCAGGATCGCCCGCGAGCGGCCGGAATGCCCGGTGCTGGGCCTCACTGGCACGATGTCCACGGCGCGCCGGCTTTCGCTGGTGTGGGGCGTGCGCGCCAAGGTCGCCGACCAGGGCTCCGAAAAGGCGACGCTGGAGGATATCGTCAGGGCGGCCGCGAACGCCGCCCGCGAGGAAGGGCTTGCGGTGTCGGGCGAAGCGGTCGTGGTGGTGGCCGGCGTGCCGTTCGGCAAGGCCGGCAGCACCAACAACCTCCGGATCATCCGGGTGACATGAACCGGCTGGCGCTGGCCGCTTCGGTGTTGTTGCCAGGGCTGCTGGCCGCAGGCGGGGTGCGGGCGCAGGCGCCGGGAGGCGCCGCTGTTCCGAGCCTTGCCGCCCCCACCTTTGCAGCCCCGGGCGACTACAGCTTTGCCCCGGTGAGCCAAGCCGCCCCTACCGGCGAGGCCAGCCTGAGCTACGGATCACGCAACACCAGGGGGGCTTCCATCGCGATGGAGAGCGGGCTGCTCGGCGATGCCGGGCTGCGTGGCTTCGCGTCGCTCGGGGCTGCGAGCGGCGACGCCTTTGGAACGGGCCCGGGTGGGTCCAGGGTCCGCGTCACCACGGGGGCCGGCGAGATCGGGCTGCAGAAGGATTTCGGCGACGGCACCGTGATCTCGCTCGCCGGCGGCTGGGGCCGGAGCAGCGTGCCCGCCGCGCGTCCGGGGGCCGAGGGCTTGGGAGCC
>CAXUNX010000352.1:0-2450 GCA_964252545.1 uncultured Acetobacteraceae bacterium | reverse complement strand
ACAGATGCAGCATCGAGCCCGATCCCGCCCGTGTCGCACGCTACAACGAGATCTACCGCCGCTATGCCGCGCTCTATCCAGCGCTCAAGCCGATACGCGAGGTCGTGACCCCATGACGCTGCCGAACACGCCGCTCGCCGAGCTGTACCGCACCATGCGACGCATCCGCAGCTTCGAGGAGCGGGTGGCCGAACTCTATGCGCGCGGCCTTTCCGCGGGCTCGATGCTGCATCTGTCGATCGGCGAGGAGGGGGCCGCCGCCGGCGTCGCCGCGGCAATGCAGGAACAGGACAGCTTCACCACCCACCATCGCGGCCACGGCATCTTCCTCGCGCGCGGCGCCGACCCGGCCCGGATGATGGCGGAGATCGGCGGCAAGGATAGCGGCTACTGCCGCGGCAAGGGCGGCTCGATGCACATCGCCGACATGGCGCTGGGCCATCTCGGCGCCAACGCCATCGTCGGCGGCGGCATCCCGCACGTCGTGGGCGCCGGCTTGAGCTACAAGCGGCAGAAGAACGGAGCGATCTCGGTGGCCTTCTTCGGCGACGGCGCCATGCAGCAGGGCCTGCTCTACGAGAGCATGAACATGGCGGCGCTATGGGACCTTCCCGTGCTGTTCGTGTGCATCAACAATCAATACGGCATGGGAACGCGGATCGACCGCGCCACCCGCTCGATCGAGTTCGACCGCCGCGCCGAGGCGTTCGGGCTGGCCGCCAGCATGGTCGACGGCGAGGATGTCGAGGGGGTGTTCCAGACGGCGCAGGCGCTCGCCGACGGCGCCCGGGCCGGCAAGCCGGGCTTCATGTCGATCTCGTGCTTCCGCTTCTTCGGACATGGCCGCATGGACAAGAGCCCTTACCGCACCGCGGACGAAGAAGAGATCGGCCGCAAGCGCGATCCGCTCGCCCGCGCCCGCGACACGCTGGTGTCGCGAGGACACAGCGACGCGGCGTCGCTCGACGCGCTGGACGAGGAGGTGGCGCGTGAGATGGATGCCACGATCGACTTCACCGCCGCAGCCGAGGCGCCGCCTCCTGCCAGCATGTTCCGCGACGTATACGGCCCTGACCAGCCGGAGCCGGAGGCGATGCGCACCCGTCTCGACCGCGTCCTGGCCTCGGCGTGAGCGGCGCCCGGATGGCCACGGTCGAGATCACCTACCGCGACGCGCTGCGCAAGGCACTGCAGGATGCGATGCGCGAGGACAGCAGCGTCATAGTGATCGGCGAGGAGGTCGGCGCCTATGGCGGCGCCTACGGCGTGACCAAGGACCTGATCGGGGAGTTCGGCGTCGAGCGGCTGATCGACACGCCGATCAGCGAGCCCGCCATCATCGGCGTCGCCGTGGGTGCTGCGATGACCGGCATGCGGCCGGTGGCTGAGCTGATGTATGTTGATTTCCTCGGCCTCGTCATGGACCAGCTCGCCAACCAGGCGGCCAAGATCCGCTACATGTTCGGCGGCCAGATCGGGGTGCCGATGGTGCTGCGCACCCAGGGGGGGACCGGCCGCTCCGCCGGCGCCCAGCATTCGCAGAGCCTCGAGGGATGGATCCTGCACACGCCGGGCCTGCGCCTGGTGATGCCCGCCACGGCCGCCGACGCCTACCATCTGCTTCGCCAAAGCCTGACCTTGCCCGATCCGGTCGTGTTCATCGAGCACAAGTCGCTCTACACCCGCAAGGAGCAGGCCGATCTCGAAACGCCCGCGGCGCCGTGGGGGCAAGCCGTGGTGCGCCGTTCCGGCAGCGATGCCACGCTGGTGACCTATTCCCGCATGGTGCATGTGGCGCTTGCCGCGGCCGAGAGCCTGGCCAAGTCCGACGTGTCGCTCGAGGTCATCGACCTGCGCACGCTCAATCCGCTCGACATGGAAACGGTGATCGCCTCGGTGGAGCGGACCGGACGCGCCCTGGTGGTGAGCGAGGGGCCGCTCACCGGTGGCGTCGCCGCCGAGCTTGCGGCGCGGATCTCGGAGGAATGCTTCGACTACCTGGAGGATCCGGTGATCCGGATCGCCGGCGAGGACATCCCGATCCCGGTCTCGCCCGGGCTGGAGAGTGCGAGCATCCCCACCGCCGAGCTGATCGCGGAGTCGGTGCAGCGGATGCTGCGTCGATGATCGCCGAGCTGACGCTGTCGCGGCTGGGCGAGACCATGGAGACCGGCCGCGTGGTGGCGTGGCTGAAGCAGCCCGGCGACCCGTTCCGGCGCGGCGAGACCCTGGTCGAGATCGAGACCGACAAGACCGTGGTCGAGATGCCAGCACTGGCCAGCGGCGTGCTCACCGAGATCCTGATCCCGGTGGGCCAGGATGCGGATGTCGGCGCCGTGCTCTGCCGCTACGAGGACCAGGCAGAGGCGGCAAAGGCGCCCGCCGCCCCGCCATCCTCCCAAGCGCCGGCGCCCCACACATCGGCACCCGACACTTCGGCGCCCCAAGCC
>CAXUNX010000351.1:0-2451 GCA_964252545.1 uncultured Acetobacteraceae bacterium | reverse complement strand
GCAGCCACGTGCTGTCGCACAGCTTCTACCTGCTGCGCAGCTTCCCGGGCCGCTATGTCGGTGCGCCGGTGTGGGTCGCGTCCGCCGACGACCAGGGCAACGACAATGTCAGCTCGCTGATCATCGGCGCCAACGACTGGGCTTCGGCCTGGGCGGTGGATGCCGCAGGCGACAACCCGTACGCGGTGATCCCCGGCGGCGAAGCCCAGCGGACACTGGCCTACCGGTTCGGGGTCAACGCCGTCATCTATGCGCTGACCGGGAACTACAAGTCCGACCAGGTGCATGTTCCCGCCCTGCTCGAACGGCTCGGCGAATGAACGGCGCTCCGCCGCTGCTGGAGCACGTGGTCAGGATCGGCTGGTCGCCGATGCTGCCGATCTGGGCGCTGGCAGCGCTCGGCGTACTTTGCGGCCTGGCGCTCGCGGCCGGCCTGCGCGCGAGCGGCACCGGCTGGCGGCTGCTCGCCTCCCTGCTGCTGCTGTTGTGGCTGGCAGGGCCGCATCTGCTTCGCGCGAGCTGGCAGGACCTGCCGGAAACCGCTCTGCTGGTGGTCGACAAGACGGCCTCCATGGCGGTCAACCAGCGCAACGCGGTGGCAGAGCGCGCCCAGGCTGCCCTGCGCCTGGCGGCGGAAGCGCTGCATGACCGGCTCGGCGGCGTTACGCTTCGCACCGTGACGGTGCCAGACAGCGGCTCCGGCGGCACCCGGCTGTTCGACGCCATCGCCCACGCGACCTCGGACATCCCGGCTGGTCAGCTCGCCGGCATCATCGCGCTCACCGACGGACAGGTGCAGGACGTCCCCGCGAGGCTGCCGGAGCGCCTGGCCGGCAGGGGGAAGGAGGGCGGCGCGGTTCCGTTCCAGGCGCTGATCACCGCGGCGGGCGAGCAGACCGACCGCCGCCTGCGCATCCTGCAGGCGCCTTCCTATGCGATCGTCGGCCGCGACGCGACGATACGGGTGCGGGTCGAGGATCTTGGCCGCGAGCCGCGACCCGGGGCGCATGCCACCCTCAGCCTGCAGCGCGACGGCGAGGCGCCGGTGCGCCGCGAGGTGCCGGTGGGCGAGGCACAGGACATCACCCTTCCGGTTCGCCGTCCCGGACCGATGCTGGTGGAGCTCGACGCATCCCGGCTGCCAGGCGAGGTTTCCACCCTCAACAACCGGGCCATCGTGACCATCAACGGCGTGCGCGACCGGCTGCGGGTGCTGCTGGTGTCGGGCGCTCCGAACCAGGGCGAGCGGGTGTGGCGGCGGCTGCTCAAGGCCGACCCCGCGGTTGACCTGGTGCACTTCACCATCCTGCGGCCGCCAGACAAGGACGACACCACGCCGCTCAACGAGCTGGCGCTGATCGCCTTTCCGACTCGCGAGCTGTTCCAGGAGAAGATCGACAGCTTCGACCTGATCATCCTCGACGGCTTCGAGAATCGCGGCATCCTGCCGCTGGCCTACCTTCAGAACATCGCCGACTTCGTGCGCGGCGGTGGCGGCCTGCTGCTGACCGCAGGCGCCGAGTTCATCGGCCGCAACAGCCTGCAGGACACCCCGCTCGGCGACATCCTGCCGGCGCACGTGCCCGAGGAAGGGGGGCTGCTGGAGGAGCGCTTCCAGCCTATGCCGACCGCGCTTGGGCGGCGCCATCCGGTCACCGCCGACCTGCCGCAGATCCCGCCGCAGGGCGCGCACGGCGACGCCGGCTGGGGACCCTGGTTCCGGGCGCTGCGCCCGGATGACAGCCATGGCGAGGTGCTGCTGACGGCGCCGGACGGGCGCGGCGGCGCGTCGCCGCTGCTGGTGCTTGATCATGTCGAGCATGGACGAACAGCGCTGCTGCTGTCCGACCAGATCTGGCTGTGGTCGCGCGGCGAGGGTGGCGGGGGCCCGCAGGCGGAACTGCTGCGCCGGATCGCGCACTGGCTGATGAAGGAACCGCAGCTCGAGGAAGAGCAGCTTTCCGCCGGCATCGCGCATGGACGCCTGACCGTCACCCGGCGTTCGGTCGACGAGCACCCGGCCACACGGCTCACCGTGGTCTCGCCGGACGGCGCCAGGACGGAGGCCCGGTTGTCCGCCGAACCGGACGGCACCTGGAGCGCCGAGATGCCGGCCAGCGCTCCCGGCATCTGGGATGTGAGCGACGGCACCCGGCACGCCTTTGCCGCAAGCCAGGCGGAGAACCCAGAGGAGATCACCGACCTGCGTGCCACCGCCACCCTGCTGGCGCCGGTCGCGCGCCAGACCGGAGGCGCGGTTGATTGGCTTGGCGACGATCCGGCGCACATCCGCCTGCCCGCGCTTCGGCTGGTCTCGTCGGGCGCGGCGGCGAGCGGGTCCGGCTGGATCGGCTTGCGCCGGACCGGGGCGCACGTCGTCACCGGCACGCAGTCGCAGCGGCTGCTGCCGGCCTGGCTGGTCTTGCCGCTGGCCTTGTTATTGTTGCTGGT
>CAXUNX010000350.1:0-2472 GCA_964252545.1 uncultured Acetobacteraceae bacterium | reverse complement strand
AGCAGCCAGCCGATCAGGTCGGGCACGTGCTCGATCAGGTGCGAGGCGACCAGGTAGTCGGCGGGGCGATGGCGGCGCACCAGGCCGTCGAGGCCATGCTCGTCCCACACCCAGTCGATCGGGGCGAGTGCCTCGGGCCGCACCCCGGGATCGCGCGCGTATTTGAGTCGCAGGCTTTCGGTGTCGAGATGGTCGACATACAGGACCCGGCCCATCGCGGGGGTGACGATCGGGCGGTCGAGCGGTCCGACCTCGATGCCGAGCAACCGGTCGGTCTCGAGGCCGGCGAGCAAGGCGGCGTTGCGCGAGGTCATGGTTGCCCGTCCTTGTTGCTCGTCCTTGTTGCCCGGCCCTTGTTGCGGTTCCCGGGGCTGATCATCGGCAACCCGGGCGTTTCGCCGCTAGCGCACGGTGATCCTCACCTCCGCTTGCCGCAGGCCGGGCTCGGAGGCGGCCTGCATCTCCACCTGCCCAGGGTTGGCGCCGTCGGCCACGATCGCGTCCGCCACCGGGATGCCCTGCTGGGTGCTCGCCGCGCGCAGTGCTGCCGCCTGCCGGTCCGGAGACGAGGCGAGCGGCACCACGCTCTGCACGGTGAACAGGACGTTGCGCTTGCGCGCCAGCGCCTCGCCCACCGCGTCCCTCAGCCCCGGCTGCCATTCGCGGTCGGGCACGCCCGTCTGCACCACGAACAGCGGCGGCACCGGTGCTGGACCATGCTCCCCCCGCGCCGGCACCCGCGGCACCGGCGTGCGGCCCGCGCTGCGGTTGAAGCTGCGCTGGTCGACCAGCGCGCAGCCGCCCAGCAGGACACCGAGCATCGCGCAACTGAGCAGGGCGGGCAGGAGTTCAGCGGCAGGGCGAGGCATGGCCAGGCACGGTTGCAGGGATCGCCTCCTGCCGCAAGCCAAGCCGGCTTGCCGCATGGCGGCCGTGGCTCCTATAGGACGAGGCATGGTGGTGGAACTGGTTCTGGACCAACCGGTCGGCGAATGCGAGACGGCGCCCGACCGCCTGCTCGCCTCGTCGCTTCGGCACGCAGTGTCCTTGCAGCCGCATCGCGGCGGGCACGCGCGAGGCATGGTGGATGCGGCCTCGGTGCTGTGGAGCCGTTTCCTTCGCTTCGACGCCGGCGATCCGCACTGGCCCGACCGCGACCGCTTCGTGGTGTCGGCGGCCCGCTTCGCGCCGCTGCTTCGCGCCCTGCTCTGGCTCACCGACGCGGAGGAGCAGCCGATCGAGCGCCTTTCGGGCGCGCCGCTGCTTGGCTATGGCCAGCATCCCGGCGTCGAGATGGCGATCGGACCGGCCGGCCAGGGGATCGCCACCGGTGCCGGCATGGCGATGGCCGAGCGCATCCTGGCGGCGCGGTTCGGCCACTCCCTGGTCGACCACCGCACCTGGGTACTGGCCTGCGAGACCGACCTTTCCGCCGGAGTGGCGCTGGAAGCCGCGGCACTGGCCGGCCAGCTTCGCCTTGAGCGGCTCACCGTGTTGTTCGAGCTGGATGCGGCGGCCGCGGCGGGTGGCGAGTCGCAGGTGCCGGGTGAAGCGCCGTTCGGACCGATGGCACGCTTCGCGGCCTGCGGCTGGTCGGTTCGCCGGGTCGACGCGTCCGACCCGGACGCGATCGCCCAGGCCGTGGCCGGTGCGCTGCGCGGACGCAAGCCCAGCCTGATCGCCTGCATCACTGGCCGCGGCGGCGATCCCAGGGCCACGTCGCCGCGCGAGGCGGCGGATGGCCGGGCGCTCTGGCGGACGGCCGGGGTTCGCGGCAACGGTGCCCGTCGGGCTTGGCTCAAGCGGCTGGCGCGCCACCGCCACAACGGCGAGTTCCAGCGCGTCATCGCCGGCCGGATGCCGAACGGCTGGCGCAGCACCTGGCGGGAGAACTGGAACGCCTCGACCGAGGATGGCGCGCGCCGCGGCCTGGAGTCGCTGCTGGCGCTGCTGCCGGAGTTCGTGAGCCTGTCCTGCGAGCCGGGGCTGCCCAGCATGCCTCCGCTCGGCCGGGTCGACCGCGCGCTCTGCCTCGGCACCCAGGAGCACGGCATGGCCGCCCTGCTCAACGGCATCGCGCTGCATGGCGGCCTGCTCGCCTGCGGGTCGGCTTCGTTTATCGCCATCGACCGCATGCGTCCGGCGCTCCGGCTGGCGGCGCTGATGGGCCGCCACGTGGTCCACCTGCTCACGCATGACGGCCGCGCGCGCGGCGAGGACGGCGCCGCCTGGCAGCCGGTGGAGCAGCTCGCCAGCCTGCGCGCGATGCCGAACGTGGCGGTGTTTCGTCCGGCCGACGGCGCCGAGACCATGGAATGCTGGCAGCTGGCGCTGCATCGCACCGAGGGTCCCAACCTGATCGCCTTTTCGTCGCGCCTGCCGGCCGACCTGCGGCACGAGCTGCTGCAGGAAGCCGGCGCGTCCACGCGCCCGCCGGCGGGCTCCGGTCCAGGCAATGCCTGCGCCCAGGGC
>CAXUNX010000349.1:559-2486 GCA_964252545.1 uncultured Acetobacteraceae bacterium | reverse complement strand
GGCGCCGGCCGAGGCGGTCCCGTTCAGCGGCTACGCGACCGTGACCAGCCTGGAGGCGCTGGAGGGCTGGGTCGGCCGGGCGCAGGCGGCCGGGGTTTGCGCGCTTGACACCGAGACCGACGGGCTTGATCCGATGCGCTGCGCGCTGGTCGGCTTCTCGCTGGCCACGGCGCCCGGACAGGCCTGCTACGTGCCGCTGCGCCACGAGGGCGACCTCGAGCACCCGGTGCCCGACCAGCTCGAGGTGGAGGCGGCCCTCGCCTGCCTCGTGCCGCTGTTCACCGACCCGGGCACGCTGAAGGTGTTCCAGAACGCCAAGTTCGACCTGCTGGTGTTCGAGCGCGCCGGCCTGCCGCGGGCGGAGCCGATCGACGACACCATGCTGGTTTCCTATGCGATGGAGGCGGGCAACCACGGCCACGGGCTGGACGAGCTGTGCTCGCGCCATCTGGGCCATACGCCGGTGACCTTCGACCAGGTGACCGGCACCGGGCGCAACCGGGTGCTGTTCAGCCGGGTGGACCTCCCGCGCGCCACCCACTACGCCGCCGAGGATGCCGACGCGACGCTGCGGCTGTGGCAGGCGCTGCGGCCGCAGCTCGCCGCCAACCGCTCGCTGGCGCTCTATGAGCAGCTCGAGCGCCGGCTGATCCGGGTGCTGGCCGACATGGAGCAGGCCGGCATCTCGGTGGACGCCGCCGAGCTGCGCCGCCTGTCGGAGGATTTCGCAGGGCGGCTGGCGGTGCTGGAGACCGAGATCCACGGCCTGGCCGGGCGGCCGTTCAACCTGGGCAGCGCCAAGCAGCTCGGCGAGATCCTGTTCGACGAGATGGGCCTGCCCGGCGGCAAGCGCATGAAGACCGGCGCCTGGGGGACCGACTCGGTGGTGCTGCAGGGGCTGGCGGAGCAGGGGCACGCGCTGCCGGCGCGGATCCTGGACTGGCGCCAGATCGCCAAGCTGAAATCCACCTATGCCGACGCGCTGATCGAGGAGATCAATCCCCATACCGGGCGGGTGCATACCTCGTTCCAGATGGCGATCACCTCGACCGGGCGGCTTTCCTCGAACGATCCCAACCTGCAGAACATCCCGATCCGCACCGAGGAAGGCGGGCGCATCCGCCGCGCCTTCATCGCGGCCCCGGGGCACGTGCTGGTGAGTGCGGATTATTCCCAGATCGAGCTGCGGCTGCTGGCGCACGTGGCCGGGATCCCGGCGCTGAAGGAAGCGTTCGCCACCGGGCAGGACATCCACGCCCGCACCGCGAGCGAGGTGTTCGGGGTGCCGATGGCCGCGATGGATCCGCTGACCCGCAGGCGGGCCAAGGCGATCAATTTCGGCATCATCTACGGCATCAGCGCGTTCGGGCTGGGGCGGCAGCTCGGCATCCCGCCCGGGGAGGCGCGCGCCTATATCGATGCCTATTTCGCGCGCTATCCCGGCATACGCGCGTTCATGGAGAGCACGCGCGAGGAAGCCCGCAGCCACGGCTTCGTCCTGACGCCGTTCGGCCGGCGCTGCTGGGTGCCGGGCATCGCCGACAAGAACCCGGCGCGCCGCTCCTATGCGGAGCGCCAGGCCAGCAACGCGCCGCTGCAAGGGGGGGCCGCAGACATCATCAAGCGCGCGATGATCCGCATCCCGGCGGCGCTGGCCGCAGCAGGGCTCGGCGCCCGCATGCTGCTGCAGGTGCATGACGAGCTGCTGTTCGAGGTGCCCGAGGCGGAGGCCCTGCCGCTTGCGGCGCTGGTGAAGGGGATCATGGAGAACGCGGCCAGCCTGTCGGTGCCGCTGGTGGTGGAGACCGGCCACGGCAGAAGCTGGGCGGAGGCGCATTGAACCGCCGCCTGCTCCTGCCGGGCGCCTCGCTCGCGGTCGTGCTGGCGCTGGGGATCGGCGTCGTCTACGGCGCGATCGCCGGCTACG
>CAXUNX010000349.1:0-549 GCA_964252545.1 uncultured Acetobacteraceae bacterium | reverse complement strand
CTGTCAGCCGAGGCGCCGGGCGGCGCCCTGAGCGCGATCGGCGGCCCGTTCACGCTCACCGCCTCGGACGGCCGCACCGTCACCGACAAGGATTTCCGGGGCAAGTGGATGCTTGTGTATTTCGGCTACACCCACTGCCCGGACGCCTGCCCGACCGCGCTGAACAGCGTCGCCAACGCGCTCGACATGATGAAGGCCCAGGGCCGCGACGTGACCCCGGTGTTCATCACCGTCGATCCCGCGCGGGACACGCGCGAGGTGATGGGCCGCTACGTGGCGCTGTTCGACAAGCAGATCGTGGGGCTCACCGGGACCGAGGCGCAGATCGAACGGGTCGAGCACGAGTACCGCGTCTATGCCGCCCGGCATCCGACCAAGGATGGCGGCTACCTGATGGATCACAGCTCGATCCTCTACGTCATGGATCCGCACGGCCGCTTCAACAGCTTCCTCGACGGCGCCGCCAATCCGGAAGACATCGCGGCCAAGCTCGAGAAGCTGGACAGCTAGGGGGTGGTGCGGACGCGTGCGGCGCTGGCCGCCCTGCTC
>CAXUNX010000348.1:0-2502 GCA_964252545.1 uncultured Acetobacteraceae bacterium | reverse complement strand
GGTCTGGAGCGAGCTGCGGCAGACGCTGAAGCCCTGGCTGCGGTTCGGGGAGGCGCTGCCCGAGGCCGCTCCGGCGTGGCGCGTGCTGCGCGAACGGCGCGCCACCTTCGCCGCCACCCCTGACCAGGAGGCGCTGCGGCCAGGAAGTCGCACTGCCGTGCAGAATCTTTTCCTTGCCGGCGACTGGACCGCCACAGGCTTGCCCGCAACCATTGAAGGTGCCATCAGATCAGGCTCAGTGGCGGCTGGCCTGGCAGCCGCCTGGTGATGGCCATTTCGGGTCCGGTGTGTTGGATCCAGAAACCTGAGGAGCGAGACCTGTTGTCCGAGACGCTCCTGCTGAAACGCCCGTGCTTTTCGGATCCATGCTGACCACTCCGGGTATCGCACTTTCCGACTCGGCGCTGGACGAGGTGGTTGCCAACGCCAGGCAGGCGCTCGCCCGTCGTCAGAGCGCCGACGGGCACTGGGTGTTCGAGCTGGAGGCCGACGCCACGATCCCGGCCGAGTATATCCTGCTCGAACATTTCCTGGACCGCATCGACGCGCCGTTGCAGCAGCGCCTCGGCCGCTATCTGCGGCGCATCCAGGGCGCGCATGGCGGCTGGCCGCTCTACCATGACGGGCGGATGGACCTGTCGGCGAGCGTCAAGGCGTATTTCGCGCTCAAGGCGGTCGGCGACGACATCGACGCGCCGCATATGCGGCGCGCCCGCGAGGCGATCCGCGCGATGGGGGGCGCCGAGCGCGCCAACGTGTTCACCCGCTTCCAGCTGGCGCTGTTCGGGCAGATTCCCTGGCGCGGCACGCCGGTGATGCCGGTCGAGCTGATGCTGATGCCGCGCTGGTTCTTCTTCAACATATGGAACATGTCGTACTGGTCGCGGGTGGTGGTCGCACCCTTGCTGGTGCTGGCGGCCCACAAGCCGCGCGCGCGCAATCCGCACAGCGTCAGCGTGCGCGAGCTGTTCGTGCAGGATCCCGAGACGGTGCGCGACTGGACCCGCGGCCCTTACCGTTCGGCCTGGGGACGGGTGTTCAAGGTGGTCGACCAGGTCCTTCGGGTGACCGACCCGCTGACGCCGGCCGCGTTGCGCCGTGCCGCGATCGAGCGCGCCCGCAGCTTCGTCGAGCAGCGGCTGAACGGCGAGGACGGTCTCGGCGCGATCTATCCGGCGATGGCCAACACGGTGATGATGTTCGACGTGCTCGGCGTGCCCGCCGACCAGCCCGCGCCGCAGGTGGCGTGGCGCTCGGTGCGCAAGCTGCTGGTTGATCAGGGCGACGAGAGCTATTGCCAGCCTTGCGTGTCGCCGATCTGGGACACCGGCCTTGCGGGCCATGCCATGATCGAGGCGGGCGGCACCGAAACCGACGGGCGGCTGCAGCACACCGCAGCCTGGCTGCGCGACCGCCAGGTGCTTGACGTGAAGGGGGACTGGGCGGTGCAGCGCCCCGACCTGCTGCCCGGAGGCTGGGCGTTCCAGTACCAGAACGACTACTACCCGGATGTGGACGACACCGCGGTGGTGGCGATGCTGCTGCACCGCCAGGACGACCTCGCCAATGCCGAGGCGGTGGAGCGGGCACGCATCTGGGTGCTCGGCATGCAGAGCAGCAACGGCGGCTGGGGGGCGTTCGACGTCGACAACAATCACGACGTGCTCAACCACATCCCGTTCGCCGATCACGGGGCGCTGCTTGATCCGCCGACCGCGGACGTGGCGGCGCGCTGCATCTCGTTTCTGGCCCAGCTCGGCCTGCCCGAGGACCGGCCGGTGATCGAGCGCGGCGTCGCCTACCTCAAGCGCGAGCAGGAAGCGGACGGCAGCTGGTTCGGACGCTGGGGCACGAACTACATCTACGGAACATGGTCGGTGCTGTGCGCGCTCAACGCGGCGGAGGTCGACCCCGAGGACGCCTCGGTGCGTCGCGCCGTTGACTGGCTGATCTCGGTGCAGCGCGACGATGGCGGCTGGGGCGAGGATTGCGCGAGCTTCGAGGACGCCGCTCCGGGACGCTACACGCAGAGCCTGCCCTCGCAGACCGGCTGGGCGCTGCTGGGCCTGATGGCGGCCGGCGAGCGCGACCATCCGGCGACGCTGCGCGGCATCGCCTTCCTTATCCGCCACCAGAACGAGAACGGCGAATGGGATGAGCTGCCCTTCAACGCGGTCGGTTTCCCCAAGGTGTTCTATCTGCGCTATCACGGCTACCGGATGTTCTTTCCGCTGCTGGCGCTGGCCCGGTTCCGCAACCTCGGATTGAACAACAGCCGGCGCGTGCAGTTTGGCTTCTAGAGCAACATCCGACCAAACGGAGCCGTTTGGTCGGATGGAGTCGCTCTGGTTTCCACGTTCTAGAGCACTACGTCCGAGCCGAATGGCTCGGAAAGTGCTCTAGCCGGGGCGGGGCGCTTCCGGCTTGATCGGGTTCATCGTCGGCATGCGCAGCGAGGCGCGGTGGCTGCGGCCGCTCCGGGGCAAGGTGGTGGTGGCGGTG
>CAXUNX010000347.1:0-2531 GCA_964252545.1 uncultured Acetobacteraceae bacterium | reverse complement strand
CTTCATGGCTGATCGCGACGCGGCCGCGACGCGCACTGCGGTCCGGGCACGAGGAGAGCGGTTATCGGCGGCCGGTCGCGGCCGGAATGCGCTCCGGCCGCCTGCTGGTCTCGGCCGCGCGCGCCGGGCTCGTCATCAGCAGCTTCGCGGCGTCGCCGTCGATCACCAGGCCGCGCACCACGCCGGTCTGCAGCATGGCATGAACCGACACCACCTTGTGCATGCCGCCTGCCAGCAGCACCACGTCGCGATGGCGCAGCTGCTCGAACTCCAGTGCGAGGGTGCGCCGGGTCAGCTCGTGGTCGACTGGCTGGCCGTTGCGGTCGAACAACCGTCCCAGCGAGTCGGCGACCGCGCCCTTGGCACGCACGCTCCGCAGTTCCGCCGCCGACAGCATGGCCTGCTTCCGCAGGAAAGAGGTTTCGCGCAGCTCCCCGACGCTGATCAGGTAAAGATCGGCGGATCGCGCGAGCGCCAGCGCCTCGGCCACGCTCCGCTGCGACATCAGCACGGAGCGGTCGGCCTCGGTATCGGCAATAAACGGCACCGGCAGGAAGTGCCCCTCGCCGCCGGTGCGCGCCGCCAGCGCCTGCACCACCTCGAACGGGTTGGAGGCCGAGTTCCGGGTCAGCGAGCCCATCAACGAGACGAAGCAGGCACCGGGATTCTGCACGCCGGAGAGATGCAGCGTCATCTGCTCCAGGGTGCGGCCCCAGCTCACTCCAACCGTGACCGGCTTGCCGGAGGCCAGCTTGCCCTTCAGGAAACCGGCCGCGGCGCTGCCCACCGCCCGCCGCGCAATCATCTCGTGCGCCGCGGCCAGCTTGGATCCGCCTTCCGCCTGGTCGAGGTCCATCGACGGCGTGGCCAGGCAGAAATCCAGCCCGTAGCGACGCGCGATGGCGTGCTCGAGATCGAGATCACGGATCGAGTCGTGGTGGATGGTGACGCTGACCAACCCGCGCTCGCGCGCTTCGCCGAGCAGGCGGACGATCCGGGTGCGATGCACGCCGAGCCTTACCGCCACCTCCTCCTGGGTGAGGCCGCCGACATGATAGAGCCAGGCCGCCCGCACCATGATCTCGGCGTCGGGCTCGTGCCCAAGGTTCAGGTTCAGCATGGCGGCCTCATGACAAGCCGAGAATAGCCGCTTGACATCCGTCGCACCAAACGACGAATGTGCGGACAAGAGCAAATGTCGCCCGATGCAGCATATGTGCAGCCGCATTGAACGGGCGTCGGGTGGAGGAATGATCCGCGGCAATGGCCTTTGTGATCGGCATCGATGGCGGCACCGAAAGCCTGCGAGCGACGGTGTTCGATCTGGCTGGGCGCCGGATCGCCTCGGCGGCCGCGCCATATCCGACCCGGTTCTCGGCCGGTGCGCGCGCCGAGCAGGACCCGGAAGCCTGGTGGAGCGCGCTGGGCATTGCGCTGCAGCAGGCGGTGCGCGACTCCGGCATCGACGCGCATGCCATCGACGCCATCTGCGCCACCACCACCTGCTGCACCGTGGTGGCGCTGGACCAGGCGGCGCGGCCGTTGCGGCCGGCGATCCTGTGGATGGACGTGCGGGCCGGAGCCGAGGCCGACGCGGTGCTGGCCACCGGCGACGCGGCGCTGGCGATCAATGGCGCGGGCCAGGGACCGGTCTCCGCGGAATGGATGATCCCCAAGGCGCTATGGCTGTCGCGGCACGAGCCGGACCTATTCCGCGCCGCGCACACGGTGTGCGAGTTCCAGGATTTCCTGTGCTGGCGGCTCACCGGCGTCCGCGCCGCCAGCCTGAACAACGCCTCGATCCGCTGGCACTACCGCAGCGACGCGGGCGGCTGGCCCGACAGCCTGCTCGAGCGGCTCGAGCTGTCGGAGCTGCGCCGCAAATGGCCGGCGGAGATGCGTGCCCCCGGCGAGGTGATCGGCACGCTCACCGCCCGCGCCGCCGAGCATCTCGGCCTCGACCAGAGGGTCGTGGTGGTGCAGGGAGGCGCCGACGCGCTGATCGGCATGATCGGCCTCGCGGTCTCGCAGCCGGGACAGCTGGCGCTGATCACCGGATCGTCGCACCTGCAGTTCGCGGTTGGCCACCAGGCAGCGCACGTGCCGGGATTGTGGGGCAGCTACCAGGACGCGGTCTATCCCGGCCGCACCGTCCTGGAAGGGGGTCAGACCTCCACCGGCTCGATCATCGCCTGGCTGCGGCGCCTCACCGGCGACGCCATCGATCTTGATGCGCTCAACCTCGCCGCGGCCGAGCTCGAGCCAGGCGCCGACGGCCTGCTGGTGCTTGATCATTTCCAGGGCAACCGCACGCCCTACACCGATCCGCTGTCGCGCGGCGCAATCACCGGGTTGTCGCTGCACCACACGGCGGCGCACCTGTTCCGCGCCATGCTGGAGGGCATCGGGTTCGGCACCCGCGCCATCATCGACCGCATGGCGGAAGCCGGCTGCGGCGCCGCCGAGATCACCGCAGGCGGCGGCGCCACCCGTTCGCCGCTCTGGCTGCAGATCCACGCGGACACCTCCGG
>CAXUNX010000346.1:0-2535 GCA_964252545.1 uncultured Acetobacteraceae bacterium | reverse complement strand
CCGAAGCGGGCGAGCTGGGCGCGCAGCGCGGCCGGCGTGGCCTCCGGCATGACGCGCGCGATGTGCGCCACCGGGCTCTCTGCCGCGATCAGCTCGTCGGCCTGGTGCTGGGCGAAATATCCGACACGAAGCGTCCGCGCCGGCGCCACCGTGCCGCGCATCGGGGGCAGCCGTCCGGCGACCAGCTTGGCGAAGGTGGACTTGCCGTTGCCGTTGGCGCCCAGCAGCGCGATGCGGTCGTCCATGTCCAGCCGGAGCGACAGCCGGCTGAGGATAGGGCGCCCGTCATAGCCGGCATCCACCTGCTGCATCGTCAGCATCGGCGGCGGCAGCAAGGCGGGCTCCGGGAACGAGAAGCGGGTGGGCGCGTCCTCGACCACGCTCTCGATGTCGTCCAGCCGCTCCAGCGCCTTGATGCGCGCCTGCGCCTGCCTCGCCTTGGTCGCGGACGCGCGGAAACGGTCAACAAACGACTGCATGTGCGCCCGCCTGGCCGCGATCCGCTCGGCGGCGCGGTTCTGCTGCAGCGCCTGCTCGGTGCGGATGCGGACGAACTCGTCATAGCCGCCCGGGGTGAGCGAGATGTGGCCGCGATCGAGATGGGCGATCGCCTCGACCGCGCGGTCGAGCAGGCCGCGATCATGGCTGACGATGAGTGCCGCACCAGGGAAGCGGGCCAGCCAGTTCTCCAGCCACATCGTCGCCTCGAGGTCGAGATGGTTGGTCGGCTCGTCGAGCAGCAGCAGGTCGGGCTGCAGGAACAGCGCCGTCGCCAGCGCCACCCGCATGCGCCAGCCGCCGGAGAACTCGTCCACCCGGCGTGCCTGCGCGTCCGCGTCGAAGCCGAGCCCGGCCAGGATGCTGGCGGCGCGTGCGGGCGCGCTCGCGGCTCCGATCGCCAGCAGGCGCTCATGGATCTCGGCCGGGCGCGCCGGATCGCCCGCCTGCTTGGATAGGCGCTCGCTTTCGGCCAGCAGGCCGGCGCGCTCGGCGTCGCCGTCCAGCACGGTCTGCAGCAGCGAGCCGCTGCCCGCCGGGGCTTCCTGGCGGATGCGCGCGAGCCGGGCCCGGGAGGAAAGCCGGATCTCGCCGCCGTCGGGTGCGATGTCGCCGGCCACCGCCGCCAGCAGGGTGGATTTGCCGGCGCCGTTGCGGCCGATCAGCCCGATCCGGCGTCCCGGCTCCACCGTGAGGCTGGCCTGATCCAGCAGGGTGCGGCCGGCGATGCGAAGCGTGAGCGACGAGATCACGAGGAGGCTCACGACGATGTCCCGAGTGTGGTCATGGATGCGGTTTTGCTCTAGATGCCGGCCGGTAGCGGGGTGATACCCGATCACCGGCCATCAGGAGGAGCCGATCATGGCGACCGAGCGCACGCTTTCCATCATCAAGCCGGATGCCACACGGCGCAACCTGACCGGCAAGATCAACGCCGTGCTCGAGCAGGCGGGTCTGAGCATCGTCGCATCCAAGCGCATCCAGCTTTCCGAGCGGCAGGCGCGCGCCTTCTATGCGGTGCACCAGGAGCGGCCTTTCTACGGCAGCCTGGTGTCGTCGATGATCGCGGCGCCAGTGGTCGTGCAGGTGCTGGAAGGCGAGGGGGCGGTGCTGAAGAACCGCGAGGTGATGGGCGCCACCGACCCCAAGAAGGCGGAGCCGGGCACGATCCGGGCGCAGTTCGCGGAGAGCATCGAGTCCAACTCGGTGCACGGTTCGGACAGTGCCGAGAACGCCGCCACCGAGATCGCGTTCTTTTTCGCGGCCACCGAGATCCTGCCCTGAGGCCACTCGGGCCGGTCATCGCGGCGCCGCCTCAAGCCTGAACTGCCGCGGCGGCTTTCCTGCCTGGTGCCGCGTCGGCGTTCGCCCGGCCCGGCGTCAGAGCAGCGACCAGTCGAGCACCACCAGCAGCGACGCGATCACCACCACCGCCCAGACCGCCACCCGGCAGAACCGCGCCCAGAACACCTGGCGGTCGGCCATCAGCGCTTCGGCGGTGCTGGGCGCCGGGGCGGCGTCGGCGGTTTCCTGGGTGGCCATGTTCTGCGTCTCCTCGGCTCCGGCGGGTGTTCCTGTCTAGCGACAACGATCCTATACCACCAGAAGTGCCGCATCCTCCGGCGTGTCGACGCTTCCGGTCAGGTGCGAGCGCAGCGCCAGCGGGTAGAGGATGTGCTCCTGCCGCAAGACCCGCTCGGCGAGCAGCGCCGCGGTGTCGTCCGGCCTCACCGCGACCGCCGCCTGGCCCAGGATCGGCCCGTCATCCATCGCCTCGGTCACCAGATGCACCGTGCAGCCATGCAGCCGCACGCCTGCCTGAAGCGCGCGCTCGTGGGTGTGCAGGCCCGGAAAGGCAGGCAGCAGGCTGGGATGGATGTTGAGCATGCGCCCCTGCCAGGCCCGCACCAGCATCGGCGTCAGCAGCCGCATGTAGCCTGCAAGGCAGACCCGCTCGGCGCCCGCCGCGCGCAGCGCCGCGTCGATCGCCTGCTCGTGCCCGGCGCGGTCGGCGCCGAACGCACGGTGCTCCACCAC
>CAXUNX010000345.1:0-2589 GCA_964252545.1 uncultured Acetobacteraceae bacterium | reverse complement strand
GCGCAGTCCCTCCCCGCCGCTGCGAGGTCGGCCGCTCCAACCACCCCGGCCGGCGCCGGATCGCCCGCCGCCATCAAGCCCGCTCCAAGCGAGGAGGTCACGGTGACCGCGCGGCGCCGCTCGGAGCCGCTGCAGCACGTGCCGGTTTCGGTGTCGGTGATCACCGCCAAGCAGGCGGCGCGAGACAACCTGAACAACCTGTCCGACCTGCTGCAGAAGGTCCCGAGCGCTGATTTCCGCACCCAGACCTCGAACAAGGACCGCACCATCTTCATCCGCGGCCTCGGCACCATCTCCACCTCGCCGGGCGTCGAGCCGGATGTCGCGACCGTGGTCGACGGAGTGGTGCTGGCGCGGTCCGGCCAGGCCACCCTCGACCTGATCGATCTCGACCATATCGAGGTGCTGAGCGGCCCGCAGGGCACGCTGTTCGGCAAGAACGCCTCCGCCGGCGTGATCAACATCGTGACCGCGCAGCCCACCGATGCCCTGCGTGGCTTCGCCGACGCCGCGTATTTCGCCGGAAACGAATACCGCCTCAACGGCGCGGTGTCCGGCACGCTGCTGCCTGGCCAGCTCACCGGCGTGTTCAGCGTGCTGGCCAGCGGCTTCGACGGCAACGTGCGCAACACCGCGGACGGCGACACCGTGAACGGCTACCGGCGCGACGGCTTCCGCTCCAAGCTCGCCTGGACGCCGGCGGAGGGCACGCGCGTGACCCTCGGGCTGGATTACCTGCGCTCCACCGACAGCACCCCGAACGGCGTGTTCGAGGCAACCAGCCAGATCGCCTATCCGACCGACCGGATCACCCCGAACCCGGCGCTCGCGGCAGCGCTCGCGACCGGCGGCGTGCAGGCGCAGCGCGACAACGGCACGGTCAACCAGGATTTCCCCAGCCACGTGGACGACGATAATGGCGGCGCCTCGCTCACCGTCGACCAGCGGCTCGGCGGCGGCTACACCCTGACCTCGATCACCGCCTGGCGCCGCTGGCACAACGTGCAGTACCAGGACTACGACCAGCTTTCGGAGGTCACCAGCAAGTTCCCAAGCCTGCAGGACAGCGGCTATCTCGACTTCACCCAGGAGTCCGAGGAAGCGCGCGTCGCCTCGCCGAAGGGCGGGTTCATCGACTACGTGGCCGGGCTGTACTACCTGCACGCGGCCGACGCCGAGAACTACGACCGCGCGGTGGACAGCACCACCGCGCGCAACCTCGGCACCGCCCAGTACGGCACCACCGGCAACAACTACGCGGTGTTCGGCGAGGGCAACGTGAACCTCACCAGCAGGCTGCGCGGCATCCTCGGGCTGCGGCTGGTGCGCGACGATCTGAGCTACGATTTCGCGCGGCAATCAACCAGCGCGGTGGCGATCACCGGCGTGCGCCCGGGCTTCAGCAGCTCGGGCTCCACCGCGCACAACGACTATGTCGACCGCATCGGCCTGCAATACGACGTGTCGCGCGACGTGATGGCCTATTTCACCTATTCGCGCGGCTACAAGGGCCAGGCCTACAACGTGTTCTTCAACATGCAGCCCACCGATACCCAGGTGCTGCGCCCGGAAACCAACAACAGCTTCGAGCTGGGCCTGAAATCGCAGTTCTTCGGCCGCCGGCTCACCGCCGACGTCGCGGCCTTCATCGAGGATTTCAGCAACTACCAGGCGAACTTCCTTGATACCGTCGCGGGCGCCACCATCACCCGCCTGATCAACGCCGGCAGCGTCACCAGCCGCGGCGTCGAGGGCAGCATCAGCGCGCGCCCGCTCGCCGGGCTGAGCGTGGGGCCGGTGTTCAGCTACGACGACGCCCACATCGTGCAGTTCAACTGCCCGGCCGGGTCGGCGCAGAGCTGCGACGTCAACGGCCAGCCGCTGCCGTTCGCGCCGCGCTGGAAGTTCGACATGCGCGCCGACGATCAGCGCCCGCTCACCGACCGCTACGACATCGATCTGGGCTCGGACTATGCCTGGCAGAGCCGCACCCAGTACTCGCTCACCGAAACCCCGGACACCATCCAGAGCCCGTACGGGATCTGGGACCTCAACCTTTCGCTGATCGACACGGTCAGCCGCTGGCGGGTCACCGCCATCCTCAAGAACGCGCTCAACACGCATTATTCGCCGATCCTGAGCTACGGCAACCTGGGCGGCGTGGTGCGGGAGGTGGCGCGCGACGACAGCCGCTATGCGGGGTTCGTTCTGCACAAGGATTTCTGAGCCGTGCCGCTCCGGGCGCGGCAGCCCCCGCCGCCGCCGCACCCGATGCCTCGCCTGCTGCTGGGGCTGCTGTTCGCGGTGGTGGTTGTCGCCTACGCGGACCGGCAGGTGATCGCGCTGCTCAAGCCGGCGCTGGACCGGGAGCTCGGCTGGAGCGCCCGCGACTACGGCACCATCACCACCTGGTTCCAGGGATCGGTGACCGTGACCCTGCTGGTGTCGGGCCTGTTCATGGACCGGGTCGGGCTGCGCGCGGGGCTGGCGGTGGGGCTCGGCGGCTGGAGCCTGAGTGCGGTGGCGCACGTCGCCGCCCGCTCGGTGCCGCAGTTCGTGGCGGCACGGGTGGCGCTGGGCGGCTTCGAG
>CAXUNX010000344.1:0-2590 GCA_964252545.1 uncultured Acetobacteraceae bacterium | reverse complement strand
ACCCGAGCGCGATCAGCAGCGCCAGGCCGAGCATCACCAGCGTGCCGATCGCCAGTGGCGGGGCGTTGCTGCTGTGCATGTCGGTGACCAGCCCGTAGACCGCGTAGCCCATGCCGCTGGCGAGCAGCAGCACGAACAACCCGGCACCGGCATAGCTTGGCCTGACATCGCGCTGCCGCTGCTGGAATGGACTGGCTCGCGTGATCGCGGCACCGGACATCAGGTCGCTCCCGTTATGGATTGCGCCGTTCTAGGATGTTGCCCAGCGACCGTGCGTGGCGGTTTTGTGACAATTGCTCAACCATCGGGCGGAGTCTCGGCAACTGCGACAGCGTGCGCCGGCGGCCCGGCTCAGGCGAGCTCGCGGTTCCAGAACTCCCGGAGGGCGATGCCGTTCTGCGCCGCCGCGGCCAGCGAGATCGGCCGGAAACGCGCCCGCTGCGAGGCGGTGAAGCCGATCCGGCGGAGCAGCCGGGCGTCAAGCGGCACCGATTGCACGGTCGGCAGCAAACCGGTTCGCTTCGCCATTGCCGCCTGCGCCTCGGGATGCAGCAGCGTCTCGAGATAGCGCAGCGCCGGCTGCGCCTGCGGGCTCGTGCGCGGCACGCAGGCCAGGATCGTGAACGGGACTGCGCCCTCGCTCGGATAGCTGTCGGAGATGTCGCGCCCCTGCTGCTGCCAGGCATAGGCGCGCGAGCGCCAGATCGGCGCCATCACGATCTCGCCGGAGGCCAGGGCCTCGCCCAGCGCCTCGTTGGTGGGATAGATCCTGAGCATGCGGTCGCGCTTCAGCGCCGCGAACACCGTCTTTGCCGCCTCCAGGCTCGGACGGCCGCCCTCGGAGAGCGCGGCTGCGGCAAGGTTGTGCACCGCGAGCTCGCTGGAGAAGCCGGCGCGTCCGCTGCGGGCGGCCTTGATCAGCGCCTCGAAGCTGCGCGGCGGTTCGCGCAGCTTGGCCGAGTTATAGCCGATGCACAGCGCGGTCTGGCTCTGCGGCACGCCGTACGGCACCCTCAGGCCGGGCAATACGCGGGGCAGCGAGCTCACGCCGTCGGTGGTCACCGGCAGGAACATCTGACGCAGCGACAGGCGATAAGCGTCGAGATCCGAAAGCAGGGCCACGTCAAGGTGGTCCTGGTTGCCGGCCGCCAGTGCGGCCGCTCGCGCCTGCTCGCCCGAGGCAACCTGGCGAACCGGTGCTGCGCCGTTGTGCTGCAACGGCACATCAACGGCTGCGTGCAACGCCTCGGCATACAGGCCGCTCCAGCAGCCAACCGCGATCGGCCGGGCAGCGGCCTGAGCAGCGGCCTGGGCGGTAGGCTGGGCGGTAGGCTGGGCGGTGCTTCGGGCTGCCTTCTGGGCGAGCGCCGCGGGCGGACGCGCCAACGCCGCCGCAGCCAGCCCACCGAGCAGCAGCCGCCTGGACGGATGCACCGGCATGCCTCGCTCAGGCACGCAGCGCCATGCGTTCGGGCGGCGCCTGGTTGAGGATCTGGGCATACTCCTTGGGGATCACGTGCCAGAAATGCGGCAAGGCGGCGCTCCATTCATGCAGCAGCAAGGCTGCGAACCGGCTGCTGGTTTCCTTTGCGTGGGTTTCCACCAGGGCGCGCAGCTCCTGCTCCGCGGCGCCGCCCTCGACCCGGCTCCATCCGAGGGTGTCGGGATTGACCCGCAGCTCGAAATCGCCGCGCTTGTCGTAGACGAAGGCGGTGCCCCCGGTGAAGCCTGCGCCGAAATTGTCGCCCACCGGGCCGAGCACGACCACCGTGCCGCCGGTCATGTATTCGCAGCCGTTCGAGCCGCAGCCCTCCACCACCGCCACCGCCCCCGAGTTGCGCACTGCGAAGCGCTCTCCCGCCTGCCCGGCCGCATAGAGCGCCCCCGCCGTCGCCCCATACAATACGGTGTTGCCGATGATCGCGTTCTCGTTGCTGACCAGCTGCGAGGAGGGGGCCTGACGCAAGACGATGGTGGCACCCGAAAGGCCCTTGCCGACATAGTCGTTGGCGTCGCCGATCACCTCGAGCTTAAGCCCCCGCACCGCGAACGCGCCCAGCGACTGACCGGCCGAGCCTCGCAGCCGCACGGTCAGGTGGCCGGCTGCCAGGGTGGCCATTCCGAAACGGCGCACGATCTTGCTTGAGATCTTGGTGCCGATGGCGCGGTGGGTGTTCTGCACGTTGTAGTGCAGCTGCATCTTCTCGCCATGCTCGAACAGCGGCCTGCTGTCGGCGATCATCTGCGCGTCCAGGGTTTCCGGCACCTCGTTGCGTCCCTCTCGGGTGCAGTAGCGTGCATGCGGGCCGGGATCGGCCTGGGCCAGGATCGGGTTGAGGTCGAGATCGTCGAGATAATCCGCACCCCGGCTGACCTGATGCAGCAGGTCGGTCCGCCCGATGACCTGGTTCAGGGAAGAGAAGCCCAGCTGCGCCAGGATGTTGCGCACGTCCTCGGCGATAAACGAGAACAGGTTGATCACCTTCTCCGGGGTGCCCTCGAACTTGGCCCGCAGCGCGTCGTCCTGGGAGCAAACGCCGACCGGGCAGGTGTTGGAATGGCATTGCCGCACCATGATGCAGCCCATCGC
>CAXUNX010000343.1:0-2593 GCA_964252545.1 uncultured Acetobacteraceae bacterium | reverse complement strand
CCCCCGCCCTCGAGACCCCGATGCTGCGCCGCATGCGGCAGGCAGCCGAGCGGACCGCAGCCGACGCCCGCCTCCCAAGGTCCGCGCGTTGAGCGCAGACGGCGGCACAGCGGCGGTGTCGGGTTCCGGGGCCACGCCGGTCTGGGGGGTCCCCGAGGGTTTCGACGCGCTGCTGCTGAGCCGGCGGTTGCGCGAGCATGACGGACCCTTGCTGCACGTGGCGCGCGACGACGCGGCCATGGCGCGGATGGCCGAGCTGGTGGCGTTCTTCTCGCCCGGAACCGAGCTGTTGCGCTTTCCCGCCTGGGACTGCCTCCCTTACGACCGGGTCTCGCCCAACCCCGCGATCGTGTCCGAGCGCGTGGCGACCCTCACGCGGCTGCTGGAGCCGCCGGAAGGACGCCGGATGGTGGTGACCACGGTCAACGCCCTGGTCCAGCGGGTGCCGCCCCGCCGCGCCTTTGAAGGCGCCTCGCTCAGCGTGCGCGCCGGCGAGAGCCTGGATTCCGGGTTCCTGATCGAGCTGCTGGTCGCCAACGGCTATGGGCGGGCCGACACGGTCATGGAGCCGGGCGAGTTCGCCACCCGCGGCGGCATCTTCGACATCTATCCTTCCGGCGAGGCCGAGCCGGTGCGCCTCGACCTGTTCGGCGACGAGGTGGACAACATCCGCCACTTCGATCCGACCACCCAGCGCTCGACCGGCCGGCGCAACAGCCTGGTGCTGCGTCCGGTCGCCGAGCTGTCGCTCGATGCGGACAGCGCGTCCCGGTTCCGAAGCGGCTGGCGCGAGTGGTTCGGGCCGGACTCGGTCGACGACCCGATCTACCGCAGCGTCTCCGAGCAGCGCCGGCATGGCGGCATCGAGCACTGGCTGCCGCTGTTCCATCCGGCGCTGGAAACGCTGATCGACTACCTGCCGGGAGTGGCGGTCAGCTTCGACCACCAGGCCGACGAGGTGCTCTCGGCCCGCCTGGAGATGATCGCCGATCATGCCGAGGCGCGCACCCTGCCGGTCCGCGAGGGTGAGGTGCCGTACCGGCCGCTGCCGCCCGGGATGCTTTATCTCGACCGTGCCGCCTGGCAGGCGATGCTGGCCAGGCTGCCGATGCTTGCCTTCATTCCGTTCGGCAAGCCGGAGGGGGCTGACGGCATCGACGCCGGCGGCAGGCCGGGGATCTTGTTCGCGCGCTCGCTGCCTGCCGCCTCGCGCGAGAACGTGTTTGCGATGCTGCGCGAGCAGGCCGGGCAATGGGCGGAAAGCTCCGGTTCGGGGTCCAGGCGACGGCGCACGCTGGTCACCGCCTGGACGCGCGGCTCGCGCGAACGCATCGCCGCCCTGCTCCGCGACAACCGCATGCCGTTCGAGCTGGTGGAAAGCTGGGAAGGCGCCCGCGGGCTGAAGCTCGGCGCGATCGGGCTGATGACCCTGGGCCTGGAGCGCGGCTTCCTGGCCGAGGATCTGGCGCTGGTTTCCGAGCAGGACCTGCTCGGCGAGCGCATCTCGCGGCCGCCGCGCAAGCGCAAGCGCGCCGACCAATTCATCGCCGAGGCCACCGAGATCGCCGCCGGCGACCTGGTGGTGCACCAGGATTACGGCATCGGCCGCTATGACGGGCTCGAGACAATCGGGGTGGGCACGGCGCCGCATGACTGCCTGCGGCTGATCTATGACGGCAGCGAGAAGCTGTTCCTGCCGGTGGAGAACATCGAGCTGCTGAGCCGGTTCGGCAGCGAGCAGAACGGGGTGGCGCTCGACAGGCTCGGCGGCGCCTCCTGGCAGACCCGCAAGGCGCGGATGAAGCAGCGGATCCGCGACATGGCGGGTGAGCTGATCCGCACCGCCGCCGCCCGCCTCATGCGCGAGGCGCCCACCCTGGCGCCGCCGGAAGGCAGCTGGGACGAGTTCTGCGCGCGCTTCCCGTTTGTTGAGACCGAGGACCAGACCCGGGCGATCGCCGACGTGCTGGAGGACATGTCTGCCGGCCGGCCGATGGACCGGCTGATCTGCGGCGATGTGGGCTTCGGCAAGACCGAGGTGGCGCTGCGTGCGGCGTTTGTCGCCGCGATGTCCGGCGCCCAGGTGGCGGTGGTGGTGCCCACCACGCTGCTGGCGCGCCAGCATCACCGCACCTTCAGCGCGCGCTTCGCGGGGCTGCCGGTGCGCGTCGAGCAGCTTTCGCGCATGGTCACCGCCAAGGACGCGGCGGCGACCAGGAAGGGCCTCGCCGAGGGCACCGTGAGCATCGTCGTCGGCACCCATGCGCTGCTCGCCAAGGGCGTCGAGTTCGCCGATCTCGGCCTGCTGGTGGTCGACGAGGAGCAGCATTTCGGGGTCGCGCACAAGGAGAAGCTCAAGGCGCTGCGCGAGGACGTGCATGTGCTCACCCTCAGCGCCACGCCGATCCCGCGCACGCTGCAGCTGGCTCTGACCGGGGTGCGCGAGATGAGCCTGATCGCGACCCCGCCCACCGATCGCCTGGCAGTGCGGACCTTCATCATGCCGTTCGACTCGGTGGTGATCCGCGAGGCCCTGCAGCGCGAGCGCTTCCGCGGCGGCCAGGTGTTCTGCGTGGTGCCGCGCATCGAGGAC
>CAXUNX010000342.1:0-2595 GCA_964252545.1 uncultured Acetobacteraceae bacterium | reverse complement strand
TCGGCGATCAGCGCGGGTCCTTGCAGCCGGTCGCGCGGGCAAAGATCGGAGCGGGCGAACACGGGCGCCGCCCGGGGCCGGCCGTCGTTCCAGATCTCGATCTGCTCGCGGCGCCGCGGCAACTCTCCACCCGGGCGGGGAGCCATTTGCTGGGCGGGGGGCGTCCGGGGCAGCGCACGCGCTTCAACCGCAACCGCGTCGATGATGATCACGCCCTCCGGCTGCTCGAACCCGAACTGCGCGCGGTGCTGCCTTCCGAACTCCCGCTGCATGTCTTGCATCGTGGCGAGTGGCACCACCAGCACGGCATCGCTGCCGGCCTGGCGCAGATGCAGGCGACGATCCGTCAGGATCTCGGGCGGTGCCGTGCCGCAGCCGGGCACCTGTTCGGCGAGCTCGCCGCGGGCGGCCTCGCACAGCTCGCCTGCCAGCCGGAGCAGCGCCGGCATCGCGGCCTCGTCGAGGGGGCGCTCGACGGATTGTTCGCGCAAGATGCTCTGCGCCGCCAGTCCCATGCCGTAGGCGGAAAGGATGCCTGCGAGCGGGTGAACGAAGACGGTGCGCATGCCGAGCGCTTCTGCGAGCATGCAGGCGTGCTGTCCGCCGGCGCCGCCGAAGCAGTGCAGCGCGAAGCCAGCCGGGTCGTGGCCGCGACGCAGCGAGACGGCGCGGATGGCATGGGCCATGTTGTCGATCGCGATGCGCAGGAAGCCCTCGGCCAGCGTTCTCGGATCCTGGTGGATGCCGGTCTGCCTGGCGATGACGGCGGCCATCTCCCCGAAGCCCTGCCGCACCGCTCCGGCGTCGAGCGGCTGGTCCGCGTCCGGCCCGAACAGGGCGGGGAAGTATGCGGGCTGTATCCTGCCCAGCAGGAGGTTGGCATCGGTCAGCGTCAGCGGTCCGCCGCCTCGGTAGGCGCGCGGGCCGGGACAGGCGCCGGCGCTTTCCGGGCCGACGCGCAGGCGCGAGCCATCGAAATGCAGGATGGAGCCGCCGCCTGCGGCAACGGTGTGGATCGCCATCATCGGCACGCGGATGCCGAGGCCGTCGATGCTGGTCTCGAAGCGGCGTTCAAAGGCGCCGGCATACAGCGCGACGTCGGTGGAGGTGCCTCCCATGTCGAAGCTGATGATCCGCTCCAGGCCGGCCTGTTCGGCGGTGCGCGCAGCACCCACGATGCCGCCGGCCGGTCCGGAAAGGATGGCGTCGCGGCCCGAGAAGTGCGCGGCATCGGCGAGGCCGCCGTGCGACTGCATGAACAGCAGCCGGGTGCCGGGGAGCGCCGTCGCCAGATGGTCGATGTGGCGGCGCAGGACCGGGGTCAGGGCGGCGTCGATGACGCTGGTCTGGGCTCGCGGGATCAGCCGCAGGTGCGGGCTGATCCGGTGGCTGGGCGAGATCTGGGTGAAGCCCTCCGAGGCGGCCAGTGCTGCCAGCCGCTGCTCCATGGCTGGATATTCCCAGGAATGGATCAAGGCGATGGCGCAAGCTTCGATGCCGTCGGCGCGGGCCTGCCGCAGCAGCTGGCGCGCCAGCGTCTCGTCCAGCGGCACCGTTTCGCGGCCGTCGGCGCCGGTGCGGCCCACGATCTCGCCGGTGCGTTCGTGCAGCGGCTCCGGCAGACGGATCGCGAGATCGAACAGTCGGGGTCGGGCCTGGTCGCCGATCCGCAGCAGATCGCCGAAGCCGCGGTTGGTCAGCAGCAGCACGCGGGCGCCGCGGCGCTCGAGCAGGGCGTTGGTGGCCACCGTGGTGCCCATGCGCACGCATTCGACGAGGCCCGGAGGGATGGGGGCGCCGTCCGGCAGCCCGAGCGCCCGCGCGATCCCGGTCAGCGCCGCGTCAAGGATCGGCGCGGCCCGCTCGCTGAGGAGCTTGTTGAACGAGAGCCGGCCTTGCGGATCCCGTGCGACGATATCGGTGAAGGTGCCGCCGCGGTCGATCCAGAACTGCCACCCCGGCTGGATCACCGCCGCGGGTTCAGGCAAGCCCGGGGTCGAGTGGCGGGGTCTGGGCACGGATCATGAGCGACCTTCCGAGGCAATCACCGCCGAAGCATGCGCCGGGTCGGGTGGTGGATCAATCCGGTGAGACGGGCTCCTATTGCCGCCCCAGCCGTCAACAAGAAAGCTGGCATTGTTGAACGAAAGAGACGAAGCTGCTGCCCGGAAGACACACAATCAGGAAGCGGACGGACTTGAGTGAGGCAATGATAAGCCGCGACACGCCGGCGGCACAGGTGTGGCGCCTCGTGCACGAACGCAGGATGCCGGTGAAAACCGTGGCGCAGACGATGGGGCTGGTTCCGCACCAGATCTTCGAGATGCTGGCGCGGGAGAAACTCCGGCGGGATGCCGTGTATGACCGCCGCGCCGCCGCCGCGCCGGCGGTCGGACCGGAGGAAAGCCCCCGCGTGCTGGCGCACCAGTCGGCGCTGCGCGACCGCGCGCTGGCGCTCTTGCGACAGGGCATGGAGCCGGGAGCGATCTGCATGCGGCTCGGCAAGCATGTGAGCTGGTTGAGCGACATCCGCAAGAAGGGCTGAAGGCAGAAGGGCTGGGTCGGTTCCGATCACCGGCGCCGGTGATCGGAACC
>CAXUNX010000341.1:0-2609 GCA_964252545.1 uncultured Acetobacteraceae bacterium | reverse complement strand
CGACGGTGGTGGTCTTGCCGTTGGTTCCGGTGATCGCGACGATGCGCTCCGGTTGGCGGCCGGCGAGCGTCGCCGCGAGCAGCGCCAGGGCGCGTCCGGGCTGCTCGTGCAGCAGCATCGGACGCTGCGGCACTCCCGCCGGCCACACCGTTCCGGCAGGCGCCAGCACCGCGCCGGCGCCGCGGCTCACCGCATCGGCGATAAAGGCCCGGCCATCCTTGCCGCGGGCGGGATCGCTGTTGGGGCCGCTTCCGGGGCCCGTGGCGGGCAAGGCCGCGAACAGGCTTCCCGGCCGCACCGCGCGACTGTTGAAGGCGAGCCGGTCGAGGTCGAGATCGATGCTGGCGGCCGATGCCGGCGTCATCGCTCCGATCGTGGCCGCGAGCTCATCGAGACGCATCTCGCAACTCCGGATGGGCGGTGGGCGCGGCCGGGTCGCGGTAGCTGACCTCCTGGCGCAGCTTGCTGGCTTCGCGCCCTGCCTCGTGGCCCGCTTGGTGGCCCGCCGGGTGAGGGGGCTGATGCACGGGCAGCCGGGCCTGTGGACGGATCGAGGGCGAGGCCGGCTCGAGCGGGATCGCCAGCGACTCGTCAACCGCCGCCGCGTCGTTGGTGTCGGGAAACAGGTTCAGCATCGGCCCGATCCGCGAGACGATCTTGGCGACCGCCGGAGCGGCCACCCAGCCCGCGGTGGTCCAGCCATGCGTGGCCTTGTTGCCGACCGGGCTGTCGAGCATCACGTAGACCGCGTAGCGCGGTGTGTTCATGGGAAAGATGCCGGTGAATGCGGCAACGTTGACGTGCTTCAGGTAGCCGCCGTGCGGGCCGATCTTCTCCGCGGTCCCGGTCTTGCCGCCGACGAAATAGCCCGGCACGTCGGCGTTCTTGCCGATGCCCTTCGTCACCACCAGGCGAAGCATCTGACGCAGCAGCAGCGAGTTGTGATCCGACAACAGCTTGGGTCCGGCGGGAATGATCTCGGCGTCGCCGTCGGGCGCGATGTCTGCGGTCCCGAGCGGGGCCATCGCCGAGACCTGCTGAATCGCGTCCGTGTTGCCGTCTGCGGGGGTTTCGCGCGCCAGCAGCGTCGGCTTGACCAGCACGCCGCCATTGGCCGCAGCCGCTGTGCCGCGCACGATGGCCAGCGGCGGCTCGGCGACGCCGTGCCCGAAGCCCACCGTCATCACCGTCGACAGCCCCCAGCTGCGAAGCGACGGGATGATCGGATGGCCTGCCTCGGGCAGCTCGACCGGCACCTTGGAGAAGAAGCCCATGCTGCGCAGCCAGTCCTGCTGGCGCTTGGCGCCGACTTCCATGGCGATGTGCGCCGCCGCCGGGTTCGACGAGTAGGCCATCACCGCGGGCAGCGACAGCATCGGCGCGAAATGGTCTGTCTTCATGTCCGAGATGGTGAAGCGCCCGACATGGATCGGAACGGTCGAGAAGCGGTCCCAGACATGCGCCACGTCGTCCTGCAGCGCCATCGCCGCGGTCTGCAGCTTGAAGGTGGAGCCCGGCTCGTACATCCCGGTCACCGCGCGGTTGAAACGCTGGTCGTCGGTGGCCTGGTTGAACAGGTTGGCATCATAATCGGGCAGGCTCACCATGGCGATCACCTCGCCGGTGCGCACATCCATCACGATGGCGCAGGCGCCGATCGCGCGGAACTCGTCCTTGGCGGCGGCGAGCTCGTCTCGCACCACCGCCTGCACCCGCACGTCGAGCGACAGCCGCAGCGGGTGCGGGTCGCTGTTCAGCGTGTGGTCGAAATAACGCTCGACGCCGGCCACGCCGTGATCGTCGATGTCCACCGCACCCATGATCTGCGCGGCCACCCGGCCCAGCGGGTAGCGGCGCCTTTCGCCAGGCTCGAAATAGATGCCCGGGATGCCGAGATCGTTGATGGCGATCTCCTTGTCGGGCGGGACGTCGCGGGCGATGTAGACGAACTGCTTCTTTTCCGACAGCCGCTTCTCGATGTCGGCGGCGTCGATGCCGGGCAGCACGCTCTTCAGCCGCCCGGTGACCTCGTGCGGGTTCATCAGCTCGAGCGGGTTGGCGAACACCGTCGACATCGGCAACGAGATCGCCAGCACCTGACCGTTGCGGTCGACGATGCTGGCGCGCCGGACATGCACGAGCCCGAGATCGTCAACCAGCAGCCCCTTGGGATCGGAATTGTTGTGCGGCAGCCGGGGCACCTCGGGTGCGATCTGGCGGGCCGCAGGCGCCATCGGCCGGAACACCGTGGCCAGCGCCAGCTTGACCGAAACCGCGCCGAACAGCACGCCGAAGCCGCCGGCGACGCAAAGCAGGCGCACCCGCATCCGCTCCATCGCCGCGCGTCGGACCAGGTCGCGGTTGGAGACGCGCACCACCGTCTCGCCTGCCCCGGCGCCCGTCGGCGGTCGCTCCGTGCCAGCAGCCGGATCCATGTCGGCCGGCGTGCTCAATTGTTGTCCTGCACCGGCACCGGGGCAGACAGCGAGGCGTGCGCGAAGCCCAGGCTGCTGGAGCTGAAGCCGCCCAGCGCCGGGCGCGCATAGCCGGCCTGCAGCAGGCTTCCCTGCAGCAGCCTGCGAACCGGGCCGCCCTCATAGGAGGTCAGG
>CAXUNX010000340.1:0-2662 GCA_964252545.1 uncultured Acetobacteraceae bacterium | reverse complement strand
GGCGCCACCACCGCCGGCTCGGCGAAATCCTCGAACGCCACCAGGAACACCGATCTGCCGGCCCGGACGGCCGCCTCCGCCACCTGCCCGGGCAGCGGACCGCCGCCGGCAAGGATGCCCAGCGTCGGTTCCGGCGAAGGCGGCTGCGGGCTCAGACGCCCTCGCTCTCCTCGGTGCCGCTGCCGCGTCGCGCCACCCGCACCAGCCCGCGCCGGCTTGGCGCCTCGATGAACTCGAGGATCTCGGCCACCCGGCTGTCGTCGCCGAACTCGACGCGCACGGCGGCGAGCCTGCGGGCGAACATCTCGCCCGCCTCGTTGCCGCGGGGATAAAGTGCCCGGAATGCCCGCCGCAGCCGCTGGATCTCGGCGGCCGCGACCCCGCTGCGCTTGAGCCAGACCCAGTGCAGCCCGATCAGCCTGGCCCGGTTGCCCATCACGCTGCCGTAAGGGATCACGTCCGCCTCGACGCCGCAGACCCCGCCCACCATCGCCGCGCGGCCGATCCGCACGAACTGGTGCAGTGCCGCGGCCCCCATGATCCTGGCGTGGTCGCCGATCTCCACGTGGCCGCCCATCACCACGTTGTTGACGATGATCACGTTGTTGCCGATCAGGCAGTCATGGGCGATGTGGGCGTTGGCCATCAGCAGGCAGTCTCGCCCGACCCGGGTGACGCCGATGCCGGCGGCGGTGCCGCGATGCACGGTGACGTTCTCGCGGATCACCGTGCGGGCGCCGATCTCGCAGCGTGTCGGCTCGCCGTGGTATTTGAGGTCCTGCGGCGCCAGGCCTACGGTGCAGAACGGATAAAGCTGCGCCTCCTCGCCGATCACCGTCAGCCCGTCCAGCACGACGTGCGAGAACAGCCGCGCGCCGTCGCCGATCACCACCTCGGGACCGACGCTGCACCACGGGCCGATCCGGACGCCACGCCCGAGGATGGCGCCCGGTGCGACGATCGCGGCCGGGTGGATGTCGTTCTGCATGGTTCGGAAACTCAAGTTCGCCTAGCTGAAACCCTGGAGCGCGCCACCTGGCGGGCGCCGCCCGCGCCCCCAGGACGGACACTCCCGGCTGCGCCGTCACGCCAGGACCCCGGATATCGTGGCCGGGGTCCCGATCCGGCTCAGCCCATGATCATCGCGCTGAAGGCCGCCTCCGCCACCGACACCCCGTCGACGCGGGCCACCGCGCGGAACTTCCAGACATTGCCCCGGTTGCGCTCCTTGACGACATGGATGCGCAACTGGTCGCCAGGCTCCACCGGACGGCGGAACTTGGCGTTCTCGATGGTCATGAAATAGACCAGCTTGCCCTCGAACGAGCCGCCCAGCGTCAGCACCACCAGGGCGGCCGCGGTTTGCGCCATCGCCTCGATGATCAGCACGCCCGGCATCACCGGCTTGGACGGGAAATGGCCCTGGAAGTGCGGCTCGTTGTAGGTGACGTTCTTGATGCCAACGGCCGAATGGTTCATCACCACGTCGACCATGCGGTCGATCATCAGCAGCGGGTAGCGGTGCGGGATCGCGCCCATGATCCGGCCCACATCGATCAGCTCGATCCGCTCGCCGAGCTCGGCTGCGACCTTCAGCTCCGAGGTCGGGTGGTCCGGTGGCGCCTGGGCCGAGCTTGCGGACGCGCTCCGGGCGCCGTTGCCTGCATGAGCGACTTCAGCCGCATCGTTCTGTGTCGTTCCGTCCATCGACGTCCAACCCAACTCCCACATGCACGAACGCCAGGCCAGGGTGCGCGACCCCGGTACGGCGCCATTCTGGAGCGCTAAGCGCGGTCCGCATCCTCGCGTTCCCCGGCTTCCGCCGACTCCCCGCCGGCGCCGCGACGAAGGCTGCGCCGGGCCAGCCGGCGCAAGGTCGCGACATTGCGGAAGAACTCCCGGAACGGCATCGCCGGGCTGCCGATCACGTCGGCATCGGCCGGCACATCGGACATCACCCCTGCCTGCGCACCGATCCTCGCCTTCCGGCCGATCCGGATATGGCCGATCAACCCGGCCTGTGCTGCGACCGTCACGAAATCGCCAAGTTCCGTGGACCCGGAGATCCCGGCCTGCGCCACCACGATGCAGCACCGGCCGAGCCGCACGTTGTGCCCGATCTGCACAAGATTGTCGAGCCGCGAGCCCGCGCCGATCACCGTATCCTGCGCCGAGCCCCGGTCGACCGTGCTGTTGGCGCCGATCTCGACGTCATCGCCGATCACCACCCGTCCGAGCTGCGGCACGCTGACGAAGCCCTGCTCGGTGACCGCGAAGCCGAAGCCGTCCTGGCCGATCCTCACCCCTGGATACAGCGTCACCCGCTGGCCGATCACCGCGTGGCTCACGCTGGCATGGGCGCCCACCCGGCACGCCTCGCCGATCAGCACGCCGGCGCCGATCACCGCATACGCTTCCAACCGGCAGCCCGCGCCGATCACCGCGCCGCGGCCGACCACCACCCCCGGCCCGACCTCGGCGCTGGGATGGATCTCCGCACCCGCCTCGATCAGCGCGGTCGCGTGCAGGCCGGGCGTCGCCGCGGGCCTTGGATGGAACACGCCCGCGATCCGCGCCCAGGCGAGATAGGGATGCGGCGTGACCAGTGCTGCCGCGTGCGGCGGCCCCGCGTCCTGGAAGGCGGGCGACACGATCACCGCCG
>CAXUNX010000339.1:0-2672 GCA_964252545.1 uncultured Acetobacteraceae bacterium | reverse complement strand
GTCGGGCGCCATCGGCTCGAGCTGCGGTCCGCCGAACGCCGGCCTGTTCCGGCTGCGCTCAGCGAGCCAGCCGATGGCCTGGTTGATCGTGTCGATGGTGGCGTCGTAGCAGGCGCGCTGGCTTTCGCCCCAGGTGAACAGGCCGTGCGCCTCCAGCACCACCCCCCGGGCCTCGGGATTGCGCTCAACGAACCGCTTGAGCCAGAGCCCGAGCTCGAAGCCGGGGCGGCGCCAGGGCAGCCAGCCGATAGCGCCGCCGAAGATCTCCCGCGTCAGGGCCTCGCTGTGGTCGGAGGCGGCGATGGCGATGATGGCGTCGGGATGCACGTGGTCGACATGCGGATGGCTGACCAGCCCGTGCAGCGGGGTGTCGATGCTGGTGGCGCGGTTGTTGAGGTTGAAGTTCATGTGCGGGTAAAGCGCCACCATCTCGTCCTCGTGCTCCGGACCCCGGTAGAGCGCCTGCGCCCGAAGCAGCTTGTCCTGGTAGAGGGTCGAGAAGCCGTCGAGCTTCATGCTGCCGATGTCGCCGCCCGATCCCTTCACCCAGAGCACGCGCACAGTCTCGCCGGTGAGCGGATCGGTCATCAACAGCTTCGAGGAGGTGTTGCCGCCGCCATAATTGGTCACCCGCTTGTCGGAGCCGAGCAGGTTGGACCGGTAGAGCAGCAGCTCGGGCGGGCTCAGCGTCTGCGCGTGCGCCTTGTCCCAGCGGTTCTCCAGCGCGTCGGGTGCGATGCCAGTCATCGGCGGCCTTCCGTGAAGCTTAACCGGAGGCTCGCACGGCCAGGCATTCCGATCAAGCGCGATCAGGACCGGTCAACTCCGATCGCTGGACGCTTGACGCCGCCGGGGAGATGATTTCTCCTGACCGTGCCGCCAGCCAGTGATCGCCAGCCAGCAGGAAGCGCATGCTCGAACGCGAACGCCAGCGCCTGATCCTCAAGACCGCCGAGGAGCGCTCGGTGGTGGGCGTGCCCGACCTGTGCGAGCTGCTTGGCGCCTCGGAGGCGACGATCCGGCGCGACGTGGTGGCGATGGCCGACCGCGGCGAGATCCGTCGGGTGCGCGGCGGCGTCGAGGCGCTGCTGCCGCGCTTCCAGCCGCACCTGGTCGGAACGCCGCTGGTGCTCAGCCTGGACGTGCAGATCGCCCAGAAGCGCGCCATCGCACGCGAGGCGACGCTGCTGATCGAGCCGGGCGAGAGCATCATCATCGGCGGCGGCAGCACCACCTTCTGCATGGCCGAGTTCCTGGAGCGGAGCGAGCTCGACATCCTGACCAACTCGTTCGCGCTGGTGTCGCATCTGGTCGGCCACAGCCGCAACCGGGTCACCGTGCCGGGCGGCACGGTGTATCGCGAGCAGAGCATCGTGCTGAGCCCGTTCAACAATGACGGGTCGCGGCATTTCTGCGGCCGCACGCTGTTCATCGGCTGCTACGGCCTCAACCGGTCCGGCCTGATGGAGAACGATCCGCTGATCGTCCAGGCGACCAACAAGCTGCTGGGCAGCGCCGAGCGGGTGGTGGTGCTGGCGGACAGCCGCAAGCTGCGCCAGCATTCGGCGATGATCTCGATCCCGCTTTCGCGCGTCACCGTTATCGTCACCGACAACGAGGCCACCGACGCCGAGCTCGATCCGTTCCGCGCCGCCGGCATCGCCATCCTGCAGGCCGAGCCGGAGGCGGTGGCGTGCGTCGCCTGATCGCGGGCGCGGGCGACGCGCCGGCAGGGCTCACCGATCGGAACTGAGCGGATGCACGGGCTGGTCGCGGTTCTCGATATCGGCAAAACAACGGCGCGGCTGATTGTTGTTGATCCGGCCAGCGGCCAGCCCGTGCATAGCGCGCGGCGGCGCAACGCGATCCTGGCAGGATCAGGAGCAGAACCAGGGCCGGTGCGGCAGCTCGACGTGGGCGGGCTGCAGGACTGGCTGCTCGACAGCCTCGCCGGTTGCCCGCAGCGGGCGCGGATCGGCTGCATCGTGCCGGTGGCGCACGGCGCCGCCTGCGTCATGCTGGACCGCACCGGCGCGATCGTGCTGGCGCCCGACTACGAGGACCCGGCCTTCGAGCAGGACAACCGCGACTACCTCCTACAGCGGGACGGCTTCGAGCTGACCTGTTCTCCCGCGCTGCCGCTCGGCCTCAATCTCGGACGCCAGATCTTCCACGTCCAGCGCCGGCTGCCTGGCCATTTCGGGCGGGTCGCGACGATCCTGACCTATCCGCAATACTGGGCCTGGTGGCTCTGCGGCGTTGCCGCCAGCGAGGTCACCTCGCTCGGCTGCCACAGCGATCTGTGGTCGCCCGCGGCCGCGACGTTTTCTCCGCTGGTCCGCCGGCAAGGCTGGGACCGGCTGTTTCCCGCGCGGAGAAGCGCCTCCGAGGTGCTGGGCCCGGTGCTTGCCCGGCACGCCACCCGCTGCGGGCTCCATCCCGGCTGCCGGGTGCTGTGCGGCATCCACGATTCCAACGCGTCCTATCTGCAGCACCGCACCCACCGACCGGCCGACGCACCGTTCAGCGTGATCTCCAGCGGCACCTGGACGGTGATCCTTTCAAACGCGGCGGCGCTGCCGGAGCTGCGGCAGGACCGCGACATGCTGGCGAACATCGACGCGTTCGGCGCCGTGGTCGGCACGGCGCGCTTCATGGGCGGCCGCGAGTAC
>CAXUNX010000338.1:0-2679 GCA_964252545.1 uncultured Acetobacteraceae bacterium | reverse complement strand
TCCTGATGCGGATGTTGGCGAAGGTGCCGCGCATCATCACCTCGTGGTTGCCGCGCCTCGAGCCATAGGAATTGAAGTCCTTCTGCTGCACCTGATGGGTGCCGAGGTACTGGCCGGCGGGCGAGCTCTTCTTGATCGAGCCGGCCGGCGAGATGTGGTCGGTGGTGATGTTGTCGCCCAGCACCGCCAGCACCCGAGCCTTGTTGATGTCCCCTTTGGGCACCGGCTCCATGGTGATGCCCTCGAAATAGGGCGGGTTCTGCACATAGGTGGAGCCGCCGTCCCACACGTAGGTCTCCGAGCCTGTCGCGACCTGCAGGCCCTGCCACTCCTTGGTTCCGCGGGTGACCTGGCCATAGCGCTCGATGAACTGGCTGCGCGAGATCGCCTGCGCCATCAGCTCGGCGATCTCCTTGTTGCTGGGCCAGACATCGCGCAGGAACACCGGCGCGCCGTTGGTGCCGGTGCCGAGCGGCGCCGTGGTGATGTCCTCGCGGATGTTGCCGAGCAGCGCATAGGCGACCACCAGCGGCGGGCTCGCCAGGTAGTTCGCGCGCACGTTCGGGCTGATGCGTCCCTCGAAGTTGCGGTTCCCGGACAGCACCGAGACCGCAACCAGCTTGTTGTTCTCGATGGCGTCGACGATCGGATCGGCGATCGGGCCGGAATTGCCGATGCAGGTGGTGCAGCCATAGCCGACGGTGTTGAAGCCGAGAGCGTCGAGATCCTCGGACAGTCCGGCCTGGTTGAGATATTCGGTGACCACCTGCGAGCCGGGAGCCAGCGAGGTCTTGACCCAGGGCTTGGGAGTGAGGCCGAGGGCACGCGCCCGGCGCGCCACCAGCCCGGCGGCGATCAGCACCGCCGGATTGGAGGTGTTGGTGCAGCTGGTGATGGCCGCGATCACCACGTCGCCGTGCCCGATCTCGTAGTTGCTGCCCTCCACCGCCGCCTTGCGGTCCACGTCGCCTGCCGCCACCCCCAGGCTCCTGGTGAGCTCGCCCGCGAATGCATGGGCGGCGTCCTTGAGGGCCACCCGGTCCTGCGGCCGCTTCGGCCCGGCGAGCGACGGCTCGATGCTGGAAAGATCGAGCTCGAGCGTGTCGGTGAACACCGGATCGGGCACGGACGCGTCGCGGAACATGTTCTGCGCCCGGAGATAGGCCTCAACCAGCTTGATCCGGTGCGGATCGCGGCCGGTCTGCTGGAGGTAGTCGAGCGTCAGCGCGTCCACCGGAAAGAAGCCGCAGGTGGCGCCATATTCCGGAGCCATGTTGCCGATGGTGGCGCGGTCGGCAACCGGCAGGTGATCCAGCGCCGGCCCGAAGAACTCCACGAACTTGCCGACCACGCCCTTGCGCCGGAGCATCTGGGTGACGGTCAGCACCAGGTCGGTGGCCGTCGCCCCCTCGGGCAGCTTGCCGGTCAGGCGGAAGCCGATCACGTCGGGAATCAGCATGGCGATCGGCTGGCCCAGCATGGCCGCCTCCGCCTCGATGCCGCCGACGCCCCAGCCGAGCACGCCCATGCCGTTGACCATGGTGGTGTGGCTGTCGGTGCCATACAGCGTATCCGGATAGGCAAAGCTCTCCGCGCCGATCCGCGCGGTCCAGACCGCCTGGGCCAAGTACTCGAGGTTCACCTGATGGCAGATGCCGGCACCCGGGGGCACCACGGCGAAGTTCTCGAACGCCTCCTGTCCCCAGCGCAGGAACGCATAGCGCTCGCCGTTGCGCTGGAACTCGATCTCGACGTTGCGCTGCAGCGAATCATCCGCCCCGGAAACGTCGACCATGACGGAATGGTCGATCACCAGATCAACCGGCACCAGCGGATTGACCTTCTGCGGATCGCCCTTCAGCCGGGTGATGCCGTCCCGCATGGCGGCGAGATCGACCACGGCCGGAACCCCGGTGAAGTCCTGCATCAGGATGCGGGCGGGCTTGAACGGCACTTCCTTGGTGCTGCTCGCCTGCGCGAGCCAGCCGGCGATGGCATGCGCGTCGGCCACGCTGTAGGAGCGGCCATCCTCGAACCGCAGCACGTTCTCCAGCAGCACCTTGAGGCTTACCGGCAGCCGGCTGACGTCGCCAAGCGTGCGCTCGGCTTCCGGGATGGAGAAATAATGATAGGTCTCGCCGTCCACCTCAAGCGTCCTGCGCGTGCCCAGGCTGTCGTGACCGACCGATTTCATCCTTATTCCCTTCGAGAAACGCAGGCGCTCGTGCGGTGCCGCGGCGACCGCTTGATAAGCAAGTAGGCCTAGAACATACCGGTACCAAGCCGCGAAACAAGCGCCCGCCCATCACGCCTCGCCCGCTCCCCCGCCTACTTCTCGCCCGGAGGCCAGGTCATTCCGAACCAGTCCGAGCCTGCCCGTTTCGGGCCCGTCCGGTTTGACGCCTCCGGCCTGGTGGTGTTCCGTGGCGAGCGGCTGGTGCTGGACGGCATCGATCTGTCGTGCGCAAGCGGCGGCGCGCTGCTGCTGACCGGCCCCAACGGCGCCGGCAAATCCACCCTGTTGCGGGTGCTCGCCGGGTTGCGCGACGCCGATGCGGGAGCCCTGTTCTGGAACCATCAGGCCATCGATGACCGTGTCACCCATGCCGGCCGGGTCGGCTATCTCGGCCACCAGGACGCGCTCAAGCCGGGCCTCACCCTGGCCGAGAACCTCCGGCT
>CAXUNX010000337.1:0-2681 GCA_964252545.1 uncultured Acetobacteraceae bacterium | reverse complement strand
GAGCAGCTGCGCGATCTGCCGGTCGCGCAGGCAGAGCGCATATTCCTTTTCCCAGCGCTCGCCGGCCAGAGCGAAGCGCTCGCGCAGGCGGGCGGCCTCGCTGCCGGATTGCCGGCACAGGTCGAGCACCGGCTCGGGCGCCGCCGAACCCACCGCGAGCACGCCGAGCCCGTGCGTGTGCAGGAACTCGAACGAGGGATAGCGCGCCTGGATCGTCTGCCAGAAACGCCAGACGCCGAAATCATGCTCCCTGACGTTAGTGTCGTGCAGCAGCACCACGCCACGCGGCGACAGCTTGGGCAGCCAGCCGGTGAAATCCTCCTCGATATCGGAAAGCCGGTGGCGTCCATCGATATGCAGCAGGTCGACGCTGCCGTCCGGCACCACGGCGAGCGCTTCGTTGAAGCGGCAGCGAAGCAGCCGCGAAAACCCGCCATAGCGCTGGTCGTGGAACCGGGCCAGCTCGGCGAACACCTCCTCGCCATAGAACCCGGCATGCTCGTCGCCGTGCCAGCTATCGACCGCAAGGCACCGGGTCGGCAGATGGTTCTGCAGCACCGCGTCGCAGAAGCCGCAATAGGAAACGCCGGCATGGGTGCCGAGCTCGACGAAGCAGGCCGGGCGGGCGGCGCGCACGATCCAGTTGGCGAACGGTAGATGCCCATACCAGGCGCTATCGGCACCGATCCGGGTTGGCCGGGTGAACAGCGGCTCAAGCGCGGGATCGGCGAGCGCGCTCACGGTGCCCGGCGCCTGCGCTGCGTCTGCCTCTTCAAACATCGTGCCCTTGTTTCAATCACTTCGCCCGGTGCGTTTGAGCCAAGCCGGGCCGCCGCGCAAGACCATCACATGCTCGGTGGAGTCCGGATGTCTGTGGACGTTTCTGGTTGTGGTCTTTACTGTGCAAGTCAGAACTATGCAGAGCAGTGCCACACTCTCGAAGTGTTAATGCGGCATCAGCGGGTGATCTCAGTTTATAGATTGTTGCTTGTCCGGTGTTTTTGGCTTGCGGCCAAAGCTAACAAGCTGATAGCTGTCCGGCGGGGATGGCAACGGGAACGCGTGACCTGATGAGGATCGTGGGATGGGTGTAGTCACAGTAGTCGGCGCTTCTGGCGCGCATATCCCGGTCACGGTGAACGGCGCGGTCGCGTTTTCCCTGGCGCAGGCTTATGCGTCCGCCGTCAACAGCCTGGCTTCGGGCGGCACGCTGTTCGCTTCAACCATCAGCGCCACCGGCACTCCCGCCACCGTCCCCGGCGGCAAGACTGGCGAGGGGGTGATCCTCGCCTCCGGCACCTATACTTTCCCCGCCGGCTACAGCTACCTGACGGTCGGCACCAACACGCCGGTCTCGATCAACGAGACCACGGTCGCCTCCTCGACCAGCGTGCTCGCCAGCATCGGCGGCACCACCGTGCTGGGCGGCTCCGGCGGCGGCCTGTTCGTGGCCGGGGGCGCTGCGAACGTGTTCGAGGGTCTGAGCTCCGGCGGCGGCAACTACGTGATCTCCACGTCGCAGGGCAATGACAGCGTCTACGGCAATAGCGGCAACGACCTGATCTACGCCGATGCCGGCAACAACCAGGTCTTCACCGGCACCGGCAACGACACCGTCTATTCGATCGGCACCGACAGCATCATCGCCGGCAGCGGAAGCAACATCGTCGCACTGACCGGCTCGAGCAGCACGGTGTTCGGCGGCTCCGGCAGCCTCTACCTTGCCGACGGCGGCACCAACAACACGTTCGTCGGCAGCTCCGGCTCGACCGTCATGTTCGACGGCACCACCGGCACCGACTATCTCGCCGGCCCCAGCACGATCATCGGCGGCGTCAGCGACACCATCAACGCCTCCGGCGGCAACACGCTGGTGTTCGGCGGCACCAACACCGTGGTCAACGACAGCGGCAGCGGTACCCTCGCCTTTATCGCCAACGCCGGCCTGAACGGCACGGTGAACGGCGGCAGCGCCGCCACCGTGTTCGGCGCCAGCAACGCCAACATCGTCTATACCAGCTCGTCCGGCCTGAGCTACCTGATCGCCGCCTCCGGCAACGAGACCCTGAACGGCTCCGCTGCCTTTGGTTCGCTCGAGCTGTTCGGCAACTCCAGCAACACCGACCTGGTCGGCGGCACCGGCAGCGACACGCTGATCGCCGGCACCGGCTCCAACACGCTCACCGGCGGCGCCGGCAACAACATGTTCATCTTCTCCAACGGTCAGGCAGGCGGCGCCGACGTGATCACCGACTTCGCCAGCTCCGCCGGCAATATGGTCGGCCTGTTCGGCTACGGTGCGAGCGCCGTGCAGAACGCGCTCGGCTCCGCGGTTGATAACGGTTCCGGCGGCTCCACCATCTCGCTCAGCGACAACACCACCATCACCTTCACCGACCTCACCGCCGCAGAGCTCAAGACCCACAACAACCAGTTCTTCTCCACCTGACCACCGCCCGAGGCCAGCCTTCGGGCTGCGGCGAGCCGCTCGCTCCAACGGACCCGAAAGGGTCCGTTGGCTTTTTCGGCCGACCGCCTCATTGACCCCTGGCCGCGCCGATGACGCCACGGCATGCTCCGGCGCTGTTATGACAGCAGCCAGCGACCACCAGGCCGACCCCCCCGCCACCTCCACGGCAGATCCCACCCAGCTGCGCGAAAGCTACCGCAACAGCCTGCAG
>CAXUNX010000336.1:0-2684 GCA_964252545.1 uncultured Acetobacteraceae bacterium | reverse complement strand
CCTCGCGCCGCACCAGCGCGAGCCTGGCCAGCGCCTCGTCCACCCGGGTGCGGATCAGCGCGCCCATCTCCTCGCCGACTCCGGCGAGGGCGGAAAACGCACCGCCGGCCACACCGGCGATGTCGTCAAAGAACTTCGCTCTTTCAGCCATAACAGGACGCTCCCATTGCGGTGGTTTCAATATCGGCATGCAGGAGGCCGCTGCCAATCGGCTGTCGCGTGCATTTGCGCGTTGGGTCTATAAGCCCTGCCCATGATCCTCCTGACCGGCGGCGCGCGCGGGCAAGGCGCCAGCCCGCGCCGGCTTCATCGGCTCCTGCCTGCTGCGCGCGCTGACCCGCCGCGGCCAGCGCGCGGTCATCTCCGACTGGCTCGGCTCCGGCGACAAGTGGCGCAATATCGCGCGCCATCCGCCCGAGCGCATCGTAGCACCGGAAGCGCTGGACGCGTTCCTGCGCAGCGCCGATGCAGCCGGCATCGAGGCGGTGGTGCATCTTGGCGCGGTTAGCGAGACCACCGCGCGCGACGGCGACCTGGTCTGGAACAGCAATGTTGAGCTGCCGCGCCGGCTGTGGGAGTGGTGCGCCGCGGCCGGGGTGGCGTTTCTTTATGCCTCCTCCGCCGCCACCTATGGCGCGGCCTCGGGTGCGGAGGCCTTCAGCGACGATCCGGCAGCGCTCGGCCGGCTTCGCCCGCTCAATCTCTACGGGTTTTCCAAGCACGCCTTCGACCTGCAGGTGCAGGCGCGGCTCGCGCGCGGCGAGCGGTCGCCGCCGCAATGGGCCGGGCTCAAGTTCTTCAACGTCTACGGACCCAACGAGCTGCACAAGGGCAGCATGGTCTCGGTGGTCAAGAACAAGTACGACGAGGTGGCGCGCGGCGGTCCCGCCCGGCTGTTCCGCTCGGACCGGCCCGGGCTCGCGGACGGCGCCCAGGCGCGCGACTTCATCTGGGTCGGCGACGTGGTGGACGTGCTGCTGTGGCTGCTCGACCATCCGGAGGTGAGCGGCCTGTTCAATTGCGGCACCGGCGTCGCCCGCAGCTATCTCGACCTCGCCCATGCGGTGTGCGACGCGGCCGGCTGGCCGCGCGCGGTTGAGTTCGTCGACCTGCCGCGGTCGCTGCACGGGCAGTACCAGTCCTTCACCGAGGCCGACATGAGCCGGCTGCGATCGGCCGGCTACGACCGGCAGTTCACCTCGCTGGAGGCCGGCGTGTCACGCTACGTGCAGGAGCATCTCCTGCCCGGCGAGCCGCATCTCTGAGCGTTCGCGGAGTCGCTGATGTTGCCCGTGCTGATGTTTCCGCAGTTCGACCCGGTGCTGCTGCATCTCGGCCCGCTGTCGATCCGCTGGTATGCGCTCGCCTATATCGTGAGCCTGGTGCTGGGCTGGCGGGTGATGCGCCGGCTGGCGCAATGGGCGCCGGTCGCCGCCACCCCGGTCGAGGTCGACGACTTCCTGAGCTGGGCCACGCTCGGCGTCGTGCTCGGCGGCAGGCTCGGCTATGTCCTGTTCTACCAGCCCGGGCTGTATTTCTCCCATCCCGCCAGCATCCTCGAGGTGTGGCACGGCGGCATGAGCTTCCATGGCGGCGCGCTTGGGGTGATCCTGGCGCTGGTTGCCTTCACGCTGAAGCGCCGGCTGCCGATGCTGCTGTTCGCCGACCGGCTCTGCACGGTGGTGCCGATCGGGCTCGGGTTCGGCCGCATCGCCAACTTCATCAACGGCGAGCTTTGGGGCCGCCCGGCCCCTGCGTGGCTGCCGTGGGCGATGATCTATCCGAGGGTCGATCAGGTGCCGCGGCATCCATCCGAGATCTACCAGGCGCTAGGCGAAGGCCTGCTGCTGTTTGTTGTGATGATGCTGGCGGCCCGCAGGCCCGGATTGCGAGGGCGTCCGGGCTTTCTTTCCGGCCTGTTCCTGGCCGGCTACGCGGTGGCGCGGATCATCGGCGAGCTGTTCCGCCAGCCCGACGCCTTTATCGGCTTTCTCGCGTTCGGCATCACCATGGGCCAGCTGCTCTGCCTGCCGATGCTGGTCGCGGGGATCGGGCTGATGCTGCAGGCGAGGCTGCGGCCGGTTGCGAGGGCCTCCCCGGCCGTGCCCCCGGGTGTGCCGTGACGCGCGACCATCCGGGCGAGCGGCTCGACGGGTTCATGGCGCGCGCCAACGCCGCCTATTACGGGGCGCGCGACCCGTTCGCCGACTTCGTCACCGCTCCCGAGATCTCCCAGGCGTTCGGCGAGATCCTGGGCGCCTGGGCGGCCGTGGTCTGGCAGCAGATGGGCCGGCCGGATCCGGTGATCCTGGCCGAGGCCGGTCCTGGACGCGGCACCTTGATGGCCGATGCTTGGCGGCTGATCTCCCGGGTGGCGCCCGATTTCGCCGCCGCAGCACGGCTGCACCTGGTTGAAACCTCGCCCCGGCTGCGAAAGGCCCAGGCCGCTTCGTTGCCGGACGCAGCACCCGATTGGCATGACACGGTTGAAACCCTGCCGACGGGGCCGATGATCCTGCTTGCCAACGAGTTCCTCGACGCCCTGCCGATCCGTCAGTTCCGGCGCGAGCAGGCGGGCTGGAGCGAGCGGTTCGTGCTGCACGGCGAGGCGCACTGGCGCGCATCCACGCCGCCGCCCGGACCGGCGGCAGCGTGGCTGATGAAGCGCTTCGGCGAGCAGGCTC
>CAXUNX010000335.1:0-2687 GCA_964252545.1 uncultured Acetobacteraceae bacterium | reverse complement strand
AGAGTCCGTCTCGAATCGGTTCATCAACGTGCCAGGCGTCGTAGCAGCAAGATAGCCGAAGCGGCGTAGAGGAAGGCCTCTGCCGAAGCGATGGTCGCCTCGACGTCCTTGGCCAGGCGGCGGTTGCGGTTGATCCAGGCGAAGAAGCGTTCAACAACCCAGCGCCGGGCATGGACGGCGAAGCCCACTTGGCCTTCAGGCTTGCGCACGATCTCGACCCGGATCGGGCTGGCGGCGGCTACCCGCGGCCCTTGATAGCCCGCATCGGCGTAGGCAAGCTGCACGAATGGCCAGCTCGGGCGTGAGGCGCGCAACAGCGGCCCGGCCCCATCGCGGTCCTGGATGTCGGCCGCATGGGCCTGGAGCTTGAGCCCACGCCCGTCCGTATCCACAAGCGCGTGCCGCTTGCGGCCCTTGATCTTCTTTCCGCCATCATAACCCCGAATGCCCCCGCTTTCGGTCGTCTTGACGCTCTGGCTGTCCATCACGGCGGCCGTTGGGCTAGCCTCGCGGCCGGTCCGCTCACGGTCGCGCATCACCAAGTGGTGGTTGATCGTCTCCCACGTGCCGTTGTCGCGTAGCTGGCTGAACCAGCGGTAAACATTGCCCCACGGCGGGAAGGTATCCGGCATCAGCCGCCATGCGATGCCGCCGCGCAGGACGTAGCAGATGGCGTTCAACACCTCCCTCATCGGGTAGGCCCGCTTGCGGCCGCAACGGGCCTCAGGCGGGAGGAACGGGCCGAGGAGCGCCCACTCGGCATCGGTCAGGTCGCTTCCATAGCGTAGCCCCATGCGGCTATGCTGCGCACGGGTGGTCGGGGTCCACATTGCTGTCTCTTCGTGTCTTCGCAAACCCGACGAATCACGGTTTGGCCCGGCCGCCCAGCCCTTACGCGATCATGCCGCAGGCGTTTCGAAACAGCCTCTAAGAATTGCCGGCCGCGGTGCGAACCGTCCGCTAGGCGATCCTCTTGCGGACAGTCAACCAGCGTATGGCAGATCGGGAGAAAGGAGGTCGGCATGGTGCAGGAGGGTGCGAACACCCCTGTAGTAATGCGGCTCCGGGTCTCGCTACCCGGCATCAAGCCAGCGCCTTGGCGGCGGATCGAGGTGTTGGCGTCCACGACGCTGGCCGGGCTGCACGAGGTGATCCAGGCGGCCATGGGGTGGGAGGACCTGCATCTGCACTGTTTCCGCATCCTCGGCCGGCGGTATGACAGCGAATACGCCGACATGACCCGCGTGTTCCTGGCCGACCTGCGGCTGCGCGCCGGCGAGCGCTTCACCTACACGTACAACCACTTTGCCGGGTGGGAACATGAGCTGCGGATCGAGGCGACCGCTCCCGGCCAGCCCCGGTGCCGCTACCCGCGTTGCGTTGGCGGCCAGCATCCCTGCCCGCCAGAGTGGTGTTCCGGCCCCGAGGCGCTGGACGAGATCAAGGGTGACCTGCTGGGCCTGAGCTACGCCGAGGACCTGGACCTCATGCTCGCGTTCGGCCGTGCTATCCTGGACGCGCGCGACGGCACGGTGCGCGATGCACTGGATGTGGTGGGAGAGGACGAGCTGCGCCTGGCGCTGGATCGCCAGCGCCGCCGCGAGGCGTTGCTGGCCGGCTTCGACAGGCGGCGCGCGAACAGGGCGTTGGCGCAACTCGGAACACCAACCGCGGAGATGGTGCCATGACGATCCGGTTCACCCTGACCCTGGCCGTTGAAGGAGCCGCGGCGGACGGCATCACAGGCACTCACGTCATCCCACCGCCATCGAGCGAGGCGCGGTGACGGCGGAGGCGCTCGGGCTGACGCTGGCCGAGGGCAAGGCGATCCTGGCCGAGCTGCAGGCCACGGTCGTGGCCGAACAGGTTGCGGCCCATGAGGCCGCGGCCCGGCGCTGCATGGCCTGCGGGACGAACCGGGGCATCAAGGACCATCATCCGCTCACCTGCCGCACCGTCTTCGGCACGCTCCCCCTCTCGGCCATGCGGCTGCGGCGCTGCCGATGCGGTGCCGACCGTGTTGCGGGCGACCGCGCTTCGTTCAGCCCGCTTGCCGACCTCCTGCCTGCGCGCACCACGCCGGAGCTGCTCTACTTGAAGACACGCTGGGGCGCGCTGGTCTCCTACGGCCTGGCTGCCCGCATGCTGAGCGACGTGCTGCCTATGGATCGGCCGATCTCGCCCGAGCAGGTGCGCCGACACCTGCACGCGGTCGCCTCGTGCGAGGAGGCCGCGATGGGTGACGAGCCGGACAGGGCCTGGTCGGGCTGCCAGCGCGACCTGGACGACCTGCCGCCTCCGGACGGGCCGGCCTACGTCGGCGTGGACGGTGGCTTCGTGCGGGACCGCGCGGGTTCCTGCTTCGAGGTGATCGCTGGGAAGTCAGTGCCCGGCTTCCGCCGCGACGCCCCCGAGGACGTTCCGCCGCGCCCGGCCAAGTGCTTCGCCTTTGTCCAGGCCCATGACGACCGTCCGTGCCGGCGCCTGTTGGACGTGCTTGCTGCCCAGGGCTACGCGCCGAACCAGAAACTCGTGCTGATGTCGGACGGCGGCGAGAGCGTACGCCGGCTTGTGGCGCGGATCGGCCCCGAAGCCGAACACGTCCTGGACTGGTTCCACGTCACCATGCGTCTGACCGTGTTGCGGCAGATGACCAAGGGCGCGTGCCCAGCCGATCCGGACTGGAT
>CAXUNX010000334.1:2421-2705 GCA_964252545.1 uncultured Acetobacteraceae bacterium | reverse complement strand
GGGATGACGATCGCGGCGCGCTGATGCGCCAGGCGGGCGGCTTCGGCCGGCGCTCGTCCGCACAGCCGGCCGGCGAGATAGCCGGCGCTGAAGCTGTCTCCGGCGGCGGTGGTGTCGACGACCTGCGCGACCGGCTCGGCGGCGAGCACGTGCCGCTGCGGCCCGCACACCACCAGGCAGCCGGGATCGGCCAGCCGCAGGCAGGCCTCGTTGATCCCGGCTTCGCCGAGGCGCGCGACGATCGCCGCGTCGCCCGGGTCGCCGAACAGGTCGCGGAGGTCCTG
>CAXUNX010000334.1:0-2411 GCA_964252545.1 uncultured Acetobacteraceae bacterium | reverse complement strand
ACGTCGCCCGGCAGCGCGATGTCGGTGCGGGCGAACATGGCGGTATAGGCGTGCCGGGCGACGTCGTGGTCCGGCCAGAGGCGTGGCCGCCAGTTGCTGTCGAAGGCGACCCGAACGCCCTGCCGCCGCAGCCGGTCGAGGGTCTCGAACCACACCGCCCGCCCTGCCTCGCCCCAGATCGCAAGGCTGATGCCGGAAACATAGAGCATCCGGTAGCCGGCCAACGCCTCGATCAGCGTGGCGCTGCCGGGCAGGGCGAACAGCTCGCGCGCCGGCGCCTGCCCGCGCCAGTAGAGGAAGCGGCGTTCGCCCGAGGCGTCGACGTCGATGATGTAGAGGCCGGGCAGCCGGCCCGGAACCCGCAGGATACGCGCGGTGCCGACCGACTCGCCCTCGAGCGCTGCGATCATGCCGTCGCTTTCCGCGTCGTCGCCCAGCGCGGTGACGAAATCCACCGCGATGCCGAGGCGCGCCAGATACACCGCGGTGTTCATGGTGTCGCCGCCCACGCCCTGGCTCAGCGCCCCGTCCGGCCGCCGCGCCAGCTCGATCATGCCCTCGCCCAGGCAGGCGATGGCCGCCGGGCGGCCAGCTGCCGGCCCGCCGCTCACAGCCGGTAGGCCCGTTTCGCCAGCCGGTAGGCGAGATCGATCGCGGTCTCGCGGGCCTCGTCCTCGTCCAGCACGTGTTCCGCCACCAGGCGCGCCAGAAAGCTGCAATCCGCGCGGCGCGCGACGTCGTGGCGCGCCGGGATCGAACAAAAGGCGCGGGTGTCGTCGTTGAAGCCCACCGTGTTGAAGAAACCGGCGGTCTCGGTGGTGGCCTCGCGGAACCGGCGCATGCCTTCCGGACTGTCGAAGAACCACCAGGGCGGCCCCAGCCGCAGCGCCGGGTAATGCCCGGCGAGGGGCGCCAGCTCGCGCGAATAGGCGGTCTCGTCGAGGGTGAACAGGATCAGGGTGAAGCAGCGTTCGTTGCCGAACCGGTCGAGCAGCGGCTTCAGCGCGGACACATAGTCGGCCGGCTGCGGGATGTCGGCTCCGATGTCGCGGCCGAACCGCTCGAACAGCAACGGGTTGTGGTTGCGGCGGGCGCCGGGATGGATCTGCATGACCAGTCCGTCCTCGAGGCTCATGCGCGCCATCTCGGTGAGCATCTGCGCCCGGAACAGTTCGGCGCCCGGGGGCTCGAGCCGGCCAGCGATGGCGTCCGCGAACAGCCGCTGCGCTTCTGCGGCCGGCAGGTCCGCGGTGGCGGCGCTCGGGTGGCCATGGTCGGTCGCGGTCGCCCCCATCGCCTTGAAGGCGTGCCGCCGCGCGGCGAGTGCCGCGAGATAGCCGCGCCAGGTCGCGGTGTCCTCTCCGGTCAGCCTGGCCAGGATCGCGACGTTGTCCCGGAAATCCTCGCGTTCGGGATCCACCAGCGCGTCCGGCCGGAAGGTCGGGATGACCCGGCCCGTCCAGCCGCTGTTTCGCAGCGCCTGGTGGTGCGACAGCGGGTCGAGCGCCGCGTCGGTGGTCGCCAGCACCTCGATGTTGAAGCGCTCGAACAACGCGCGCGGACGATAGGCCGGCTGCGCCAGCCGCTCGGCGATGCGCTCGTACAGCGCATCCGCGTTGCCGGCCTGCAGCGTCTCGGTGATGCCGAACAGCGTCTCCAAGGTCTGCTCCAGCCAGAGCCGGGTCGGCGTCGCCCGGAACAGGTGCCAATGCGAGGCGAGCAGCCTCCAGATGGCGCGCGGGTCCTGCTCGGTTGGCCCGCCGTCGCGGCGCGGCACGCCGAGCGCCTCGAGCGGCACCCCCTGGCTGTAGAGCATGCGGGTGACGTAATGGTCCGGCACGATCAGCAGGGTGGCGGGGTCGGCGAACGCGGCGTCGTGGGCGAGCCAGCCCGCCTCGGTGTGGCCGTGCGGGCTGATGATCGGCAGGGTCGAGACTTCCTGGTAGAGGCGACGCGCGATGCCGCGGGTGCCCGGCTCGGCAGGAAACAGGACATCCTGGTACATGCGCGGCTCCGGCTGATCGATGCTTCAACAGGTGAGATGGGATCACGCTGCTCTGTTGCACAACCAGCCGGGCATGGTCGACCGGATCAACATCCGGCAGACGGGCTAGGAAGCGCTGCCGAGCGTGAAGCGGCTCCAGGGAGTGACGCTGTAGCGGCCGTTCGCGGACACGCTGTAGACCCGCCACGCGCAGGCATGGCGGGCCGGATCCAGCCGCACCACCGCCGCGGTGACCTCCACCGGGCGTGCATCGATCTCGCGCAGGCCGGTGTTCTCCACCGCCGCCACCTGCAGGAAGTAACGGCTCCCGGTCGCGGGTGCTGGAACGCTCCAGATGAATTCGGCCGAGCCGTCGGGGGCCAGGGTGATCGCCTTGTTTGGGCGCGGCGCAACCAGGGTGACCGGC
>CAXUNX010000333.1:0-2713 GCA_964252545.1 uncultured Acetobacteraceae bacterium | reverse complement strand
ATCCAGGAGATCAACGCGGTACGCAAGCATCTCTCCGCCATCAAGGGCGGCCGGCTCGCCGCCGCGGCGGCGCCTGCTCCGGTGGTGACACTGCTGCTCTCGGACGTGCCGGGCGACGACCCCTCGGTGATCGGCTCCGGTCCGACGGTGCCCGATCCCACCACGCTCGCCGACGCCCGCGCGGCGCTGGCGCGCTGGGGGATCGTGCCGGAGCCTTCGGTGCTGGCCAGGCTGATGGATCCCGGCGCTGAAACCCCGAAGCCCGGCGACGCGGCGTTCCATCGCGGCCGCACGGTGATGCTGGCGACCCCCCAGGACGCGCTTGAGGCGGCAGCCGGGGTGGCGCGCCGCGCCGGCATCACCCCGGTGATCCTCGGCGATGCGATCGAGGGCGAAGCCAGCGAGGTGGCCCGCGTGCTGGCGGCGGTCGCGCGACAGGTGGCGCGGCGCGGCCAGCCAGCCGCAGCGCCCTGCGTGCTGATCTCGGGAGGCGAGACCACGGTCAGCGTGCGCGGCCTTGGCCGTGGCGGGCGCAACGCCGAGTTCCTGCTTGCCCTCGCGGTGGCGCTCGACGGCCATCCCGGCATCCACGCGATCGCCTGCGACACCGACGGCATCGACGGCACCGAGGACAATGCCGGTGCGATGCTGGCGCCCGACAGCCTCGCGCGCGCCGCATCGATCGGCCTGAACGCGCGCGAGCGCTTGGCCGACAATGACGGCTATGGTTTCTTCCAGCCGCTGGGCGACCTGGTTGTCACCGGGCCTACCCGAACCAACGTCAACGACTTCCGCGCAATCCTGATCGCCGGCGCAGCGGACTGACCGCACGCCGGTTGCATGCCGGCCTGCGCGTTGAAACCAGGGAGTGCGCCATGCTCACGATGCCGGTTCCCGACCAGGATGTGCTGTCGCGGCGTGCGGCGATCGTGGCACAGCTCCGACGCATCGTCCCCGGCGAGGGGGTGGTCGAAAGCGAGGCCGAGCGCCGCGCCTATGAGAGCGACGGGCTGACCGCCTATGGCACGCTGCCGATGGTGGTGGTGCTGCCGGAGACCACCGCGCAGGTGGTGGCGGTGCTGCGCTACTGCCACGCCAACGGCGTCAAGGTGGTGCCGCGCGGCGCCGGGACCTCGCTCTCCGGAGGCGCGCTGCCGCTTGCCGACGGCGTCCTGCTGGGGCTCGGCAAGTTCAAGCGGATCTTGGAGGTCGACATCGCCAACCGCTGCGTCGTCGCGCAGCCCGGCGTCACCAACCTCGGCATCACCCATGCGGTGCAGGACCAGGGCTTCTATTATGCGCCGGATCCGTCGAGCCAGATCGCCTGCACCATCGGCGGCAACGTCGCCGAGAACTCGGGCGGCGTGCACTGCCTGAAATACGGGCTGACCACCAACAACGTGCTCGGCATCGAGATGGTCACGGTGGAGGGCGAGGTGGTGCGCCTCGGCGGCAAGCACTATGATCCGTCCGGGTTTGACCTGCTGGGGGTGATGGTGGGCTCGGAAGGGCTGCTCGGCGTGGTCACCGAGGTGACGGTGCGGATCCTGCCCAAGCCGCCCGGCGCCCGGGCCCTGCTGATCGGCTTTGGAAGCATCCAGGACGCCGGCGACTGCGTGGCTGCGATCATCGGCCGCGGCATCATCCCGGGCGGGATGGAGATGATGGACCGGCTGGCGGCCGAGGCTGCGGAAGCGTTCGTCCATGCGGGCTACCCGCCCGACGCCGAGGCGGTGCTGATCGTCGAGCTGGATGGCTGCGAGCCGGAGGTCGACCATCTGGTGGCGGCGGTGGAGGAGATCGCCCTCCGGCACGGGGCGCAGAGCTGCCGCATCAGCCGCGACGAGGAAGAGCGGCTGCTGTTCTGGGCCGGGCGCAAGGCCGCGTTCCCTGCGGTCGGGCGGCTGTCGCCGGATTATTTCTGCATGGACGGGACCATCCCGCGCAAGCGGCTGGGCGACGTGCTGGGGCGCATCCGCCAGATGGAGGCCGAATACGGCCTCCGGGTGGCCAACGTGTTCCATGCCGGAGACGGCAACCTGCATCCGCTGATCCTCTATGATGCCACCCATCCGGGCGAGCTGCACCGCGCCGAGGCGTTCGGCAGCGACATCCTGCGGCTGTGCGTGGAGGTGGGCGGCGTGCTGACCGGCGAGCACGGGGTGGGGGTCGAGAAGCGCGACCTGATGGGCGCGATGTTCACCACCACCGACCTCGACCAGCAGCAGCGGCTGAAATGCGCCTTCGATCCCGCCTCCCTGCTCAACCCGGGCAAGATGTTCCCCGAGCTTTGCCGCTGCGCCGAGCTGGGCCGGGTGCACGTGCATGGCGGCAGGCTCCGCTTTCCCGAGCTTCCGCGCTTCTGAGCGGCCCGCGTTTCATGGAACACGGATCGTGACGGCGCTGCGGCCGGCCAACCCGCGGGAAGTGGCCGAGCTGGTCGCCACCGCGGCGGCGGAAGGGGCCACCCTCGAGCTTGCGGCCGGCGGCAGCAAGCAGCGGCTTGGCCGTCCGGTCGAGGCCACCCACCGGCTGGAGCTCGGCGCGCTGAGCGGCATCCTGGACTATGACCCCTCCGAGCTGGTGCTGACCGCCCGTGCTGCCACCCCCCTGGCTGCGATCGAGGCGCTGATCGCCGAGCACGGGCAGATGCTGGCCTTCGAGCCGCCCGACTGGCGCGCGCTGCTGCAGGCGGGCGGCGAGCCCACCCTCG
>CAXUNX010000332.1:0-2750 GCA_964252545.1 uncultured Acetobacteraceae bacterium | reverse complement strand
GGCCAGCGGGAGCCACGCCCCTGGTTGATGCGTCGCGCGCCGCGCCGCCCTTGGCCATCGCCCTTGTTGGCGCCGGCAGGATCGGCAGCGCCTTCGCCTGCAGGCTCGCCCGCGCCGGCCATGAGCTCACCCTGGTCGCGCGCCCGGGATCGGCGCGGTTGCAGCAGCTACGGCGAGACGGTGGCGTCGTGCTCCAGTCCGGCGAGCGCGTGCCGATGCGCGTCGAGGAGGCGCTGGACGGAGACGCTGCCTTTGACCTGGTGATCGTAACGACGCTCGCCCACCAGGTCGAAGCGCTGCTTCCGGTTCTGGCCAGGAGCCGCGCCGGGTGCCTGCACTTCATGGCGGTCAATTTCGACGCAGGGCGGCTGGCCCGAACGCTGGGCGGGCAGAGATGCAGCTTCGGCATGCCGTTTGTCATGGCATGGCTGGACGGCGAGGGAAGGCTGAACTCGACGGCCGGTGCGCGCCGCAAGAGCCTGCACGGCGATCAGCGCTGGGTCGACCTGTTCAACGCGGCCGGCATCCCCTCCGCCTTTGAGCCGGACATGCCGCGCTGGCTCCGCTGCCATACCCCGGTCACCATCGCCTTCGAGGCCATCGCGGTGGCGGGGCTGCGGCGCGGCACCGGAGCCTCCGCGTCGGAGGCCATGCTGGTGGCGCGCGGCCTCCGACGCGGCCTCTGGATCGCCGGCAGGCTGGAGGGCCGGCTTTATCCCCGCTCCAAGGTGCGGATCGCCTCCTGCCCGGTTGTTGTGCTCGCCCTCCTGCTGTGGCTGGCGTCCCGCGTCCGGCCGTTCCGGGAACTGCTCGCCACCGGCCTGGTCGAGGCCCGCGCGCTGACCGACGCGGTCGCGGCGGCCGGAGCCGAGGTGGCGCCAGCCGCAGCCGTCCGGACGGTGGTCGCCATGAAGCCTTCCCTGTAGAGCCGCCCCAGGCGTCAGGCTTCGCTCCGCTCGCGCGCATAGCGCGCCGGCGGCGAGCCGACATGGCGGGCGAACGCGACGCTGAAGGTGCTTGCCGAGCCGTAGCCTACCCGCGCCGCCACCTCGGCCACGCCCGCCTGCGTGTGCTGCAGCAGGTCCTTGGCCAGGGCCATGCGCCAGGCGAGCAGGTAGTGCATCGGGGCGACGCCGACCGCGCGCCTGAACCGCTCAAAGAAGCTGGAGCGCGACAGCGCGGTTTCTTTCGCGAGCTGCCCCACCGTCCAGGGCCGGGTCGGACGTTCGTGCATCCGCCGCAAGGCCACCGCGAGCCGTTCGTCGCCGAGTCCGCGCAGCAGGCCCGGCGACGCCGCAGGCCCGGTCATGCAGCGCAGCGCCTCGATCAGCAGAACCTCGAGCAGGCGCGCCAGGATGACCTCCCGCCCGGGCCGCGTTCCGCGCGACTCCTCCTCCACCAGCTGCCCCAGGGTGGCCAGCCTGCCCTGGCCGCGGACATGCACGAGCTGCGGAAGCAGCGACACCAGCAGGGCCGCGTCGATCGAGCCGAACACGCAATAGCCCACCAGCATCCGGACGTCGGGCGGCCCATCCCGGTCGCCGAGCCGGAACGCCCCGGGCCGCTCCTCGAGCGGCATGCTGTCGAGCTCTTCGGGCGGCGCCGGCTCGAGGCTCGACATCGTGAAGTGATGGGCGGACGGGATCAGAACGAAATCGCCCTTCTCCAGGGTGATCGGCTCGCGTCCCTCCGCCACCAGCCGGCAGCGGCCATCGAGCATCACGCAGTAGAAGGGCCGCCCGGCCTCCGAGCGGCGGATACGCCACGAGCCCGCCCCGCCCACGAATTTCGTGTGCCCGGCGCCCGGCTGCAGCAGGGTCACGACCTCGGCAAGCGGATCAATCAGTTCCGGACTCCTGCAAACGAACCCTGGACTTCCAACGGTAGGGGATCCGGCTGCCGCCGCCTATCCTGTTTGCCCCGTCGATCCACAGGAGCTTGCTTTGCCAACCATCCTCATCACCGGATGCTCGTCCGGGTTCGGCCTCGACACCGCCCGCACCTTTCTTGACCGCGGCTGGACGGTGATCGCCTCGATGCGCACCCCGCGCCACGACGTGCTGCCCGGCTCCGAGCGGCTGCGCGTGGTCGGCCTCGATGTTGCCGATCCGCGAAGCATCGATCGCGCCGTGGACGCGGCGGGGCCGATCGACGTGCTGGTCAACAATGCCGGGATCGGTCTGCTCGACGCCTTCGAGGGGACCACCATGCAGGCGGCGCGCGAACTGTTCGAGACCAACACGTTCGGCACCATGGCGCTGACCCAGCGGGTGCTGCCGCAGTTCAGGCAGCGCAGGTCGGGCGTGGTGGTCAATGTCAGCTCCAGCGTCACGATGAAGCCGCTGCTGCTCCTGTCGGCCTATTCCGCGAGCAAGGCGGCGGTGAACGCGTTCACCGAATCCCTCGCACTGGAAATGCAGCCGTTCAACGTGCGCGTGCGCCTGGTGCTTCCCGGACGGGCGCCGCAGACCCAGTTCGGCGAGAATGCACGCAGCCGCATGCAGGCCGGCATCCACGAGGCCTATGCCAGCATGGCGCAGCAGGTGTTTGCCGGTTGGCAGCAGCAATCGTCCCCGATCACCCTGTCCTCCGACGTGGCCGAAGCGGTGTGGCGAGCCGCCACCGACCCGTCCTGCCCGGTACGGCTTGCGGCCGGCGCCGACGCGGTGGCGCTGGCCGCGCCTTGAACCGGCCGGCTGCCCCGCCCGTGCCGCGGATGCGGATGGGGCGGAACCCGGGCGCTGCGGCCA
>CAXUNX010000331.1:0-2761 GCA_964252545.1 uncultured Acetobacteraceae bacterium | reverse complement strand
GCCCACCCCGGGGCCGTTGGGGGGGGCGGGCACTTTGCGGGCCCGGTCGGGGGGGGGGGGGCCCGCGGCCCCCCTCGACCGAGCCGGGGCGCACGCGGGCCAGGGGATCGGCGACCGGCTGCAGGGTGGCTGGATCCACCCACCTCCCGACCGGCGCGCAGCCCGGGGGTGTGGCACTGCAGGCGGCCAGCAACAGAACCGCGAGCCCGGCCGACAGCCAGAGGCCGCGACACCGCCCGGGGGGCCGCACGGCGATCGTCAGGGACGCCCGTATGTTCCCACCAGCAGGCCGCGCGCGATGACGTGGCCGCGCAACGCCGCAACCAGTGCGGAGCGGCCTGGCGGCTTTCCGAAGCTCGGCGGCTCGTCCAGCGCGAACAGCTGGAAGGCGTAGCGGTGCGGTCCGTGCCCGCGCGGCGGATCGGGCGGCAGCCAGCAGGTGTGCAGGTAGGAGTTGCGCCCCATCCCGAACCGCTCCTCGTCGGTTCCCTGGCGAGGCAGGGTGCCCTCGGCGAGCCCTCCATCGACCGGCGGCAGCTCTCCCAGGATGGCATGCACGAGCGGCTTGAACGTCGGGCTGTCGGCGTCCTCCACCAGCAGGACGAGCGCCTGCGCCTCGGGCGGCACGCCGATCCACTCCAAAGGCGGCGACAGCCTTTCGCCGTCCTCGGTGTAGCGCGCCGGGATCTCTCCTCCCGGCGCGAACGCCGTGGAGGTGAGCGCGATCACCTCCGGGACCGCGGCGAATGCCTCGTCCTGGCTGACCAGCGTGTCCAGGCCGGACCGCACGCCACGCAGCGCGCGGCCGATCCCGGCAGGCATCTTCTCGAGCATGTGCAGCACTCCAGGTGACCGAACAGCGACGCAAACCGGCGCGGCCGGTTGCCGGTGGGCTTGCATCCTCGCGACAGCGTGCGCACACCCTGGAGGCACGACAATGCCGACCGGTGCAGGGATCCCGCGATGAGCCGTTTCTGGAGCGCCCTGGTGCACGACCTCACCCCTTACGTGCCGGGCGAGCAGCCGGTCACCGGCGCGGGGCGGCCGGACTTCATCAAGCTCAACACCAACGAGAACCCGCACGGCCCGTCGCCGCGGGTGCTGGAGGCGATCCGCGCCGAGGCCGCGAACACGCTGAGGCTCTACCCGGATCCGGAATCGACCGCGCTGCGCCATGCCCTTGCCCGTCACCACCAGGTCGATCCAGCCCAGCTATTCGTGGGCAACGGCTCGGACGAGGTGCTGGCGCATGCCTTCGCCGGGCTGCTCCGGCACGAGCAGCCGCTGCTGTTTCCGGACATCACCTACAGCTTCTATCCCGTGTATTGCCGGTTGTATGGCGTCGCACACCAGACCGTGCCGCTCGACGGGTCGATGCGCATACGGGTGAGCGATTACCGGCGGCCGTGCGGCGCGATCATCGTGGCGAACCCGAATGCGCCCACCGGCGTCGCCCTCGGCCGCGGCGAGCTCGCCGCACTGGCCGCAAGCCATCCCGACACGCCGGTGGTGATCGACGAGGCCTATGTGGGGTTCGGCGCCGAGACCGCCATCCCGTTGGTGGCGAGCCACCCCAACCTGCTGGTGGTGCGGACCCTGTCCAAATCGCATGCGCTGGCCGGATTGCGGGTCGGATACGCGGTTGGCGACGCCGCGCTGATCGAGGCGCTGAGGCGGGTGAAGAACAGCTTCAATTCCTATCCGCTGGGCCGTCCCGCCCAGGCTGGCGCGATCGCCGCCATCGAGGACGAAGCCTGGTTCCAGCAAAGCCGCAGCGCCGTCATCGCCAGCCGGGAACAGCTTTGCGCCGGCCTGGCCCGGCTCGGCTTCAACACGCTGCCGTCGGCCGCCAATTTCGTGTTCACGCAGCATCCGCGCCGTGACGGAACAGCGCTCGCGGCCGCCTTGCGCAGCCGCGGCATCCTGGTGCGCCACTTCAACAAGCCGCGGCTTTCGGATCACCTGCGGATCACCGTCGGCAGCGACGCGGAGTGCCTGGCTCTGCTCGACGCGCTTGCAGGCGCGCTTTCCGAGACGGGCTGGGACGCCGGGCAGAGCTGAGCTGAGACGCACCGCTCTTGAGGCAGGCGACCCGGTGCCGCGACCGTGCACACCTTCTCAGTCCGATGCTGCCGTCGTAGTTCTGGCCTCTTCGATTGCGGCCAGGAACCTCCATGCGAGCCTTTGACGGACAGCACTCCGACAACCAGCCCATCAAGCGCAACCCCGCCGAGAAGCAGAAGCAGCTTCGCGAGCTCCGTGAAACGCTGAGCGCCATGAAGCCGCATACCAACCCGGGCCTGCGGGAAAGCGTGCGCAAGCGGATCTCGCAGCTGGAAGCCGAGCTGAAGATCCGCTGAGGCATGGAGTCCGATTGCACCCGCCGCACCCGCCGACTCGAGCCGGCGCCGCCATGACAGGGTCGCTCGCCGCCGCTGTCGATGCGCTGCTGGCGCAGGCATTCCGCGACGCCGGGCTGCCGGGCGACGAAACCGGCCCAGCGCCACTTCGGCAGATGCTGCCAAACCGCGGCCAAACCAGCAGCGCCGGATCGTAGGCTCCCGGCCGGGAGACGGACGTGAAAACGGGCCATGGCCGCCGTCGCACTCAGGTCGGGCCCGGGGACCGACGCTGGGCGTGAGACGTCGACGAAGTCGAGGTGTTCTGACCCGGCCTGCCGCCGATAGTGCTCGATCTCCAAGCGGCAGAGCGGGCAGGAGCCGTCATGGTAGATCGTGACCTTGTCCGCTGGCATTCAAGG
>CAXUNX010000330.1:362-2764 GCA_964252545.1 uncultured Acetobacteraceae bacterium | reverse complement strand
GCATTGAACTGCGGCTGCAACTGCAGCCTGGGCGATTGCTGCGGGTTCGGCGAGATGGTGGTGGATTGCGGCGCAGGAGCGCCGGAGGTCGACGCCTGGGCCCTGGCCGGTGCCGGCGGCAGCAGTGCCGCGCCCGCGCAGAGCATGGCAGCAACGCCGGTGCCGAGCCAGGGCGCCGGGCCGCGGGCGAGGCGGGGCGAGGACGGGCGCGTTGCAGTCTGGTGCGTCATGGTTGGGGCGGGATCCTGGGATGGTTCGCTTGAAGAGGGACGCCAGCGGTCGGGTGCTGCCGGTGGGGCGCTGCCGGTGGGGCGTTGCCGGCCGGGTGCTGCAAGTCGGGCGCGCCCTCGGGCTACGGGCCGGTGGCTGCCTGCGATGGTCTGGGCGGCCTGATCAGCGATGCCAGCTGGCCGGCGAGGAACTCGGTCTGCTGACGGATGTCGGGCACCGCGGTCATCTCCCAGAACGTGCCCTTGGTGACCGGCCCAACCGCGAACAGCCGGCGCGAGATCGAGCCGTCGCCGCCGAGCAGGGCGCAGTTGGCGGTCACGTCCAGTCCCAGGCAGAGCGGATCCGGCCGGACCATGCCCTTGGCCAGCAGCGAGCGCACCAGCGGATCGCGGATCCGGCTGTAGTCGGCGTCGGGGCCGGCGCAGTTGATCACCCGGCCTGCGGTGACGGCGTCCAGCCCGTCGCTGAAGCGTGGCCGGTAGAGGATGTCGACCAGCCCCTCGGTATTGAAGCGGTAGGCGCGGATCCGGCCGGCAAGCGTGCGAAGCTGGCCGCCCTCGCGGGCCCGATCGATCCGCTCGGCCACCGGGCCGGAAACGCGGTGCCGGTGCACGTCCCACCAGGGCCGCATGTGACGCAGGAAGCGGGCACGGTCCTTGTGGCACATCGCCTGCCACAGTTCGGTGGTGATCGGCCGCAGCTCGTCGATCACCGCATGCCAGTTGCCGCCTGCGGCCAGGCTGCGCGCGCTGTTGTCGCGCAGGAAGTGGGCGAGCTGGTTCACCCGGGTCGGAAAGGCGTCGGTCTCCGGCAGCTCCACCGCCGCCGCCGCCGTGGAATGCCGGCGCGGCAGCAGCCCGCGCCGGGACAGCGCGGTGATCGGACCGCGATGGCCCTGGTCGAGCAGCGAGATCACCGTGTCGATGGTGGTCAGCCCAGTGCCGATCAGCAGCACCGGCAGGTCGGGATCGAGGTCGCTCAGGGTTTCGGCACCCCAGGGATCGGGCCGGTAGAAGGCCGTGTCGTAGAACGACATGTCGGCCACCGGCGGCGGCGCCGGCGGGAAGTTGCCGATCGCCAGCACCGCGCGGTCGACCATGATGGTGCGGTCGCGGTCGAGTGTCAGCGTCAGCCCGCCGCCCGTGGTGGCGACGTCGGTCACGTCGCCGCGCACCAGTTCGAGCTGGTCGCGCCGCTCCGGCGTCTTCATCTCCAGGTTGAGCAGATGCCGGACATAGCGGCCGAACATGCGCCTCGGCACGAAGCTGCCCGGTCCCGGATCGGAACCGCACAGCCCGTCTGCGGCGGGGGTCTGCAGCCAGTCCAGAAAATCGCTCGGGCGGGAATGGAACGCGCTCATCTTGCCGGCGGGCACGTTGAGCAGGTGCGAGGAGTTGCCCGTGGAATAGGCCGGACCACGGCCGAACTGCGCATTGCGCTCGATCAGCACCACCCGGGTCTGCGGCGGCACCCGCTGCAGGAGGTGCAGCGCCAGCAGCGTGCCGCTGAAACCAGCCCCGACGATCGCGATGCCGGGAAGGCGTGGGCGATCTTGCTCAATCATGCCGGGCAGCTTCCGTCGTGCTGGGAGGAACATGGTGACTACTCCGCCGGCGGCGTTTTCAAGCGGCAGCCATCTGCGGCAGCAGCGTGGCGACCAGGGCCGCGACCTCGCGCGGCTGCGCGCTGACCTGGGGCAGGCCCATCAGCTCGCCATGGGTGCCGCGCGCAAGCGGGCCGACCACGAACAGGTTGGGCCAGGGACGGCCATCGGGGCGCAGCACCCGGCTTTGCGCGTCGACCGCGATGCCGAGCCGCGTCCGATCGGCCTCGAGCGCCTCGGCCGCGTGCAAGGCCTGCAGCACCGGGTGGCGCCCGACCACCGATCGATGGCCCGGTCCGGTGCAGTTGACGATGGCATCGACGTCGCGCGAAAGCAGCACCTCCGCCGGCGCGCCGCGCGGATGCAGCTGCAGGCGGATGCGCTCGCCATCCGGTCTGGCGGAAAGCGGGGTCGCCGCCAGCAGCTCGAGCCGGCCGCTCGCCAGCGCCCCGCTCACCACCCGCTCGATCTGCGGCGCGGACTGGAACCGGTGCACGTCCCAGAACGGGCGCAGGTGACGCAGCACCCGGATTCGCTCCGGCAGAGGAAGGCTGCCCCACACCGTCCT
>CAXUNX010000330.1:0-352 GCA_964252545.1 uncultured Acetobacteraceae bacterium | reverse complement strand
CCTCGATCACGTCTTCCCAGGGGCGGTTCTGCCGGGCCGCGTCGCGCACCGCCGCGCGCGTGCGTCGCAGCAGGTCCAGCGCCGTGCGCGACGGAGCCTGGTCGAAGCATCCGAACGGCGCCACCGGCTGGGTGGTGCGCGGACGCGGCAGCAGGCCGCGGCGGGACACCGCAACGATGCGCCCCCGATCGGAACGGGCAAGCAGGGAGGCGATCACGTCGCAGCCGGTCAGACCGGTTCCCAGCACCAGCACGTCGCCGTGGGCCGGCACCGAAGCGAGCGCCCCGGGCCGCCACGGGTCGGCGACCAGCCGCGCATCGCCCTCCAGCCCGCGCAGGAAGGCGGGCAGATC
>CAXUNX010000329.1:0-2783 GCA_964252545.1 uncultured Acetobacteraceae bacterium | reverse complement strand
GACCAGAGGCAGACGCACCCGCCGCGCGCCCGCGCCAACCCGGCGCAGGGAGGCGCCCCCAGCGCCGGACGCGACATCACCGCGTCGCTGAGTGCCGGCGAGCAGCACGCGATCGGCGCCTCGGTGCGGCGCTGCTACGCCGAGGATACCGAGGCACGCAACTACGCGCAGTTCCAGGCGCACCTGACGGTGACGGTGGATGCCAGCGGCGAGGCCCGGATGGTGCGGTTTTCGGGCGCGGACCAGGCGCGGATGGCGTCCGACCCGTCCTATCGGGCGCTTGCCGAGCGGGCGCGGGCCGCGGTGATGAGCCCGCTCTGCGCCAAGCTGCCGTTGCCGGCGGCCCAGTTGGGCCAGGTGCACGAGCTCAAATTCGTCTTCCGGCCCTGATCAGGCCGGCCAAGGAGAACAGAGATGCACACCCTCCTGACTCGTCGGCTTCTGGTTGCCGGCGCCGGCCTGGCGGCATTGCCGCGGCCCGGGTTCGCACAGCTGTCCGGTCCTGCCCCGCGTGCGCCCGCCTCCGCCGGGCCAGGCGGTCCGGGGAATGCCGAGATCACCGTTGATCAGGCGCATACCGCGCCGATCCCGATCGCGATCCCCTCGTTCGGTCCGGGGCTGGGCGATCAGATCGCGGAGGTGGTCGGCGCCGATCTCGCGGGCAGCGGGCTGTTCCGGCTGCTCGGTGCCGCAGCGTCGGCCGGGGCGGCCGGCGTGCCGGATTTCGCCGCCTACAAGAGCATCGGCGCCCAGGCGCTCGCCGTTGGCAGCGCCACCGGCTCGGGCAGCATACGGGTGGAGTTCCGGCTGTGGGACGTGCTGGCCGGCCAGCAGATCCAGGGCACCGCCTATACCACCGCGGAGGCGAACTGGCGGCGCATCGCGCACAAGATCGCCGACGTCATCTACCAGCGCCTGCTGGGCGAGACCGGGTATTTCGACACCCGCATCTGTTATGTCGCCCGCTCCGGGCCGCGCGGCCGGCAGACCACCCGGCTTGCGATCATGGACCAGGACGGCGCCAACACCCGCTTCCTGACCAGCGGCCGCTGGCTGGTGCTGACCCCGCGCTTCCATCCGACGCGCGACCAGATCGCCTTCATGAGCTATGCGAACGACCGGCCGCGCGTCTACCTGTTCGATCTTGCCAGCGGCCGCCAGGAGGTGCTGGGCGAGTTCCACGGCATCAGCTTCGCGCCGCGCTTCTCGCCCGACGGCAGCGCGGTGGTGCTTTCGGCCACCCGGGGCGGCGGTTCGGACATCTTCCGGATCGATCTCGCCAGCCGCGCCTCGCAGCAGCTCACCAATTCGGGCGCGATCGACACCAGCCCCTGCTTCAGCCCGGACGGCTCGCGGATCGTGTTCAACTCGGACCGAGACGGCTCGCCGCAGCTCTATGTCATGGGTGCATCCGGCGGCGGCGCGCGCCGGATCAGCTACGGCTCGGGCCAGTACGGCTCCCCGGTGTGGTCGCCGCGTGGCGACCTGATCGCCTTCACCCGGATCGGCGGCGCCGGCTTCTCGATCGGCGTGATGCAGCCCGACGGCACCGGCGAGCGCATCCTGACGCAGGGCTTCACGGTGGAAAGCCCGAGCTTCTGCCCGAACGGGCGCGTGATGGCCTATTGCCGGCAGAGTGCCGCCGGGGCAGGCGGTGCTGGCTTCGCCTCGAGCCTCGCCACCATCGACATCGCCGGGTTCAACGATCATCCGCTGCGCACGCCCGAGGGCGCGTCAGACCCGGCCTGGTCGCCGCTGAACGGCTGAGCCGGCGGCGCCGGAGGGTGCCGGGTTTGCAACGCTTGACGGAAAATTTGCAGAAGATCGGTCAAATCGGGGGTTGCGACTTGACCGGATGCGAAACGAGACAGTAATCGGCGTGGAGCAGCACCCGGTTCGAAGGCTCCACAACCCGAGTCGGACGAACGGGGGCGAGCGACCGGAATCGCCCGTTTCAGTCCTTGTTTCGTCCGCAGGAAAAAACCATGAAGATGAAGCTTATCGGCGCGCTTGGCCTTGTTGCGCTGCTGGCCGCCTGCTCAGGCAACGAGAACGCCAACACCGGTGCTGCCTCCGGCATGGGCGCCTCCGCAGCACCGACCGGCGCTGCGGCTCCCGGCAGCGAGGCCGACCTGGTGGCCAATGTCGGCGACCGGGTTTACTACGCGCTCAACGAAAGCACGCTGTCACCGGACGCCCAGGCCACCCTTGACCGGCAGGCGGGCTGGCTCGCGCGCTATCCGCAGGCGACGGTGCAGCTCGCCGGCAACTGCGACGACCGGGGCACCGAGGAGTTCAACATCGCGCTCGGCGAGCGCCGCGCCAACGCCGCGCGCGATTACCTGGTCGCCAAGGGCGTGTCGGCTGCCCGAATCTCCACCATCTCCTACGGCAAGGACCGGCCCACCGCGCTCGGCGATGACGAGCAGTCCTGGCAGCAGAACCGAAACGCCATCACCTCGGTGAAGTAGGCGGCGGGTGGAGTAAGGTCGGGTTCCCAGGCGAAGCGATCCGCCTCCCCTTCGCCGCGGTTTCCTGCATAAGCTGCCGGCATGGCGGATCGGGGATGTTTCATGCGGCTTGCGACCACGGGCCTGTCGGCGGCGCTGTTCTGCGCGCTGGCGGTGCCGGCCCACGCCCAGCTCGACAGCCGGGAGGCGATCTCGCTGCAGAACCAGATCCTGGAGCTGCGCCACGAGATGCAGCAGAACGGCGGTGCCAATGGGAGCGCCGGTGGGAATGCCGGTGTTGGCGAGGCAGTGGCGCCGCCTGCCGCCCCCGGA
>CAXUNX010000328.1:0-2810 GCA_964252545.1 uncultured Acetobacteraceae bacterium | reverse complement strand
GCCAGCCTGCGTTATGCCAGCCTGCGTTATGCCAGCCTGCGTTATGCCAGCCTGCGTTATGCCAGCCTGCATCATGCCGGCCTGTATCGTGCGGGCCGGTGCCATGCGGGCGTGCGACGGCCGGATCGCCGCCTGCCGATGAAGGAACCACCATGGACGCCTACCAGACGCTCGAGAAGCGCTTCGCCCGTCTCGCCGACGTCGAAGGGGCACTCGGCATCCTGAACTGGGACAACGACACCACCATGCCGGCGGGCGCCGCCGAACAGCGGGCCGGACAGGTGGCGACGCTTTCGGTGATCGCCCACGAGATGCTAACCGCGCCGGACATGCCGGAGCTGATGGCAGTCCCCGCCGATGGGCTGGGCGCCTGGCAGCGCGCCAACCTCGCCGAGATGCGCCGGCAGCATGCGCACGCAAGCGCGGTGCCCGCACCGCTGGTGGAAGCCTCCTCGCGCGCCGCCTCGTTGTGCGAGCGCGCCTGGCGGCAGGCGCGCGCCGAGAGCGACTTCAAACAGTTGCTGCCGCTGCTGTCCGAGGTGCTGGAGCGCCAACGCGAGGTGGCGGCGGTCAAGGGCGAGGCGCTCGGGATGGACCCCTATGACGCGCTGCTCGACCAGTTCGATCCCGGCAACCGCCAGGCGCTCATCGATCCGGTGTTCGAGGCGCTGGAGGCCGGCCTGCCCGAGCTGCTCGCGGGCGCGCTGGAGCACCAGAACCGCCAGCCGCCGCCGCTGCCGCTGCAAGGACCGTTTGCGATCGAAGCCCAGAACCGCGTGGCGAGGCGGCTGATGCAGGCGGTGGGCTTCGACAGCGAACGCGGCCGGCTCGATACCAGCACGCACCCGTTCTGCGGCGGCGCCAACGAGGACGTGCGGATCACCACCCGCTACAACACGGACGACTTCACCATCGCCCTGATGGGCGTGCTGCACGAAACCGGGCACGCGCTCTACGAGCAGGGGCGGCCGCGGGCCTGGCTGTCGCAGCCGGCCGGGCGCGCCCGCGGCATGACCCTGCATGAAAGCCAGTCGCTGCTGATCGAGATGCAGGTGTGCCGCTCGCAACCGTTCATGAGCTATCTCGCGCCGCTGCTGCGGGAGGCGTTCAATACCGATGGGCCGGCCTGGGAGGCCGGCAACCTTTATCGCAGCCTTACCCGGGTGGAGCCCGGCTGCATACGGGTCGACGCCGACGAGGTCACCTATCCCGCCCACGTGCTGGTGCGAACCCGGCTCGAGAAGCAGCTCATCAGCGGCAGCCTGCAGCTCCGGGACCTGCCGGAAGCCTTCAATGCCGGCCTTCGCGCGCTGCTCGGCGTGGCGGTTCCCGACGACCGACGCGGCGTCCTCCAGGACATCCACTGGCCGGCCGGGCTGTGGGGCTATTTCCCGACCTATACGCTGGGCGCCATCACCGCGGCGCAGTTGTTCGACGCCGCCTGCAGGGACGACACGGCGCTTCCGGACTGCCTTTCCGAAGGCGATTTCAGCCCGCTGCTGCGCTGGCTGCGCCCGCGCGTGCACGAGCGCGGCAGCTCGGCCTCTACCGCCGCCATCGTGCAGGATGCGACCGGGGCGCCGCTGTCGGCCGAGTTCTACCAGCGCCATCTGCGCCGGCGCTATCTCGGCGAGGGCTGAGCACCCATGTCGCACCAAGCGGGGGCGGGCGGCGCGGGTGCGGGGCGCGTCGGCCTGGTCCTGGTGGTCAAGGACGAGCTGCACGACATCGCCGGCTGGCTGGCATGGCACATCGCACTCGGCTTCGACACCATCTTGGTGTTCGACGACGGCTCCACCGACGGCACCGACGCGATCGTCAAGGCCGCAGCCGGGGTGTTCGACGTCCGCTACGCCGCCATCCCGCAGGATGGCGGCAGCTACTATGACCGGCAGCAGCGCCAGTACATGGAGGTGCTGTCGGCGGCACGGGGCGAGTTCGCCTGGCTGTGCTTCCTTGACGCCGACGAATACCTGATGCTGCGCAGGCACGGCTCGGTGCGCGATTTCCTTTCGGGCTTCCCCGACGCCGACGCGATCGGCGTCAACTGGCGGCTTTATGGAAGCGGCGGGCGTATGCTGCGTCCGCTGGTGCCGGCGCCGCTCGCCTACCTGCGGCACTCCGCAGCCTCCGAGCCGATCAACCGGCACGTGAAATCGTTCGTGCGGCCCGAGCGGCAGCGCGGCATGGTCAACGTCCACTGCTTCCAGGTGGAAGCGTCGCGCTATCTCGACAGCGCCGGCCTGCCGCTGCACTGGCACCTGCCCGGGATCATCAGCGGCGAGCCGAACTGGGACATTGCCCTGGTGCTGCATTTCCAGAACCGCAGCATGGAGCATTTCCTCGAACGCGTCCGCAAGCGCAGCGACATCACCGTGGATGTGCGATCGTGGATGAACGAGGGCTGGGAAGCCGAGCACGACCACGCGCCGCATGCGCTGGCCGGGCGCGTGTTCGAGATCCTCACCCGGATCGAGCTGCAGAACAGCGCCGGGCTGTGCCGGGCGATCGGCGCCTCGGCGCCGTCGCGCAAGCCGAACTGGACGCCGGCGGCAGCACCGGGCGGTTCTGCCGCAACAGCCCACGCCGACCCGTTCCATCCGCTCCGCCGGGCGCCGGCGCGGCCGAAGCTCGACGTGTTCACCGTGCGCTCGCACTGGGGAGCGGTTCTGCAGGCGGACGCCAGCAGCAACCTGCTGGTGCATGCCACCGCCGGTAGGCGCGCGCAGGGCGGGCTGCAGACGGAGCGGCTGGTCCGGCGGGCGGAGGACCGGCAGCACGACGCGCTGCTGCTGCGCGCGGCCGAGCCC
>CAXUNX010000327.1:657-2819 GCA_964252545.1 uncultured Acetobacteraceae bacterium | reverse complement strand
GCGCCTGAGACGGCCACCGGCGCCGGTGATCTCGGCGCCGGTGAAGATGTTCTCCGCCACGCTGAGATGCGGGAAGATCATCGGCTCCTGGTAGACCGCCCGGATCCCGAACGAGCGGGCATGCAGCGGATCGCGCAGCACCTGGAGTGCCCCGTCGATCCGGATGGCGCCGCTGTCGGGAGCCAGCGCTCCGGTCAGGATCCGGATCAGCGTGGACTTGCCGGCGCCGTTCTCGCCGAGCAGCACGTGGGTGCGGCCGGCATGCAACTGGAGGTCCACCCCCTTAAGCGCATGCACCCCGCCGAAGCTCTTGTGGATGCCGGCAAGCTCGATGACGGGCGCAGCCATGGGCATCGAGCGGCGTGCGGTCAGAAGTTGAGCGCGATGTTGGCGGAGGTGATCACCAGCGGCTTTCCGAGCAGCATCGTGTTGGTCTTGGCATCGAAGGTGACGGGGTCGGACACCCCCGGCACCTGGTTGCTGGCGGCGATGGTCTTGTGCTCCAGCAGCTGCACGATGCCCCAGGTGGTGACATAGGCGAGATCAACCGGGCTCCACAGCACGACGCTCTTGACCACGCCGTTGCGCACGAACGGCCGGATGGTGTTGGGATCGGTGATCCCGGTCACCGCCACCTTGCCGGTGAGCCCCGCGCGCAGCACCGCCTGCGCGGCCCCCGGCACCGCGGTCGAGTTGACGCCGATCACCCCCTTGAGGTGCGGATAGGCCGAAAGCAGCTGCGCGGTGAGGTCGGTGGCCTTGGAGATGTCCTCGCCCGCGTACTGGATGCTGACCACGTGCATGTTGGGGTATTTCGAAGCCAGCCGCTGCTTCATGAAGCCGATCCAGACGTTCAGGTTGGTCGCCGTGGCGCCGCCGGAAACCAGGGCCACGTCGCCCGCCCCGCCGATCTGCTGCGCCAGCTGGTCGACCACCGCGAAGCCGATATCCTGGTCGTTGGCCGGGGCCACCCGGAGCGACACCGAAGCCCCGTCCACCTGGCTGTCGCTGGAATAAAACAGCACGCCCGCCTTCTTGGCCGCATCCGCCTGCGCTTCCAGCGCGGTGGGGCTGTTGGAGGAAACGCCGACCGCATCGAGATGCTTGTTGATCAGGCTCTGGGTGACCTCGACCTGGCCGGACACCGACGCGGTGGTCGAGCCCTGGTAGGTGATCCTGGCGCCGAACGCCTTGGCGCCTTTCTCGAAGCCCTCATGCATGGCGTTGAAATACGGGATGCCGATCAGCTTGGGCACGAAGCCGATCCGCCACGTCTTCGCGGACGCGCCCTGCGCTCCGAACGCCAGCGCAGCCGACGCCGCAACCGCAATCCACCCCGACCTGCGCACGTTCATCCCCGGCCCTGCTTTTGCTTGTTGGTGACGGCATCCTTCTATCCGGGCTGTCTCACCCTGTCACGCCGCGGCCATCCGCGCCGCTTCGCGCGCCGTGGTCGAGGTGCGCCACGTCAACCGCTGGACTGCAGCACGCGGTCGAACGACGCCTTGCGCTACCGTTCATGACCGCCAGGCTTCGGCCACGCACGGAAGATCGACGGTCATGGGGTGACAACATGCCTGTGTGGGAGTTTCATCGGATCCTTGCAGTGGCGAGGCGGTGAAGCCGGCCGAGCTGGTCGGCCACGGCGTCGAGCGAGCCCGACGGCCGATCGCCACCCCCCTCTCACGGACAAGCCTGCAAAAACCCAAGCTGAGGTGATCCATGCCGAAGATGTTCGTCCGATCAACCAAGGGCACGTTCACTGCCGAGGCGCGAACAGCCGCGGCGGCGGCGTTGACCGAGCTGGGCATGCGCTGCGAGCGCCTGGCCGACACGGAAGAGGTGCGCGCCGGCGTCTGGGTCACGTTCGACGAGATCGACGCCGATGCCGTGTTCAGCGGCGGAACGGTTGCCAAGGGACCGCAGCTCATCCTGGTGGTCTACGCGCTCGAGGGCGGCCTCGACGACGACGCTCGAACGAGGCTGATCGCCGAGGCGACCAGCATCCTGGGTACGCATGCCGGCCTGGCCGAGCCGGTTCCGGCCTATGTCACCATCCAGGAAACGCCTGAGCGCGATTGGGGCATGGCCGGCAAGCAGGCGTCCTTGGCGGCGTTGCGGACTGGGTGACGTCCAGCGTGAGCGGGGCTCTGCCCCGCGCC
>CAXUNX010000327.1:0-647 GCA_964252545.1 uncultured Acetobacteraceae bacterium | reverse complement strand
GGGGTTTTGGTCGTGGGTGACGTCCTGGGTGTGGGGGGGTGGCCCCCGCGCCCCGCTGGGGCCGCCGGCCCCAGACCCGCGCGAGTGTTTGGCGGTCTAGCGGGATTCCCGCAGCAGGTGGAGATACTCGTCCCGGGTCGGGATGCGGGGGTTGGTGAGGTGGCAATGATCCTTCATCGCTTCCCCGGCCACCGTCTGCATCATCGCCTCGGTGACGCCCATCGCCTCTAGCCCGCCGGGCAGGCCGAGCTCGCGGCACAGCGCGGCCACCACCTCGTCCGGCTCGCCGCCGAGCATCTCGCACAGCACCTGCCATTTCGCACCGATCGCCTCGCGGTTGAAGCGGAGCACCGCCGCCATCAGCACCGCGTTCAGCGTGCCGTGATGCAGGTTGAGCTCGCGCACCGCGCCCAGCGGGTGGGTGAGCGCGTGCACCGCGCCCAGGCCCTTCTGGAAGGCCATCGCCCCTTCCAGCGCACACATCATCATCTCCCAGCGCGCGGCCCGGTCGGCGCCGTCTCGCGCCACGCTCCGGATCGCCGGCAGGCCGCGCCTGAGGCCGTCCAGCGCGATGGCGTCGGCGGGCGGGTTGACCGCCGGCGCCATGAAGGTCTGCGTCTTCGGCGCCGGCGCGATCGGCGGCTTCA
>CAXUNX010000326.1:0-2829 GCA_964252545.1 uncultured Acetobacteraceae bacterium | reverse complement strand
GATCACTTTCCGTCGGATGCTCTTCTGGGGTCTGCTGCGGGCTGGTTGATCGGCAGCAGCCCGGCGACCGGAAGCACCGGCAACGGCGCCGGCCGGTGCAGCACGGCGACGCCGGCGACCGCGGCAGCCAAGGCGAACCCCGCCGCGGCGATGCCCTGCCAGAGCCGCACCCGGCCGGCTGCTGGCCCAGGAGCCTCGCCGGAGGCCGGCGCCGGTTCGCGAACAGCCTCCGCGCCCCAGGCGCTTGCCTCGATCCGCGACCAGAGTTCAGCCGGTGGCGCCCGCGGAGGAACGATGCGGGCGAGCGGCGCCAGCCATCGCTCCCAGGCCTCGATCGCGTCGCGCAAGCCAGGATCGGCCGCCGCCTCCCGAACCAGGGTGGCGCGATCCTCGGCTCCCAGGGTTCCAAGCGCATACTCGCCGGCGAGCAGCTGGGTCTCCTCCGCCGCCCGGTCCGGACTGCTGGCGCTCATGCCCCAAGACACTCTCGCAGCCCGAGCAGCGCGCGCCGGACCCAGGATTTCACGGTGCCGAGCGGGGCTTGCAGCCTGCGGGCCAGCTCGGAGTGGCTGAGACCATCAAGGAAGGCCAGCAGCACCACGCGACGCTGGCCCTCCTCGAGCTGCTCGAGACAGCGCTGCAGGGCCGATCCCTCGGCGCTGGAAACCAGCTGATCCAGCGGCGTGGGGCCGGTATCCGGCTCGTCCGGCGGCTCCTGACCGTAGCTCTCGCGCCTGCGCTTGCGCAGGATGTCGATCGCCCGGTAGCGCAACAAGCTCGACAGCCACGCCTCGGCGTGGCCGCGTGCAGGATCGAACCTGAGGGATCGCTGCCATACCTGGAGAAACGCATCATGCACGGCGTCGGCCGCCAGTTGCGGCTGCCGCGTCAGGCGCAGCGCCTGGCCGTAGAGACGGGCGGATTGCAGATCATAGAGCCTGCGGAAGGCGGTCCGGTCGCCGGCGCCGCAGCGTGCGAGAAGCGATTCGAGGGACTCGGGAACACCAGGGAGCGTTGCGTCGGACATTCCAGGCTGAAACCACCTGCAGTTTACAATAGGCAGGATAGTCCGCGGTTGCGGAGTTGGCGAGACAGCCGTCGCTCGAAGCAGAACAGCACCCATGCCCGGTTCTACGGCACAAGCGGCGGGTCGGATGAGCCGGATTGCGCGGAATCTGCAACATTCGATGGCGCGAGATCCGGGCAGCAGCCGGGCGGCTGCGCAGCGGCGACGGCGCGGATGAAGCGGGCGGAATCGCGCAGGCTGGGTGCCAGGAAGCGCAGCGCGCCCGCGAAGGCGCCGATGATCTCGGTATGTCCCACGCCAGGATACAAGCGGCTCACCACGCACCCCCCTCTCTCACGGATGCGCTGCGCCAGGCGGATGGTGTTGGACGGCCGCACCACCCGATCGGCGCTGCCGGCAAGCAGCAGCACCGGCGGATTGTGTCCGTCGACATGCTCGATCGGCTGGGTGCTGCGCGGCGGTTGCCCGGGACGGAAGATGTCGCGCAGCTCGTCGCTGTCGAGCGGCAGGAAATCATACGGTCCGGCCAGCCCCACCAGGCCGCGCAGATCGGCGCGTGGGGTCCGCCCGAAGGCACCCAGCCAGCGTGGATCGAGCGTGAGCATCGCCGCGTTGTAGGCGCCGGCGGAATGACCCATAACAAAGGGCGGCAGGCCGTCGCCGCCGAAACGGTGGATGTGGCGTCGGGTCCAGTCCAGCGCCGCGGCGTTGTCCTCCAGAAATGCCGGGTAGCGCACCTCGGGATAAAGCCTGTAGTCGGGGATCACCACAACAAAGCCCAGCGACGCGAGGGCGGCGCCGACGAACCGGTAGGTCGCCTTGTTGCCGCTGTCCCAGGAGCCGCCATACAGAAACAGCACCACCGGACCGCCTGCTTGCCCGGCGGAATAAACATCGAGGCTGTGGCGCGGACCGTCGCCGTAGCGGATCGAGCGCGCGACGAGCCGGTCCGGCGCAAGCGTGTTGAGCAGGCCGGCCGGAGAGCAGCCGGCGCCAAGCAGAACCGGCAGCGCCGCCAGCGACCGACGTTTCAGCACGCGCGACGTCTCCGTGTCTGGAATCGAGGCGCCGAGCCGCGCGGCTCCTGGCGGCGCCGGGGAACAGGGCGGTGAAAGCCGGATTGTTCCCCAAGCCTTTGCCGATGGAAAGCACCGGCTCCGAGTCGGTGACCCGCCCGGTGCCCCGCTCGCAGCAGACCATGCGCATCGACCGGGTGTTCTGGAGCCATTTCGCTCCCAACCTGGGCCCGGGCGGCTGGGTGATCGGCGTGCTGCTGCTGACGCTCGGCCTCGATTTCCGGACCGGCGTCGCGGTGATCCTGATCGGCAACCTGATCGGCGCGCTGCCGGTGGCGCTGGCAGCCACGATCGGGCCGGTGACCGGGCTGCCGCAGATGGAAGCCTCCCGCCGGGTGCTCGGACAAGGGGGCGTCCGGCTGCCTTCGCTGCTCAACTGGATGTATTGCGTCGGATGGGACGCGGTGAACAACGTGCCCGCCGCCACGGCCTTCATCGCGCTGGCGGCGCAGGCCGGGACCAGGCCGCCCTTCTGGCTGGCGCTCGGCATCCTGGCGGCGATCCAGATGGCGGCCAGCATCCACGGCCATCACGCGGTGCAACTGCTGCAGAAATATCTCGGCGGCGCGCTGCTGGCGGCGTTTGCGGTGATCGGGCTGCTTGATGCGGACCACCGGGCCGCCGCCTTCCCCCACCTGGCGCATGCCCCGCCCCTGCCGGTGGTGCTGCTTGCGGTTGCGATCGTGGCCAGCTTCAACCTGTCCTGGGCCTCCTACTCGTCGGATT
>CAXUNX010000325.1:0-2843 GCA_964252545.1 uncultured Acetobacteraceae bacterium | reverse complement strand
AAGCGGAGCTGGTTGGGGTGCTCCTGCGCCCATTGGAGGCCCGCCCGCTCGCCATACACCCGCAGCCGCAGCCCGTTCTCCTGCCCGCTCGCCACCTGCGAGCACCACAGCATGCCGCGGGCACCCCCCTTGAAGCGAAGCAGCATGCCGGCATTGTCGTCGAGCGCCCGGCCCGGCACGTGGCTCGACAGGTCGGCCGAGACCGCCTCCACGCTGAGCCCGGTGACAAAGCCCGCCAGGTGGTGCGCATGGGTGCCGATGTCGCCGACGCAGCCGGCCGGACCCGAGCGGGCCGGGTCGGTGCGCCAGGCGGCCTGCTTCTGGCCGGTATCCTCGAGTGCGGTGGCCAGCCAGTCCTGCGGGTACTCCACCTGCACCACGCGGATCTGGCCCAGCATCCCGGACTCCACCATCGCCTGCGCCTCGCGCACCATCGGATAGCCCGCATAGGTGTGGGTCAGCACGAACGGCAGCTTGCGCTCGCGCACCAGAACGGCGAGCGCCCGGGCGTCGGCCAGCGTGGTGGTCATCGGCTTGTCGCAGATCACCGCGATGTTCTGCTCCAGGAACGCCCGGCAGATCGGATAGTGGCTGTTGTTGGGGGTGACCACGCTCACCACGTCGATGCCGTCGGCGCGCCGCGCCTCCGCGGCCGCCATCGCGGCGAAGTCGTCATACACCCGCTCGGAGGAAAGCCGCAGCCCGAGGCCGGAACGCCGGCTGCGCTCTGGATCGGACGAGAACGCGCCGGCCACCAGCTCGAACTGGTCGTCGAGGCGCGCCGCCAGCCGGTGCACGCCGCCGATGAAGCTTCCCTCGCCGCCGCCCACCATGCCGAGGCGCAGGCGACGCGGGGTCACGCGTCCGCCTCCGCCAGGCCGAGCAGGCGCCGGTTGGCGGCAACGTCGGTGCCGCCGGCGGCGAAATCGTCGAACGCGCGCCCGGTCACCGGGATGATGTGGTCGCGTATGAAGGCGGCACCCTCGCGGGCGCCCACCTCTGCCTGCTTCAGCGCGCACTCCCATTCCAGCACCGCCCAGCCGGGAAAGTCGTACTGCGCGAGCTTGGAGAACACCGAGCGGAAATCGACCTGCCCGTCGCCCAGCGAGCGGAACCGCCCGGCTCGCGCCACCCAGGGCTGGTAGCCGCCGTACACGCCCTGGCGCGGGCTCGGAACGTACTCGGCGTCCTTGGCGTGGAACATCCGGATGCGCTGGTGGTAGTTGTCGATGAAGCCGAGATAATCCATCACCTGCAGCACGAGATGGCTCGGGTCGTAGAGGATGTTGCAGCGCGGATGGTGCTCGACGCGCTCGAGAAACATCTCGAAGGTGACGCCGTCATGCACGTCCTCGCCCGGGTGCAGCTCAAAGCAGAGGTCGCAGCCCGCCTCGTCGAACGCATCCAGGATCGGCCGCCAGCGCTTGGCGAGCTCGGCGAAGCCGCTCTCCACCAGCCCGGCCGGACGCTGCGGGAACGGATACAGGAACGGCCACAGCAGGCTGCCCGAGAAGGTCGCGTGCGCCGCAAGCCCGAGCCGGCGCGAGGCGCGCGCCGCCAGATGCAGCTGATCCACCGCCCATCGCTGCCGGGCGGCCGGGTTGCCGCGCACCGCGGGCGGCGCGAAGCCGTCGAGCGGCTCGTCATAGGCGGGGTGGGCCGCCACCAGCTGGCCCTGCAGGTGGGTCGAAAGCTCGGTGAGCGCCACCCCCGCGTCGGCCAGCACGCCCCGCACCTCGTCGCAGTAGCTGCTGCTTTCGGCGGCGCGGGCGAGATCAAACAACCCGCTTTCCCAGGTCGGGATCTGCACCCCGACAAAGCCCGCCTCGCGCGCCCAGCCGGCGATCTCCCGCAGGGTGTTGAACGGCGGCGAAGCACCTGCGAACTGCGCGAGGAAGATGGCGGGTCCCTTCAAGGTCCTCATGGCTTGTCCTTTCGCGCCACACTCCGGCAGCACACCAGCATCGCCCAATCTCCGCCGCCGCACTAGGCCGGCACGGTGGATGGGGCGGGCCGGACCCCAACCGGCCGCACGCTTGACGCACCGTGCCCCGGGGCGCGAGATCGCGCCGCGGCGCGCAAGCTTTCGGCGTCGCCATGCGAGGTGTTCATGCCGCAACCGCCATCCCTGATCGTCGAGGCCGCCGACACCGAGACGGTGGTGTTCCCCTGGGGACGCTTCAATGCGACCTGCGGTCCGGAGGTGAACGGCGCCGGCAATCTCAGCGCCGGCATCGTCCGGATTGCGCCGGGCGGCGGCCACGAGCGCCACAACCACCCCGGCGCCGAGGAGATCCTGTTTGTTGTCTCGGGCCAAGGCGTGCAGATGATCGAGACCGTCGAAGGCGAACCGGTCACCGCCGCCATCGGCCCCGGCAGCACGGTGTTCGTGCCGACCGATCGTTTCCATTCCACCATGAATCAAGGTCCAGAGACCCTGCTGCTGTTCGTGGTTTATTCGCCGGCGGGGCCCGAACTGGTGCCGCGCACCATGCCCGGCGTCACGCTGCTGCCGCCCGCGCGCCCTCCCGGGTCCGGACAACGCTAGGGGGTTTGCTGCGATGGCAGCGCCGGTGATCGCCCTGCTTGGCACCCTCGACACCAAGGGCGCGGAGTACGGCCTGGTCCGGGCGCTGCTGCACGCCAAGGGGTGCGAGACCGTGCTGGTCGACGTGGGCGTGCTCGGAGCGCCCGAGATCGCGTCCGGAGCCGCGCCCGACATCACCCGCGAGGCGGTGGCGCGGGCGGGCGGCAGCGATCTCGCTGGTCTGCTGCAAGCCCGTGACCGCGGCCAAGCGATGCAGGCGATGGCGCGCGGCGCCTCCGCGGTCGCAACCGGGCTG
>CAXUNX010000324.1:334-2878 GCA_964252545.1 uncultured Acetobacteraceae bacterium | reverse complement strand
ATCCGGGACCGGCCGCGATCACGCTGGTGGGCAGCGAGGGCCGATACGGGCTGGTGCGCAACGGGCGGGCGGGCGATACAGCAGGCCGTGACGGGCTGACGATCGCGCAGCTCGCCGGAGATCTGGTCGGAAGTGCAGGGGGCGTTGACCACCACCGAGTATGAACATGACGGCGCCGCCATCTACGCCCGTTCGTTCGCCATCATCCGGGCCGAGGCCGACCTGTCCGGCTTCACGCCCGAGGAGGCCCAGATCGCGGTGCGGGTGATCCATGCCAGCGGCATGGTGGAGATCGCCCGCAGCCTGCGCTTTGCCGCAGGCTTCGTTTCGGCCGGACGCGCCGCGCTGCGCAACGGCGCTCCGGTGCTGTGCGACTCCGAGATGGTTGCGCACGGCGTCACCCGGGCGCGGCTGCCGGCCGGAAACGAAGTGGTCTGCACGCTGCGCGATCCGCGCACGCCGCTCCTGGCGCAGCAGCTCGGCACCACCCGCTCGGCGGCTGCGCTCGATCTCTGGGGCGAGCGCCTCGGCGGGGCGGTGGTGGCGATCGGCAATGCGCCGACCGCGCTGTTCCACCTGCTTGAACGCCTCGAGGCAGGAGCACCCAGGCCGGCCGCGATTATCGGCATGCCGGTGGGCTTCGTGGGCGCCATGGAATCCAAGCAGGCGCTCGAGGCCGCGCCGCACCTCCGGTGGGCGATCGTCGCCGGCCGGCAGGGCGGAAGTGCGATGGCGGCGGCGGCGGTTAATGCCCTGGCCAGCGAGGCCGAGTGAGGGGGCGCCTGTTGATCGTCGGCGTGGGCCCCGGCGATCCCGAGTTGCTGACCCTCAAGGCGGCCCGGGTCATCCAGACCGCGCCCTGCGTCGCCTTCTTCGCCAAGCACGGCCGTCCCGGCCATGCCCGGGTGATCGCCGACCAGCGGATCAGTCCGGGAGCCGATCTGCTTCGGTTCGAGTATCCGTTCACCACCGAGCTTTCGGTGGCCGACCCACGCTACCTGCGCGACATCGGCCTGTTCTATGAGCGCTGCGCCGGGCTGCTGGCCGAGCGGCTGGCGGCGGGCACGGACGTGGCACTGCTGTGCGAGGGCGACCCGTTCTTCTATGGATCGGCGATGTACCTGTTCGACCGGTTGCGCGGCGAGTTCCCGCAGGAGATCGTCCCCGGCGTCACCGGGATGAGCGGCTGCTGGTCGGCGGCCGAGCTGCCGTTCACGCATGGCGACGACGTGCTGCAGGTGCTGCCGGGAACGCTCGACCGGCAACGCCTGGCCTCGCGCCTGTCCATGGGAGACGCCGCGGTGATCATGAAGGTCGGCGGCAATCTTCCCAAGATCCGCGCCGCCCTGGGCGACGCCGGGCTGCTGGAGCGCGCGGTCTATGTGGAGCAGGGCACCATGCCGGGCGAGCGCATCCTGCCGATGGCCGACCTCGAGCATCCGGCGCCGCACGCGCCCTATTTCTCGATGATCCTGGTGCCGGGTCGCCAAGGCCCGCGATGAGCGGCCGTGTTCCACCAACGCCCGCGATGAGCGGCCGTGTTCCACCAAGGCCCGCGATGAGCGGCCGTCTTGCTTCCGGTCCCGCGGTGAGCGGCCGCCTCGTCATCCTCGGGCTAGGGCCGGGGGATCCCGGCCTGCGCACGCCCCAGGTCGAGGCTGCCCTCAACAGCGCCACCGATCTGGTCGGCTACGGCCCCTATCTCGACCGCATCGGCGCCTGCCCGCAGGCGGTGCGGCACGGGTCGGACAACCGCCAGGAACTCGAGCGCGCCCGCACGGCCTTGTCGCTGGCGGCGTCCGGGCGCGTGGTCGCGGTGGTCTCGTCCGGCGACGCCGGGGTGTTCGCGATGGCCAGCGCGGTGTTCGAGGCGGTCGAGCACGGTGATCCGGCCTGGCGCGCGCTGGACATCGAGGTGATGCCGGGGATCTCGGCGATGCTTGCGGTGGCGGCCCGCCTGGGTGCGCCGCTCGGCCATGATTTCTGCGTGCTCTCGTTGTCCGACAACCTCAAGCCGTGGCCTGTGCTGCTGCGGCGGCTGCGTGCCGCCGCCGAGGCCGGCTTCGCGCTCGCGCTCTACAACCCGGTCTCCAGCGCCCGCCCATGGCAGCTCGATGCGGCGCTGTCGCTGCTGCGCGAGATCCTGCCGGGCCGGGTTCCGGTGGCATTCGCAACCGCGATCAGCCGGCCGGAGGAGAGGGTGGTGCTCACCTCGCTGCAAGCCGCCCGGGCAGTCGAGGCCGACATGCGCACGCTGGTGATGATCGGCACCGAGGCCACCCGGCTGATCCCTCGTCCCGACGCGCGGTCATGGCTCTACGCGCCCCGCGGCGAGCGCTGAGCTGGCCAGATGCCCGTGCACGCCCAGCAGCCATTGCCTCGCCGCTTCCGCCGTCTCGACACGGCAGCCGAGGCGGGCGCCGCCCGGCGGACGGTCGATCATGATCACCGGCCGGCCGAGCAGGCGCGCCGCCTGCAGCTTCGGGGCGGTGGCGTCGCCGCCCGAGTTCTTGCTGACCAGCAGGTCGATGCGCCGCCGCCGCC
>CAXUNX010000324.1:0-324 GCA_964252545.1 uncultured Acetobacteraceae bacterium | reverse complement strand
GCGTGAACGGACCGCGTCCCAGCACCAGCTCCGCCCGGGGCGGCAGCAGAGCCGGATCCGGCGGGTCGATGCAGCGGATCACGTAGTGATGCCGCGAATGGGCGCGAAACGGCGCCAGGCCCTTGCTGCCGAGCGTCAGCAGCACCCGAAGGCTTCCTCCGCCCAGCGCCGCCGCCGCCGCCTCAGCGTCCGCTGCGCGTATCCAGCGGTCTCCGTGCTGGGCGGTCCAGGGCGGCCGCTCGATCCGCAGCAGGCTGGTCCCGGTCTCGGCGGCGGCGGCTTCGGCGTGCCGGCTGATCTGCACCGCATACGGATGGGTGGCGT
>CAXUNX010000323.1:0-2898 GCA_964252545.1 uncultured Acetobacteraceae bacterium | reverse complement strand
GCCGATCGCCAGCGAGATCACCGGATGCCCGGCCGCCCGCAGCGCCCGGGCGCGGACCGACATCCCCACGGTGGCGGGCGGCCGGAGCGAACCCAGCCGGGCGGCGAGCTCAGGCAAGGGCTGCGCAGAACCGCTGGATGCGACCGCAGGCCTGCCGCAGGCTCTCGGTGTCGGTTGCGTAGCTGACCCGGAAATGGCCGGGGAACATGAACGCGGCGCCATGCACCGCGGCCACCCCCTGCTCCTCCAGCAGTGCCACCACGAAGCTCTCGTCGTCGGTGATCGCGGCCCCTCCGGCGCTGGTCTTGCCGATGCAGCCGCGCATCGACGGGAACACATAGAACGCGCCTTCCGGCTTGTGGCAGCTGAGGCCAGGCGCCTGGTTGAGCATCGCCACCACCAGGTCGCGCCGCGCCTCGTAGGCCGCGACCATGCCGCCGATGAAGTCCTGCGGCCCGGCCAGCGCCTCCAGGGCTGCCGCCTGGCTGATCGAGCTGGCGTTCGAGGTGGACTGGCTTTGCAGCTTGTCCATCGCCCTGATCAGCGCCAGCGGCGCGCCCGCGAAGCCGATCCGCCAGCCGGTCATCGCATACGCCTTCGAGCAGCCGTTCATGGTCACCGTGCGCCCGCGCAGGCGCGGCTCGACCTGCACGATCGTCGCGGTTTCGAAACCACCATAAACCAGCTTGTTGTAGATGTCGTCGGTGAAGATCCAGACATCCGGGTGGCGCAGCAGCACGTCGCAGATGGCGCGCAGCTCGGCTGCGGAGTAGGCGGCGCCGGTCGGGTTGTTCGGGCTGTTGAGAAAGAACCACTTGGTTTTCGCGGTGATCGCCGCCTCGAGTTCCTCCGCCCGCAGCTTGAAGCCGCTGTTCGGCCCGCAGGGAACCATCACCGGCGTGCCGTCGGCGAGCGCCACGATATCCGGGTACGACACCCAGCAGGGCGACGGGATGATCACCTCGTCGCCGGCATCGAGGGTCGCGGCCATCGCGTTGAAGATCACCTGCTTGCCGCCGGTGGAGACGATGATCTCCTCGGGGGTGTAGTCGAGCCCGGAATCCAGCCGGAAGCGCTCGGCGATCGCCCGCTTCAAGGCCGGCGTGCCGGACACGTCGGTGTATTTGGTCTGCCCCGCCTCGATCGCCCGGATCGCCGCCTGCTTGACGTTCGGCGGAGTGTCGAAGTCCGGCTCGCCCGCGGAAAGCGAGATGATGTCGCGCCCGGCCGCCTTGAGTGCCCGCGCCTTGGTGCTGATGGCGATCGTCTGGCTCGGACTGATCTTGTTCAGGCGTGCGGCGATGAGGTCCATGGCAAGCAACCAGAAATTGGAACCGCCGCACGCTAGAGCAGAAGCCGGCCGCATGGAACCGTGCCGGCGCGCCGGCCGCTCCGGCCGGCGCTCAGCCGAGGGCGAACAGGTTGTATCCCCAGCCGGGAAGATCGAGATACAGCCCCTCCCCCGCCAGGACGGCGCCGTCGCGCGCGTAATGCTCCGGACCCAGCCGGTCCGACAGCGAGACCCGGCGACCGGCCAGGCTCGGATGGTCCAGCCGCACCCGGCACTGGCCGCGGTCGGCGCAGTAGTTCACGATCGAGAGCAGCTTCAAACCCTGATCGTCGTACCACACCGAGGCGCAGAACGCCTCGTGGCTCGGATTGCCCTCCCAGGCGGGACCGGCGGCAAGCGCTGCGAAGGACCCCTGCAGCGCCGGCGCGCGCAGCACCGCAAGCAGATCGTGATAGAATTCGTGGATGGCCGGATCGATCGCCTCCTGCGGCGCACGGTTGAGATGGATCGGGATAAACGCCCGAGCGCCTTCGAGTTGCCCCTGGTGCAGGAAACGCAGGCCGGGCGCGCAGAAGCACAGAACCGCCGCCGCCTTGTGCTGGGCAAGCCCGAAGCTCGCCGCCGCGCGCGGCTCGTCGTGGTTCTCAAGGAAGCGGGCGAGGCGCGCCTGGTGCTCGGGCGGAGCCGACAGCCGCACGGAGGCGTCGGCCGCGTTGCCGGCGCGCAGCGCGTCATACAGACCCTTGTCGTAGGCCCAGTCGAAGCCCTGCTCGAGCAGCACCGGCTCGAGCTCCCAATAAACCTCCGCCAGCAGCCGGAACTGCGGATAGGCGGCGCGCACGGCGGCGATGGCCGGCGGCCAGAACGCGGCCACTTCGCGTCCCCCCAGGTGACCGGACCAGCTTTGCTGGAACACCTCCGGCAGCAGCAGCATCGCCATGTCGCACCGCACGCCGTCGCAGCGGCCGGCGATGTTGAGCAGGGTGTCGCGCATCGCGGACTGGGTGTCCGGATTGCTGTAATCGAGCTGCACCGTGTCGGGCCAGCCCGGGAAATACGGATCCCGCCCGTGCGCCAGCACCATATCGCCGCTGTTTGTCCGGGCGGTTGTCCAGTTCTCCGGCTGCGCCCTGAGGTCCTCGGCGGAACCGGCCACGAACAGCCGGGGCTGCTCGCGCACCCATGGATGGTCGGGCGCCAGGTGGTTGGGCACGAAGTCCAGCATCAACCGCAGCCCCGCCGCGTGGACCCGCTCGCGCAGCCGCGCCAGCGCCGCGTTGCCGCCGAACGCCGCATCGGCGTGCCAGCCGGACACCGCGAACGGCGAGCCGCCGATATCCTCCGGCGTGAGGTCGGGCAGCGCCTCGTGGAAGCCGGGCTGCCACGAGGCGTGGGTGCGCGAGATCTCCCGCGCGGCCAGCCCGGTCTGCCACACGCCCAGCAACCAGACCCATTCGAAGCCGAGTGCCGCCACCGCGCGCAACGCGTCGGCCGGGATGTCGTCGAAGCCGGCCGGCCGGCCGAAGGTCTGGGCGATGCGGTTCAGCAGCACCCGCGTGTTGATCTGGTAGAGCAGGGGATTGGCGGACTCCCGCAACGCCGACACC
>CAXUNX010000322.1:0-2908 GCA_964252545.1 uncultured Acetobacteraceae bacterium | reverse complement strand
AGCCTGCGCGCCGGACGGAGAGCGGCCGGGAAGGGCAGGGGGCTTCCGGCGAAGCCGTGGGTGCCAATCGCGACGCACTGGCTGGCACCGATTGGCTACTGAACCTGCTGACGGTGAGCGGACCTGCCGGCGAGGTGGCGCGCTTCCGAGACGTCGCGCGCGGCACCGGCGGCGTGCCCTGGCACCTCGATCTCGACCAGGAGGTGGCGCGCCTGTTCGCACCGATGGCGTCGGCCGGCCCTGAGGCGCGGATGCTGGCGCGGCAGCTCCGCGAGGTGATCGCCGCCCGGCACGACCGGCTACTGGCGCGCTGGCGCGAGCCTGGTCTCTGTCCCTTTGACCTGCACCGGCTCGTGCCGATCCCGGACGGCATCCTGCAGCTGGGCGAGGACGATCCGCACGCTCAGGACTGGCTGCGGGCGCATTGGGGCACCACCCTGTGGATAGGCGTGGAATAGGGACCCCGTTAGCGGGGTGATCGGCGTCCAAACGGGACCCCTCTGACGTTGGGGTTCACCGTGGCTTTCGTGTTTTGCACGGGGGCCTGTTTGGGATGCTGGTGGTGGAGACGATTGCGCGGATCCGCCGTGCCCATTTGATCCAGGGCAAGTCGATCAAGGCGATCTGCCGGGAGCTGCACGTCTCGCGCAAGGTGGTGCGCAAGGTCCTCCGGTCAGAGGCGACGGAGTTTCGGTATGAGCGCGAGCAGCAGCCGATGCCGCGGCTGGGTGCCTGGCGCGATGAGCTGGACAAGCTGCTCGCGGCTAACGAGGCGAGGCCCAGCCGGGAGCGGCTGACGCTGATCCGGGTGTTCGAGGCGCTGCGCGGGTCAGGGTACGAGGGCGGCTACGACGCGGTGCGGCGGTATGCCCGGACGTGGCGGCGCGACCAGGTGTCGGCGTCGGCCGCGGCGTATGTGCCGCTGAGCTTCGCGCCTGGCGAGGCATACCAGTTCGACTGGAGCTACGAGATCGTGCTGATCGGCGGCACGACCGTCACGGTCAAGGTGGCGCACCTGCGGCTGTGCCACAGCCGGATGCTGTTCGTGCGGGCCTACCCGCGCGAGACGCAGGAGATGGTGTTCGACGCGCACGACCGGGCGTTCGCGTTCTTCAAGGGCGCCTGCACGCGCGGCATCTACGACAACCTCAAGGCGGCGGTCGACGCGATCTTCGTCGGCCGCGAGCGGGCCTATAATCGCCGGTTCCTCCAGATGTGCAGCCACTACCTGGTCGATCCCGTCGCCTGCACCCCGGCGTCTGGTTGGGAGAAAGGCCAAGTCGAAAACCAGGTCGGCCTGGTGCGGGAACGGTTCTTCTCGCCGCGGCTGCGGGTCAAGAGCTACGACGAGCTGAACGCCTGGCTGCTGGACCAGTGCGTCGCCTACGCCCGGGCGCACCGCCATCCCGAGCTGCGCGACCAGACGGTGTGGTCGGTGTTCGAGGCCGAGCGGCCCAGCCTGGTGCCGTATGTCGGCCGCTTCGACGGCTTCCACGCTGTCACGGCGTCGGTGTCCAAGACCTGCCTCGTGCGGTTCGACAACAACCGCTACTCGGTCTCGGCGCACGCGGTCGGGCGCCCGGTCGAGGTCCGCGCCTATGCCGATCGGATCGAGTTGCGCCAGGGCGGCAAGATCGTCGGCGAACACCGCCGCAATTTCGGCCGTGACCAGACGGTGTTCGACCCCTGGCACTACGTCCCGGTGCTGGCGCGCAAGCCGGGGGCGCTGCGCAACGGCGCGCCGTTCAAGGACTGGCTGCTGCCGTCAGCGATGGAGCGCATCCGCCGCAAGCTGGCGGGTAGCGCCGACGGTGACCGGCAGATGGTGACGATCCTGGCCGCCGTGCTGAGCGACGGCCTGGCCGCGGTCGAGGCCGCCTGTGCCGAGGCGTTGCGCGAGGCGACGCACTCGGCCGACGTCGTCATCAACATCCTGGCCCGGCACCGCGAACCCGCCCCGCCGGTCACCATCCTGACCCCGGACGCGCTGCGGCTGACGCACGCGCCGGTTGCCGATTGCGCCCGCTACGACAGCCTGAGGAGACCCATCTGATGGAACGATCCGAGATCCTGACCACCATGGCGGAGCTGAAGCTCTATGGCATGAAGGCCGCCTACGACGAGATCATCGGCACGGCGGTCAAGCGCCAGCACGAGCCGACGCGCATCGTCGGCGACCTGCTCACGGCGGAGATCAGCGAGAAGCAGGCGCGGTCCATCCGCTACCAGATCACCATCGCCAAGCTGCCATTGGCCAAGGACGTCGACGACTTCGCCTTCGACGGCACGCCGATCAACCAGACCCTGGTGCGCGACCTGTCTGGCGGCGAGTTTCTGGCACATCAGCGCAACGTCGTGTTGGTGGGCGGCACGGGCACCGGCAAGACCCACCTCGCGATCGCCATCGCACGCGCCTGCATCCGCGACGGCGCCCGCGGCCGGTTCTTCAACGTCGTCGACCTGGTGAACCGGCTCGAGGCGGAGACCCGCTCCGGCCGCCAGGGCCGGATGGCGGACTATCTCTGCCGCATGGACTTCGTCGTGCTGGACGAGCTCGGCTACCTGCCGTTTGCCCAGTCCGGCGGCCAGCTGCTGTTCCACCTGGTCAGCCGCCTCTACGAGCAGACCTCGGTGATCGTCACCACCAACCTGGCCTTTGGCGAGTGGCCGAGCGTGTTCGGCGACGCCAAGATGACCACGGCGCTGCTCGACCGGCTGACGCACCACTGCGAGATCGTCGAGACCGGCAACGAGAGCTGGCGGTTCAAAAGCCGAGCCTGACCGTGCCTCCCGGCTTGCACCGGTAAACCACAGGCACCTCCCGCGCGCCGCTGCGTCAGCCTCTGGACGGGCACTCCGCGGCGCGCGGGTCCCTCCTATGGATTACCGGCACAAGCCTACCCGAAAG
>CAXUNX010000321.1:0-2909 GCA_964252545.1 uncultured Acetobacteraceae bacterium | reverse complement strand
TTCCAGCTATGTGGCGGTGGTCGGCACCGCGATCATCGGGCAGATCCGGTTGTGGATGCGAGCCGCGCCGCCTTCCACCGCCACATAGCTGGAAAGCGGCGGCGGGTGGCCCGACAGGAGCCGCACGGCCTTGGCGAGGTCGATCGAGGAGCCGCCTCCGAGGCCCACCACGCCGTCGCAGTTGCCGCCTTGGTAGCACGCGAGCGCTGCAAGCGCCGCCGCCTCGGTGGGGTTGGCGGGCGTGTCGCTGAACAGGGTGCTGGCGCCCGGCAGGGTGGCGGCGATCCGCTCCACCATTCCGGTCTCGACCAGCCCGCGATCGGTGACGATCAGCGGGCGGCTGACGCCGATCTCGCCCAGCAGCGCTGGAAGCCTGGAGACCGCGCCGGCATCGAACTCGATCCGGGTCAGGTAGCTGATCACCGCCATCAACCGACTCCGGCCGGGCCCGCCGGCTCAGGCGCCGGGCGCGACACTGACCTTCTCGTTGCCGCCGGGCGCCGGCGCCGAGCCGGTCAGCCTGGCCTTGAGGTAGCCATAGGCGTGCACCATCTTCGAGTTCGGCGCGTCCCAGTATTCCGCCTGGGTGACGTCGACGCGCAGCAGGGCGATGTCGGGATCCCCCTTGCCCTTGGGGAACCAGGTGCGCAGGATCTCTGCCCAGTGCGCGTCGATCAGCGCCGGGTCGCGCACCAGCGCCGCGGTGCCGGACAACGAGACATAGTTCTGCTTGTCGGGATCGGCATAGCTGACGCCGACGCGCTGGTGCGCCTGCACCTCGTCCACCTTGTGTGCGCTGGCGCGCGTGAAGAACCACAAGGTGCCGTCGAAGCTGTCCTGGCTTGCGGCCATCGGCCGGCTGCGCAGCTCGCCATCGTCCTCGGTGGTCAGCATCGCGAACTTGGTTGAGCGCATCAGCTCCCACAGCTTCTCGGCCTGGTCACGTTCCATTCGGGTCTCCTGTTGATGAAGCGGTCAGATCACGTCCTCGATCCGGATCGGCAGGGAGCGCACCCGCCGGCCGGTGGCGTGGTAGACGGCGTTGGCGACCGCCCCCGCGACGCCCACCATCGGCAGCTCGCCGATGCCCTTCAGGCCGAGCGGACCGGTCGCCAGGTCGGGGTCGTCGACGGTCGCGACGTCGATCACCGGCACGTCGGCGTTCACCGGCACCAGATACTCCGAAAGGTTGGCGTTCATGATCCGCGCGGTATGCGGGTCCGCACGCGCGCCTTCCAGCAGCGCCATGCCGAGCCCGAACACGATGCCGCCCATCAACTGGCTGCGCCCGGTCTTGGCGTTGAGCAGGGTGCCCACGCCGAACACGCCGGTATAGCGGCTCACCCGCACCGTGCCGAAATCCTGGTCGACGCGAACCTCCACGAACTGCGCCCCAAAGGCGTGCCGCGAAACCTTGGAGGCCTCCGGCCCGAGGCTTGCCGCGGTGTCCACCTGGATCTGCGGCACTCTTCTGCCACGCATCACCTCGGCGAGGCTGACGCTGCCGCGCGGGGATGCGACCGTGTCGCCCTGGAGCGTCATCGCCTCGATCGCAACACCCTGCCAGTCGCCGGCCTTGGCGGCGAGCGCCAGCCCGAGCGCGCGCGTGCGCACCGCCTGCGCCGCCTGCAGCACCGCCGGCATCACGCTGGCCGCCGTGGTCGAGCCGCCCGACACCCCCGCCGGAGGCAGTGTGCTGTCGCCCAGCTCGACCCGCACCTTGCTGGTGGGCGCGCCGAGCGTCTGGGCTGCGACCTGCATCATGATCGTGTAGGTGCCGGTGCCGAGATCCTGGGTGCCGCTCTGCACCAGCACGGTGCCGTCCGCGAACAAGGTGACCCGGGCATGCGCCGGCTGCCGGTTGGTGGGATAGGTCGAGCTCGCCATGCCCATGCCGATCAGCACGTGGCCGTCGCGCATCGAGCGGGGCTGCGGCGTGCGCCGGTTCCAGCCGAACCGGTCGGCGCCCTCGCTGTAGCACTGCCGCAGCGCCTTGCTGGCATACGGCTTGTTCTCGTTCTCGTCGTGGTCGGCGTAGTTGGCGAGGCGGAAGGCGATCGGGTCCATGCCGAGCTGGTAGGCCATCTCGTCCATGGCGGATTCCAGCGCGAACATGCCGGAAGCCTCGCCGGGTGCCCGCATATAGGTCGGCAGGCTGAAGCTGGTGGAGACGGTCTTGTGGCCGGTGGCGACGGCGGGACACGAATACAGCATGCGCGACGCGATCGCGAAGCTTTCGGTGAAGCTGCCGAGGCTGTGGTCCGACATCTGGCTGAAGCCGTCGTGGCGGATCGCCGCGAGCCGGCCCTGCGCGTCGCTGCCGAGGCTGACGTTCTGGATGGTCTGCGGCCGGTGGCCGTTGTTCACGTACATCTGCTCGCGCGTCAGCACCAGCCGCACCGGCCGGTCGAGCTTGCGCGCGGCGAGTGCTGCCAGGGTCACCGGCGGCCAGGTGTTGCCCTTGCAGCCGAAGCCGCCTCCCACATAGGGGCAGATCACCCGCACCTGCTCGGGCGGGATCCCGAACAGGCTGGCGAGGGTGGTTCGGGCGCCGGAGATGCCCTGGGTCGCGGTCCACACGGTGAGCGAATCGCCGTTCCATTCGGCCAGCGTCGCGTGCGGCTCCATCGGGTTGTGGAACTCCATCGGCGGCCCGTACGGCGCCTCCCGGGGGGCGGCCGCGGCCGGCAGCCCGGCCGCCGGATCGCCGCGACGCGAGTCCGTACCCCCCTTGACGTCGTGCGGGGTGGTGGCGGTGGCCAGCACCTGGGCCATTTCCGCCACCGGCGAGGCGGCCTCGCCCCGCACGCCCACCGCGACGCCGGCCGCGGTGGCGCGCTCGAACGTGTCGGCCACCACCACCGCCACGGTCTGGCCTTCGCGCACGTCGAGCGTGATGCCGTCCACCG
>CAXUNX010000320.1:0-2922 GCA_964252545.1 uncultured Acetobacteraceae bacterium | reverse complement strand
CCTGCAGCGGCCGCGCCGGCGCGGTCACCTCGCGGCTGCGACGCGCCACGCCGAGCTCGCGCAGCAGCCGCTCCAGGCTGGCGGTGATCTCCTCGCTGACCGTGCCTTGCGGCGCGTGGCGCTGGATCAGCTCGACCAGCCAGGCCGGACGGTTGAGATGCACCTCGGGGGCGAAATGGCGCAGCAGCACCTGTGCCTGCAGGCCGTCGCGCCAACGCACGAACTGCCGGTAGCCGTCCGGCAGCACCGGATGGTCGGGGGGGAACTCCACCAGCACGGTGATGTGGCGGCCCAGGAACGGGATGCCGTACACCGGCCCGTCATGCAGCCAGTGATGGTGCCAGCACAGATCGTAGATCTCGTCCTTGTAGACCAGGCCTGCGAACCCCTGCACCAGGTACGGCGCGCCCGAGCCGGCCCTGGTGCGGCACGGGTCGGCCTCGAGCGGCGCGTCATAGATGTAGTGGATGGTCAGGCCGCAGTTGATCCGGACCGCCTCGTGACGGGTGTAGCACTGCGCGAGGCGTTCCCCGATCGAGCGGAAGCGGTAACGCTCGCCGAAGCTGTTGGCGGCCGCCTCCAGAATCAGCTCGACGTCGTCCGGCAGCCGGAAGAACTTCCGGTGCAGCTCCTCGGCGATCCAGCTGCGCACCATCCGCGGCTCGCCGCCATACGGGTCCAACAGGGTGTTCTGCTCCGGGTGGTTGCCGAGCAGCACCACTTCGGTCCAGTCCTGCTCGGTGCTGCGGCCTTCGGCGAGCGCCTCCTCGGTGGCGTCGAGCACGTCGTGCAACTGGTCCGACCCCGCCAGCACGCGGCGCAGCCGGCCATACACGCCCTCGCGCTGGCCGATCATCACCTCGCACACCCGGCCATCGTGGCAGGAGCGGTAGCGCATGCCCCAGCGGTTCGACGGCAGGGAGGCGACCTTGGCCCCCATGCCGAAATTCTGCGCGAGGCTGTTCTGCTTGCGGATCGAGGAGGCAATGTCGCACATCCGGAACAGCTCCTCGGGGCTCATGCCGCGGCCGCTGTTCCAGATCACCAGCTTGGAGGCGTTCTCGATCTCGAGACCGGAGATCTCGACGCGCCGCTCGCCGCGAGGCGCGGTCAGCGCCGCCTCGATGGCGTTGCGCACCAGCTCGCGCAGCATCATCGATTTCGGGCAGCGATCGATCATGCTGGTGACCAGGAAGTTCTCGTCGCCGACGCGAAGCTGGGTGATCTGCGACGTCATTGGCCCGGCTCCGGCTCCTCAGCCGCCCACGGGGCGCGGCACTCAGGGGCGACCGGATGCGCACCGGCGCTGCTGGCCGTTCTACAGCAACGCATTTCGAAACGAAATCAAATCGAATAAAGTCGGGGCAGGCCCGGGCGGGGCGGGCTCGCCCGGGCTTTTTGCGCGGCCTGCTAGATCTCGGCGCCGCCTGCCTGCATAGAGAACCGGATGCTCAAAGGCTTTCTCACCGTCGGCGGATGGACCATGGCGAGCCGCGTGCTCGGGCTGGTGCGCGACCAGCTGCTCGCGGCCTTCCTGGGTGCGGGCCCCACCCAGGACGCGTTCCAGGTCGCGGTGCGGCTGCCCAACATGTTCCGGCGGCTGTTCGGCGAGGGCGCCTTCAACGCCGCCTTCGTGCCGCTGTTCTCCACCCTGCTGGCGCGCGAAGGGCCCGCGGTCGCGCGTCGCTTCGCCCGCGAGGCGCTGGGCGTGCTGGGCTTCTGGCTGCTGGGGCTGACGCTGCTCGGCGAGCTGTTCATGCCTCAGCTGATGCTGGTGATCGGCTCGGGGCTGGCGCGCAACCCGGCCACCTTCGGGCTGGCGGTCAGCCTCAGCCGGATCACCTTCCCCTATCTGATGCTGATCTGCGCTGCCGCCCTGGTGTCGGGCGTGCTCAACGGGCTGGACCGGTTTGCCGCCGCCTCCGCGGCCTATGTCGCCTTCAACGTGGTGGGGATCGGCTGCATCGTTTGGCTCACGCCCTTCATGCCGAGCGTGGCCTATGCCGCCGCCTGGGGGTTCACCGCGTCGGGGGTGGTGCAGCTTGCCATGCTGCTGGTGGCGTCGCACCGCGCCGGCATGGGGCTTGGGGTGCCGCGGCCGCGGGTGACGCCCGACATGCGCGAGCTGATGCGCCGCATGGTGCCGGGCCTGGTCGGCAGCGGCATCAGCCAGCTCAACCTCACCGTCGACACGCTGATCGCCACCTGGCTGCCGCCGGGCAGCCTCGGGCTGATGTATTTCGCCGACCGGCTCAACCAGCTGCCGCTGGGCGTGCTGGGCAACGCCGCCGGCACCACCATGCTGCCGCTGCTGACGCGACAACTGCAGAACGGGCAGGCCGAGGCCGCGGAGGCGACCCAGAACCGGGCGGTGGAGTATGCGCTGATCCTGACCTTGCCGGCGGCGCTGGCGCTGGCGGCGCTGTCGGTGCCGCTGATGGCCACGCTGTTCGGTCATGGCGCGTTCACCGCGCACGACGCGGTGCTGTCGGCGCAATCGCTGTGCGGCTATGCGCTCGGGCTGCCGTTCTTTGTGCTGGTCAAGGTGCTCTCGCCCGGCTTCTTCGCGCGCGGCGACACTGCAACCCCGGTGCGCATCGGCATCAGCACGCTTGCGGTCAATTTCGCGCTGAACTTGGCGCTGATGCGCCCGCTCGCCCATGTCGGGCCGCCGCTGGCGAGCAGCCTGGCCGCCATCATCAACACCGCGGCCCTGCTGGTGCTGCTGCTTCGCCGCGGCTGGCTGATGCCGAGCGGCCGGCTGCTCGGCCGGCTGGCGCGGATGCTGCTGTCGGCGCTGCTGATGGCGGCGGTGCTGGTGGCAGCCCAGCGGCTGCTGCCGCGCCCGGTGCTGCAGATGCATGCGGGCAGCCGGATCGTGGCGCTGGCCGGGCTGATCGGGCTGGGGGTGGCGGCGTATGG
>CAXUNX010000319.1:0-2922 GCA_964252545.1 uncultured Acetobacteraceae bacterium | reverse complement strand
GTGCGCGGCGACCTGATCCGGATCCTCGGCAGCCTGATGAAGCGCAGCGGCCGGTTCGACGGCATCATCGTCGAGACCACCGGGCTCGCCGATCCTGCCCCGGTTGCGCAGACCTTTTTCGTTGACGAGGACATCAAGGCCCGCACCCGGCTTGACGCGGTGGTTACGGTGGTGGATGCGCTGAACCTGCCGGCGCGCCTTGCGGACAGCAGGGAAGCCCAGAACCAAATTGCCTTTGCCGACGTCATCGTACTCAACAAGACCGATCTGGTGGATGCGCCGGGGCTCGAGCTGGTCGAGGCCCGCATCCGCGACATCAACCGGATCGCCCGCATCCATCGGACGCAGCGGGGCCGCGTGGATGTCGGGCTGTTGCTGGATCAGGGCGGTTTCGACCTGCAGCGTGCGCTGCAGGCCGCGCCCGACTTCCTCGAGAGCGACACCCACAGCCATGACGAGGACGTCCAGAGCCTGTCCTTCGAGCTTGACGAGCCGCTCGATGCCGCCAGGTTCCAGGCCTGGATCGGCTCGGTGCTGCAGGAGCAAGGTGCTAACATCCTGCGCTCGAAAGGCATCCTCGCCTATGCGGGCGAGAGCCGCCGGTTCGCGTTCCAGGCCGTGCACATGATGGCCGACGGCGATTTCATCGGACCCTGGAAGCCCAACGAGCCGCGGCGTTCGCGCCTGGTGTTCATCGGCCGCGGCCTCAACCGCCCTCGTCTGCGTCGCGGCTTCGAGAGTTGCCGCGCGCGATGAGCGAACTTTCGCTGGTTGATAGCCGTGGCGTGATGCGCGACGCCGGCGCGTTCGTGACCAACTGCGCCGTGTCGCGGGACTCCAGCCACGCCGCCTTCAGCACCGGCGACGGAATGCTCCATATCGCGAAACTCGGCGAGGCGAACGCCGGATGGGAACGTGTCGCAGCGCATGACGGATCGATCCTGGCGTTGGCCGCCGGTCTCGATGCGAACGACTTCCTGACCGGCGGCGACGATAACCGGTTGTGCCGGGTCCATGCGTCGGAGCCTGCCCCGCCGCGGGTGCACGAACTCTCGCGCGGCCGCCGCTGGGTTGAGCAGATCGCGAGCGTCCGCGACGGTGCCACCGCCTGGATCGCGAGCGCGCACGGCAAGCAGGTTGAGCTCCGCAACGAGCGGGGCGAGCTTGTACGCTGTTTCACACACGATACAACCGTCTCCGGAATCGCGTTCGATTTGAAAGGAAAGCGACTAGCTGCATCCCATTACGGAGGTGTCTCATTCCGTTTCGTGAATGCGAAGAATGACACGCCGCGTCTGCTTACTTGGAAGGGCAGCCACATCGCCGTTGCTGTTCATCCGGCTGCTGAGTCGGTTGTCACGGCGATGCAGGAGAACGAGCTCCATGGGTGGCGGCTTGCTGACGGGCACCATATGCGTATGAGTGGCTATCCGCAGAAGACGCGCTCCTTGTCGTTCTCCCGCAACGGTCGCTGGCTCGCCACTTCCGGCGCCGACAGCGTGGTGCTGTGGCCATTCTTCGGCGGCGGTCCTACCGGAAAGACGCCCAAGGAACTAACAGGCCTCCCCGGCGTCACCTGCACGCGAGTGGCGTTTCATCCGCAGCACGACATCGTTGCGGCCGGGTTTGCTGACGGCACGGTGCTGCTGGCTGATGTGGGAAGCGCTCGCGTGTTGCCGGTTTGTGAATCAAGCGGTGCCGCCATTTCAGCACTTGCATTCTCCCCAAATGGCGTCACGCTCGCTTTCGGGAATGAAGGCGGAACGATGGCGGGGGTTGACCTCGCCGCGTCGAAAGATAGAGCTTCGGGCCAAAATGGAGATGCAAAAAAAAGTTAGGGCGAATGCGATACTTCGCAAAGTTGTAGTGGAGTATTACATCTCTCGCGTCGCATGATGGTCCGGCTAAAACCTTAACGAAAAGGCCCGTGCCATGCTGTTTGATCGTAACCCTCCACGTCGCGATACCCAGGTCCTGTCCTCGGTCACGGCTCCGCGGTCCGCCGCGGAGATCGCCCGCCGCCAGTTCGAGCATATCGACATCCACTACGACGAGGCCCTGCGCACCTGCTGGTCCTATGGCCTGCTCGGCAGCAGCAGCGGCCGCGCGACGAGCGCCTTGTTGACCGATCATACCGAAATGCAAGCGAACCTGCGCGACCTCTACCGAGCCCAGGTCCAGGAAGCGCGTGATCCGATCCAGTTTTCGGTATTCGGAACCCGGATAAACGGTATCTACAATCTCGGCGGCGACATTGTGTTCTTCGCGGAACGGATTCGCGCCGGTGACCGCGCCGCGATGCACGCCTACGCGCATCTCTGCATCGACGTGATCCACGGCAACTACACCGCGTTCCAGATCCCGGTGATCAACATCGCCCTGGTCCAGGGTGACGCGCTGGGCGGCGGCTTCGAGGATGCCCTGTCGCACGACGTGCTGGTGGCCGAGCGCAGCGCACGGCTTGGCCTGCCGGAGATCCTGTTCAACCTGTTTCCCGGAATGGGCGCATACAGCTTCTTGTCCAGGCGAATCGGCGGCCCGGCGGCAGAGAAGATGATCATGTCGGGCAACCTGTACTCCGCCGCGGAGCTGCATGAGATGGGCATCGTCGACGTGCTCGCCGAGGACGGCGAGGGCGAGGCCGCGGTGCGCGACTACATCGAGACCCGCAGCCGCAAGTTCAACGCGCAGCAGGCGATGTGCCGCACCCGTCGCGCGGTCAACCCGGTCACCGAGGCCGAGCTGCGCAGCGTCGTGGATATCTGGGTCGACGCGGCGATGGCGGTGTCGGACGCTGACCTACGCAAGATGGAGCGGCTGGCCCAGGCGCAGCAGCGCAGGCTGCGTGCCACCATGCCGCCGCCTATTCGGCTGCCTGCAGCCGGCCGCCTGGCGCCTCCACCATGCCTGGTGCCTTCGGGC
>CAXUNX010000318.1:0-2926 GCA_964252545.1 uncultured Acetobacteraceae bacterium | reverse complement strand
GCTTGAGGATAATCCCGTTCCCGGCCGCGAGCCCGGCACCGGCGCCGCATTTGTGCTCGGCAAGCGCGGCGAAAGCCTTTAAGGCTCGTGGCCCATGGCGCGGTACATCTTCATCACCGGCGGCGTGGTCTCCTCGCTCGGCAAAGGCATCGCATCGGCGGCCCTCGCGGCGCTGATGCAGGCGCGCGGCTACAAGGTCCGGATGCGCAAGCTGGACCCTTATCTCAACGTCGATCCCGGCACGATGAGCCCGTACCAGCATGGCGAGGTGTTTGTTACCGACGACGGCGCCGAGACCGACCTCGATCTCGGCCACTACGAGCGGTTCACCGGCGTGCACGCCACCCGCGCCGACAACGCCACCACCGGGCGGATCTACTCCGACGTGATCGCGCGCGAGCGGCGCGGCGACTATCTCGGCGCCACCGTGCAGGTGATCCCGCACATCACCGACGCCATCAAGGAGGCCATCCTCGCCGGCACCGAGGAGCTGGATTTCACCCTGATCGAGATCGGCGGCACCGTGGGCGACATCGAGAGCCTGCCGTTCCTGGAGGCGATCCGCCAGCTGCGCAACGATCTCGGCTCCGGGCGCACCATGTTCCTGCACCTGACGCTGGTGCCGTTTATCGCGTCCGCGGGCGAGCTGAAGACCAAGCCCACCCAGCACTCGGTCAAGGAGCTGCAGAACGTCGGCATCCAGCCGCAGATGCTGTTGTGCCGGTCCGACCGGCCGCTGCCGGAAGCCGAGCGGCGCAAGATCGCAAGCTTCTGCAACGTTCGTCCGGAAGCGGTGGTGGCAGCACTCGACGTCGACACCATCTACGCCTGCCCGATCTCCTACCATGCCGGCGGCATGGACACCGAGGTGCTGCGGCATTTCGGGCTGCCGTTTGAAGGCGAGCCGGACCTGTCAGGCTGGCAGCGGGTGCTGGAGGCGATCCGCAATCCCGAAGGCGAGGTCCGGATCGCCGTGGTGGGCAAATACACCAGCCTGCTCGACAGCTACAAGTCGCTGGGCGAGGCGCTGATCCATGGCGGCATCGCCAACCGCGTCAGGGTGCGGCTCGACTGGGTCGACAGCCAGATCTTCGAGCAGGACGGCGCGGTCTCGAGGCTGCAGGACGTCGACGGCATCCTGGTGCCCGGCGGCTTCGGCGAGCGCGGCTCGGAAGGCAAGATCGAGGCGGTGCGCTTCGCGCGCGAGCGCAGGATCCCGTTTCTCGGCATCTGCTTTGGCATGCAGATGGCGGTGATCGAGTGCGCCCGCAACCTCGCGGGCCTGCCGCTCGCCTCCTCGACGGAGTTCGGCCCGACCGACGAGCCGGTGGTGGGGCTGATGACCGAGTGGGCGCGCGGGCCGGAACTCGAGCGGCGCCGGTCGGGCGGCAATCTCGGCGGCACCATGCGCCTGGGCGCCTATCCGGCGAGGCTGGCGGCCGGATCGCGGGTGGCCGAGACCTATGGCGCGAGCGAGATCAGCGAGCGACACCGGCATCGCTGGGAGGTCAACGTGCACTACCGCGAGCGGCTGGAGGCGGCGGGGCTGGTGTTCTCCGGCATGAGCCCGGACGGGGTGCTGCCCGAGATCATCGAATATCCCGACCACCCCTGGTTCATCGGCGTGCAGTACCATCCCGAGCTGACCTCGAAGCCGTTCTCGCCGCATCCGCTGTTCCGGGGCTTCATCGAGGCGTCGCTGAAGAAGGCCCGCCTGGTATGACCGAGCTCCGGATCGGCGGCCTCGCGGTCGGCAACGCCAGACCCTTCACCCTGATCTCGGGTCCGTGCCAGATCGAATCGGCGGCGCACGCGAACGCCGTCGCCGACGCGCTGCACGCGCTCTGCCGGGAGCGGAAGCTCGGGCTGATCTTCAAGAGCAGCTTCGACAAGGCGAACCGCACCAGCGGCGCCGCCGCCCGCGGCGTCGGCCTGCACAAGGGCCTCGAGATCCTGGCCGGCATCCGCGCCCGGCTCGGCATCCCGGTGCTGACCGACGTGCATGCGCCCGAGCAGTGCCGGATCGCGGCCGAGGCGGTTGACGTGCTGCAGATCCCCGCCTTTCTGTGCCGGCAGACCGATCTGCTGCTGGCGGCGGGCGAGACCGGGGCCGCGGTCAACATCAAGAAGGGGCAATTCCTGGCGCCGTGGGACATGGTGAACGTGGCCGCCAAGATCGCCTCGACCGGCAACCAGCGGATCCTGCTGACGGAACGGGGCAGCTCGTTCGGCTACAACACCCTGGTCAGCGACATGCGCGCCCTGCCGATCATGGCCCGCACCGGCTACCCGGTGGTGTTCGACGCCACCCACGCGGTGCAGCAGCCCGGCGGCCTCGGCGGCGCGACCGGCGGCCAGCGCGAATTCGCACCCGTGCTGGCGCGCGCCGCGGTCGCGGTGGGGGTGGCCGCGGTGTTCATCGAGACCCACCCGGACCCCGACCAGGCTCCGAGCGACGGGCCGACCATGGTGCCGCTGCACGAGATGGCGGCGGTGCTCGACGTCCTGTGCGGCCTCGACCGGCTGGTCAAGGGCTGAGCCTTGCTTCCCCGCGTGGCACCCCGAACCAGATCCGCCGCCGCAATCTCGCCTCGATGGCGTGATTAATAACCATCCTCGCTGATGCTGAACTCGGCCGTTTCCACCCGGAGATCTCGCCCATGCCCGCCATGAAGACGTTGTTTCGCACCGCGCTCGTCGCCGCCGGCCTGTGCGCGTTGCAGTGCGGGTCCGCGGGTGCCGCCTCCATGAAGGAGTGCAGCGCCAAGTACAAGGCTGCAAAGGCGGATGGCAGCCTCGGCGGGGAGAGCTGGAAGCAGTTCCGCTCGACGCAGTGCGCGACGTTGAAGGGCACCGCGGCGACGCCCGCCACCAGTGCTGCCACGGTCACCGCCCCGGCGCCCGCTTCCGCGCCGGCCGCTGCGGC
>CAXUNX010000317.1:0-2970 GCA_964252545.1 uncultured Acetobacteraceae bacterium | reverse complement strand
ATGATGCGAGTAGGCAGGCGGCGTCCAGCCCAGCAGCGCCTGCAGCAGCCGGTGAAGATCTCTGTCCTCCCCCAAAAAATAAAAAAAAAAAACCAGCGTGATGCCCTGCGCCCAGTCGTCGTGCGCCGCGCAAAGATGGTAGCTCGCCGGCGCGTCGCGCCTCGCCAGCACGACGTCGCCGAACCGCCCGGGCTCGCAGCATCGCCAGCGGTCCGGCCCCTCCTGGTCGGCATCCTCGAAGCGCAGCGGCACTCCCCCGAGCCGAGCCAGCGCTGCCTGCATGTCGAGGCGCCACGCATGCGGATCGCCCGCGGCCAGCCGGTCCGCGCGTGCCGCGGGGTCAAGCCGCCGGCAGCTGCCGGGATAAAGGAGGCCGCCGTCCGGGGCCGCGTGCGGTGCCGCACTCGACTGCAACAGTTCCGCCTGGATCGCGGCACGGCTGCAAAAGCACGGATACAGCAATCCCGCCTCGCGCAGCCGGTCCAGCGCCGACCGGTAGTCCGCCATGTGGTGCGACTGCACGCGCACCGGGCCGTCCCAGTCCAAGCCGAGCCAGCCCAGATCCTCGATCACCGCCTGCCTGAACTCGGGCCGGCAGCGACCCGGATCAATATCCTCGAGTCGCAAGAGGAAGCGTCCGCCGTGCTGGCGAGCCCGCCGCCACCCGCACAGCGCCGAGAATGCGTGCCCGAGATGCAGCAGACCGGTCGGACTCGGGGCGAAGCGGGTGCTGGTGCGCAACGAAACCGCGTTTTGGGTCAGGATCATGACAAGCAAACCCAGCCAGCTTGCAGTGCAACGGAGCGTCTGCAATATAAGCGCGAAGACGAGGCGGCGCAGGCGACTGGGCTTTCATCCGACTGGCCAAGCGCATGAGGGGTCGTCCTGAACGAGGGATGCATTCTTGCCTGACGGCGGTCAGCATTTTCCGGCTTTGGTCCTGAACGCGGACTTTCGCCCGTTATCCTACTTCCCGCTTTCCATCTGGTCATGGCAGGACGCCGTCAAGGCGGTGTTCCTGGACCGCGTTTCCGTGCTGAACGAGTACGAGGCGATGGTGCGCTCGCCCAGCACGGCGTTCCGCCTGCCGAGCGTGATCGCGCTCAAGGATTACGTGCCCGCCGCCCGCAGGCCAGCCTTCACCCGGTTCAACGTGTTCCTGCGCGACAATTTTTCCTGCCAGTACTGCCTGGACCGGCTGCCGACGCACGACCTCACCTTCGACCACGTGATCCCGCGCAGCCGCGGCGGACGCACCACCTGGGAGAACGTCGTCACCGCCTGCGGCAGCTGCAACCTGCTCAAGGGATCGCGGCTGCCGCGGGAGTGCCGGATGCATCCGCGCAAGGCGCCGATGCAGCCCACCACCTGGGAGCTGCAGGAGAACGGCCGCGGCTTTCCGCCCAACTACCTGCATGAGAGCTGGCGCGACTATCTGTACTGGGACAGCGAGCTGGAGAACTGAGACCCGCTGCCGGCCGGCCTACCGGAATGCGCCCGCCTGGCCGCCGTCTGCAGCAAGGAAGTCGATCAGCTTGAGCGAGTGGTCGCTGGCTTCCAGCAGCTGGGCGATGATCCGGCGCAAGGTCTCGAAATCCTCCCGCGACAGCCGGCCGAAGATGGTGTCGTTGCTGGGACGCTGGAGCAGCGTCACCTTCTGCAGCAGCTCCTGCGCCTTTGGCGTGATCGTCAGCACCACGCGCCGGCGGTCAACCGTGTTGGGTCGCTTGCGCACCAGCCTGGCATCCACCAGCTTGTTCACCTCGATGGTCACGAACGCGCCGCTGAGACGAAGATAGTCGGCCAGCTGGATGATGCCGTATCCATCCTCGCCCTGATGCTGGGCGATCGCGAACAGCATCATGTATTGCGGCCCGCTCAACCCGATGGAGGCGGCGAGCCGGGCACGGTTTTGCTGCATGCCCGAGGCGAACGCCATCACGTCGTGGACCATCTGACGAAACGCGCCGTCGGAGCCATCTACAAGCAGTTCTTGCCTCGACACCGTCGGAGGCTTGGGGTCAGACCTTTGCAGGATGGCGTCGCCGTTGGGGATTTTGATGCGTCTTTCCAAAATTGATACGCGGTCTTCTATATCCGCCGCACCTTCCCCGAACAAGCGAATGATGAATCCTGCTCCCGGCCGGCGCCGGAACGATCCCTGAGAACAAGCATCCATGTTCGTGGTCTACGCCATGCTGGCCTACGTGATCATGGCGATGCTGGTGGCCGCCCTGGTGCTGCGTCGGGTGCGCCGGAAGCAGGAACCCGAGGAAAGCTTCTATGCGCCGGCCGGCGCGTCTGCCCCGCTGGCGCATCTTCTGCACCGGGTCAGCCTGCGCGGCAGGAGGCTGCGGTTTTATCGCTCACCCTTGATCGGGCCGGATTTTCCATGGGCGGTGCTGCGCGACCTGTTTGAGATCGCAACAGACGGCGCGAGCTACAACGTCACCGCCGAATGGGTCTACGCCAACAATCCGAGCCTGGCGCAGGTCGTGCTGACCAGCGACGGACCGGAGCTGCTGCTGTCGCACTGGGCGGCGTCCGAGCTGCTGATGTCGCTGGTGGCCGACCCGGCCGAGCGCCTCGCGCTGCTCGCAAACTACCGTGAGGTGATGGCGGAGGCCTATGTGCTGCAATGGGCCGGGCTGTCGCGGACCGAGTTCCTGGACCTGTGCGCGGCGGCCGAGCGGCGGCCGCACGCTCATGCAGGCCCGGGCTGAGCCGAGATGTCGCGATCCTGCTCAGAACCGCGCCACCAACCGGCCGTCGCGAAGCATGATGATCCGGTCCATGCGCTGCGCCAGGTCGATGTTGTGGGTGGCGATCAGCGCCGCGAGCCCCTGGCTGCGCGCCACGTGCAGCAGCTCCGCGAACACCTGGTCGGAGGTCGCGCCATCCAGGTTGCCGGTCGGCTCGTCGGCAAGCAGCACGCGCGGCCGGTTGGCCAGCGCGCGCGCGATCGCCACC
>CAXUNX010000316.1:0-3010 GCA_964252545.1 uncultured Acetobacteraceae bacterium | reverse complement strand
GGCGTCAAGGGCCAGAAGGCGCGCGAGGGCGTGTCGCTGAACGGCTTCGAGGGCGGCCAGCTGCCGATCTACCGACGGCTGCCGAAGCGCGGGTTCCGCAACCTGTTCCGCAAGGTCTACGCGCCGCTCAATCTCGGCACGGTCGAAAAGGCGATCGTGTCGGGCAAGCTCGACGCGGGCCAGGTCGTCGACGAGGCCGCGTTGCACAAGGCTGGACTGATCGGCAGCGGCAAATATGCCGGGATCCGGATCCTGGCGCAGGGCGAACTCACCCGCGCCGTGAGCTTCGAGGTTTCCGGCGCCTCCGCAAGCGCGATCGCGGCGGTGGAAAAGGCGGGCGGATCGATCAAGCTGCTGGTGCCGGCACGTGCGCCCGCGGGAGACCAGCCGCAGACGTAACGCTTCTTGCTTCCTGTTGATGCTGGGCTAGAACAGACAGCGCTCCACTAGGAGCGCTGTTCGTTTGAAGAGGGAATGCGCGCATGGCCTCCGGGGCCGAGCAGATGGCAGCCAACCTCAATTTCGGTGCGCTCGGCAAGGCCACCGAACTGTGGAAACGGATCTGGTTCACGCTGGGTGCGCTCATCGTCTACCGGCTGGGAACCTATATCCCGGTTCCAGGGATCGACGCCGCGGTGATGGGCCAGTTGATGGCGCAGCATCAGAGCGGCATCCTTGGCATGTTCGACATGTTCACCGGCGGAGCACTCGGCAGGGCGACGGTGTTTGCGCTCAACATCATGCCCTACATCAGCGCCTCGATCATCGTGCAGCTGATGTCGTCGGCGATCCCCTCGCTCGAGACCCTCAAGAAGGAGGGCGAGTCCGGCCGCAAGAAGCTCAACCAGTACACCCGCTACCTCACCGTGCTGATCGCCCTGTTCCAGGCCTATGGGTTCGCGGTGGGTCTCGAGGCGATGCACGGTCGCGGCGGCGCGCCCGCGGTGATCGACCCCGGAACGTTCTTCCGCTTCTCCTGCATCGTGACGCTAGTGGGCGGGACGATGTTCCTGATGTGGCTCGGCGAGCAGATCACCGCCCGCGGCGTCGGCAACGGCATCAGCCTGATCATCTTCGCAGGCATTGTCGCCAACCTGCCGCACGCCCTCGCGACCCTGCTGCAGCTTGGCTATACCGGCGGTCTGTCACCGGTGTTCGTCGCGGTGTTCCTGCTGATCGCCATTGGCGTAATTGGCTTCATCACCTTCATGGAGTCGGCGCAGCGCCGGGTGACGATCCAGTATCCCAAGCGTCAGGTGGGCAACCGCATGTTCGGCGGCGACTCCACCCACATGCCCCTGAAGGTCAACACCTCCGGGGTGATCCCGCCGATCTTCGCCTCATCGGTGCTGTTGATCCCGGCGACGATCGCGGGCTTCGCGGCCAATGGCGGCGGCAACAGCTGGCTCGCCGGCCTCGGCCAGATGATCGCGCACGGGCAGCCGATCTACATGCTGCTTTATGCCGCCATGATCATCTTCTTCTCCTTCTTCTATGCGGCGGTCACCTTCAACCCGACCGAGACCGCGGACAATCTGCGCAAGCAGGGCGGCTTCCTGCCGGGCATAAGGCCGGGCGCCAACACGGCAGGCTATCTCGACCGGATCCTAACCCGGCTGACCACGATCGGCGCGCTCTACCTGGTGGTGGTGTGCCTGCTGCCCGAGATCCTGATCAGCCGTTACAGCGTGCCTTTCTATTTCGGCGGCACCAGCCTCATCATCATCGTCTCGGTGGCGATGGATACGCGCGCGCAGATCACCTCGCACCTGCTGGCGCACCAGTACGAAGGGCTGATACGCAAGTCACGGGGCCGCGCGAGAGTACGATGAACCTGATCTTCCTCGGTCCTCCGGGCGCCGGCAAAGGTACCCAGGCCAAGCGTCTGGAGGCCGCCCACGGCATCGCCCAGGTTTCCACCGGCGACATGCTGCGCAGCGAGGTTTCCGCCGGCAGCGCAATCGGCAGCAAGGCCAAGGCGATCATGGATTCCGGTGCTCTGGTGCCCGACGAGATGATCATCTCGATGCTGGGCGCGCGGGTGCGCCAACCCGACTGCGCGCGGGGCTTCATCCTCGACGGTTTTCCGCGCACCGAAGCCCAGGCGGAAGCGCTTGATGCGTTGCTGGCCCAGCTTGGCCTCAAGATCGACGCGGTGCTGGCCCTGCTCGTCGATGAGGCGGAGCTGGTGGAGCGGATCGCCGGGCGCTTCACCTGCGCGCAGTGCGGCGCCGGCTATCACGACCGCTTCAAGCTCCCCGCGACGGCCGACACCTGCGACGTGTGCGGCAGCCACGAATTCATCCGACGCGCGGACGACAAGCGCGAAACCGTGGCGGCGCGGCTGCGTGCGTACCGCGAGCAGACCGCGCCGATCCTGCCGCACTACCGCAAGCAGGGCCGCCTGTATGACATCGACGGCATGGCGGATATCGACAGGGTGAGCGCCAAGATCGATGCCGCCCTCGAAATGGCGCTCACGCAAGCTTGATCGAACGCAATTGACTCCGCGGGCGCCCGACGTATAGTGCGCGCCCTTGGCCTGGCCGCGTTGCACCGACCCTGCGTGCCGCCCTGAGGGCCTGATCAGACCTTCCGCCGCGTGGAACACGACAACATCGCGCTGGCAGCAATTATTCTACGCCCGGTCCGTCCGGGCTTACGAGGAGTGACTGGCGTGGCGCGTATTGCCGGAGTGAATATTCCGACCAACAAGCGAGTGGTCATCGCGCTCCGCTACATCTACGGGGTCGGACCAGCCAAGGCGCGCAACATCTGCACGTCGCTGTCGATCCCCGATGCCCGCCGGGTCAACGAGCTTTCCGACGACGAGGTGTTGCGGATCCGCGAGCTGATCGACCGCGACTACCGTGTTGAAGGCGACCTCCGGCGCGAGCTCGCGATGAACATCAAGCGGCTGATGGATCTGGGCTGCTACCGCGGGCTCCGCCACCGGCGTGGCCTGCCGGTGCGCGGGCAGCGCACCCACACCAACGCCCGCACCCGCAAG
>CAXUNX010000315.1:0-3015 GCA_964252545.1 uncultured Acetobacteraceae bacterium | reverse complement strand
GCGCCGACAGCGTCGCGCGCGAGATCCTGGACAGCCGCGGCAACCCCACCGTGGAGGTGGAGGTAGAGCTGGCCTCCGGCGCCCGGGGCCGCGCCGCGGTGCCGTCGGGCGCCTCCACCGGGGCGCACGAGGCGGCCGAGCTGCGCGACGGCGACCGGGCGCGCTTCGGCGGCAAGGGCGTGCTGAAGGCCGTGGAGTTCGCAGGCGGCGAGATCCTCGAGGCGCTGGGGGAGGTCGAATCCTCCGATCAGATCGCCATCGACGAGGCGATGATCGAGCTGGACGGCACCCCGAACAAGTCGCGCCTCGGCGCCAACGCCATCCTCGCGGTGTCGCTGGCGGTGGCCAAGGCAACCGCCAACGAGCTGCGGGTTCCGCTCTACCGCTATGTCGGCGGGGTGTTCGCGCGCACCCTGCCGGTGCCGATGATGAACATCGTCAATGGCGGCCAGCACGCCGACAACCCGATCGACATCCAGGAATTCATGATCCAGCCGGTCGGCGCCCCCACCGTGGCGGACGCGGTGCGGGTCGGCTCGGAGATCTTCGCCCAGCTCAAGAAGGGGCTGAAGGAGGCGGGCCACAACACCAATGTCGGCGACGAGGGCGGCTTCGCGCCCGGCCTCAAATCAGCCGACGAGGCGCTGAGCTTCATCATGCGGGCGGTGGAGCGCGCCGGCTACCGGCCGGGCGAGGACGTCACGCTGGCGCTGGATTGCGCCGCCACCGAGTTCTACCGAAACGGCCGCTACGAGCTGGAAGGCGAAGGCAAGTCGCTCGACGCGGGCGGCATGGTCGCCTATCTCGGGGATCTCGCGGCACGCTATCCGATCGCCTCGATCGAGGATGGCTGCGCCGAGGATGACTGGGAAGGCTGGGCGCTGCTCACCTCCAGCCTAGGCGGGAAGCTGCAGATCGTCGGCGACGACCTGTTCGTGACCAACCCCGAGCGCCTGCGCCGCGGCATCGCCGCCGGCACCGCCAACGCGATGCTGGTCAAGGTCAACCAGATCGGCACGCTGAGCGAAACCCTGGAAGCGGTGGAGCTCGCGCACCGCGCCGGCTACAGCACGGTGATGAGCCATCGCTCGGGCGAAACCGAGGACTCCACCATCGCCGACCTCGCGGTCGCCACCAACTGCGGCCAGATCAAGACCGGCTCGCTGTCGCGCTCGGACCGCATGGCGAAGTACAACCAGTTGATCCGCATCGAGCAGGAGCTGGGCTCCGCCGCGCGCTACGCCGGCCGCACCATCCTGCGGAGCTGAACCGGCGCGCACGGCAGCGCGGGTCCCAACTGCGCGCGGGAGCATGACCGGGCGGCATGCTTCAGCGCGTGCGCAGATCCAGCCGCAGCGTCATGCAATAGGCGCCGCCGCCGGAAAGGATGAACGGATCAAGCGCCACCGCGCTCACCGCATAGCCGCGTTCGCGCAGCACGGCGGTCAGCCGCTCGCCGGGCGTCGCCATGACGATCGTGCGACGCAGCGCCACCGCGTTGACGCAGAAGCGGGCGGCATCGGCGTCGGAGGCTTCGATCAGCAGGTCGGGCGATACCGTGTCGCGGATCAGCGCGAGCCCGTCGGGGGTGAAGGCCGGCGGATAGAACAGCACCTCGCCGCCCGGCAGCACGCAAAAGCAGGTGTCGAGATGATAAAAGCGCTCGGTGGCCAGCTCGAGCCGCCTGATCTCGATGTTGAACCGGTCGCGGATCACCGCGGGCGCGTCCGGCGACGAGCGCGGTCCGAACCCGGTCCAGGCGAGCGCGCGGGTGCGGTCCCAGATGCAATCCCCCGCCCCCTCCTGGAAGCAGCCTTCCGGCAGGCTCATCACCTCGTCAACCAGCCCGCGCGCCTCCAAGCCCTCGAACACCCGCCGGAACACCGCCTCCTCGCCCTGGCGCTGGGGATGGCGGAATTTCGCCACCAGCGCCCGGCCGTCCAGCACGATGCCGCCATTGGCCGGAAACACCATGTCGGGCAGTCCGGCCTCGCCGGCCGCGGTCTCGATCGCGCCGCCGGCGTTGCGCAGCGCCGCTTCCAGCGCCCCGAACGCGGTGCCGGCCTTGGCGCGGTGGCCGGCCGGATCCTCCGCCCAGGCATCCGGGCGCATCCAGGGATTGATGGCATAGGACACGTCGTAGTGCGACGGCTCGACCAGCAGGTAGGTGGGCATCAGATCGGCAATCATCCATCGCTCCCGGAACAAACCCGTCGCACCTAGCATGGCCGCCGCCCGGCTGTCCCCGGCCATGAACGGAGCGGCCGCGATCCCGGACCGGGGCGGGCCGGGGCGGCCGCATGCAGATTTCGCTTGCGATCCGGTGTGAGCTCACGGACAAGAGAGCAACGGATTCGTGCCATCCGCATGGCGAGTCCCAACAGGCGCAAGGGAGTGCCGGATGAACTTCGGTCGTGTCATCAGGCGCCGGGTCAAGGCGGCGCTGCCGCCGATGTTCTTCTTGTCGCTGGTGGCATATTTCGCCTGGAACACCAACCAGGGCGAACATGGTCGCCGGAGCTACGCCGAGCAGCTCGCCCTGCTGGCGCAGGCGCAATCCGAGCAGGCGGCGGCGGTGTCCGAGCAAGCCGCCTGGAACCAGCGTGTTTCAGGCTTGCGCGACCATCCGCTGGACGGCGACACGCTCGACGAGCGGGCGCGCGCGATGCTCAACCTCGCCAACCCGGACGACCTCGTGGTCCCCTACGGCCAGAACAACAAGCTCTACTGACCAGGCGGCCGACAGGCGGCCAACCTGGCGGATCTCACTTGATCTTGGCTTCCTTGAAGGCGACATGCTTGCGCGCGACCGGATCGTACTTGCGCAGCTCCATCTTGCCGGTCTGCGCGCGCGCGTTCTTCTTGGTGACATAGAAGTAGCCGGTGTCGGCCGTTGACACGAGCTTGATCTGGATGGTGTTGGTCTTGGCCATGGATATCCCCGCAACTGCCGTTCCGCCGCACCGGGCGCATGGCTCCGAAGATGCCGCGATCGGCTCCGCCGGTGCCGTGAGG
>CAXUNX010000314.1:0-3054 GCA_964252545.1 uncultured Acetobacteraceae bacterium | reverse complement strand
ATGCAGGATGTCGCGCGGGCCCATCACGTCGAAGGCGGCCACCGGAACTCCGCAGGCCAGCGCCTCGAGAACAACCAGGCCGAACGTGTCGGTGCGGCTCGGGAAGACGAAGACGTCACCCCCTGCATAGGCCCGGGCGAGGCCCGCCTCGGCGCGCGGGCCGGTGAACAGCACGCCCGGATACGCCGCCTTCAGCGCCGCAAGCTGTGGTCCGCCGCCCACCACCACCTTCGATCCCGGCAGCTCCAGCTCAAGAAAGGCGGTGATGTTCTTTTCAACCGCGACCCGGCCGACATACAGGAACACCGGCCTGGGCACGTTCCACGGTTCGCGCGGCTCGGGCTTGAACCGCTCGAGGTCGACTCCGCGCGACCAGCGCACGAGCCGGGTGAAGCCGCGCGAGCAGAGCTCCTGCTTCAGGCTCTCGGTGGCGACCAGGGTGCCGCTGCCCGAATTATGGAAGCGTCGCAGGAAGCGGTACGGAACCCACACCGGCAGCCCGGTGCGGGCCTGGATGTATTCCGGAAAGCGGGTGTGGAACGAGGTGGTGAAGCGGACACCCCGGCTGCGCGCCCAGCGCCGTGCGGCGATCCCCAGCGGGCCTTCGGTTGCGATATGCAGCGCCTCCGGGCGGTATGCCGCGATCAGGTGTTCGAGCCTGCGGCCGGGAAACAGCGACAGCCGGATGTCCGGATAGGTGGGGCAGGGGATGGTGCGGAACCGGTCCGGGCCGATCACCTCGACCACGTGCCCGAGGCGGCGAAGCTCGCCGGCGATCGTGGACAGGGTGCGGACCACCCCGTTCACCTGCGGCAGCCAGGCATCCGAGACGATCAGGATCCGGCCGGCGCTTGAGGGGGATGTGGGCATGTGGGTCGTCGGGCGCGGATGCTGCTTCAGGCGGCGGCGTGCGCCTCCCTCCGCTCGGCCAAAGGCGAGAGCCGCCGCTCTGCGAAGCAGAGCCGGTTCTGCTCCGCCCAGTCGATCAGCTCGAGCCGTCCATCGGGGTGCTCGACCAGGGCGGTGCAGCTTTCCACCCAGTCGCCGTCATTGATGTAGAGGATGCCGTCGATGTCGCGCATCTCGGCATGGTGGATGTGGCCGCACACCACCCCGTCCAGCCCGCGCCTGCGGGCCTCGTCGGCCAGCGCGTGCTCGAAGCGGTCGATCGCCTTGACCGCCCCCTTCACCTGGCGCTTCAGCCAGGCGGAAAGCGAACGGTAGGGCAGTCCGAGCCGGCGGCGCGCCGCGTTGAACCAGCGGTTGACCACCAGGGCCGCCACATAGGCGCGGTCGCCGAGCAGGGCCAGGAACTTCGCGTAGCGCACGACGCTGTCGAACGCGTCCCCGTGCATTACCAGCAGCTTGCGGCCGCAGGCGGTCTCGTGCACCGCATCCGCGCAAAGCCGGATGCCGGCGATCTCCAGCTTCATCGGCAGCCAGGTCCGGAACATCTCGTCGTGGTTGCCGGGGATATAAACGATGTCGGTGCCGCTTCGGGCCATCTTGAGGATCAAACGGAGCACCTCGTCGTGGTGGCCGTCCCAGTACCAGGATTTCTTCAGCCGCCAGCCATCGATCACGTCTCCAACCAGGTAGAGCGTCTCGCAGGAAACCCGTTCAAGGAACTCGGCAAGAAAATCGCTCCGGCAGCCGCGCGTTCCAAGATGCATATCCGAAATGAAGACGGTCCGGTAGGACGAGCGGAGCGGCTCAACAGAGACGGATCCCATGGCTGGTCGCCTTCATAACAGAACAGCAGCGGCTTCGCCCTATACGCCGGGCCGTCCGGCGCCAACATGACGTTTCGATGATGAATGGGGCGGCCGCATCCGTGTCGCCGGTCTGGGCTGCCGCATAAATGTCATGCACGGATACTGCCGGAGTCGGGCAGGGTGCTTGGTCGAGCGGCCAATTCGTTGCGAGTTGTTGTTTCGTGATGCTTGTGATCTACAATCCTACTGCCGGCCGGCGCAACGTGCGACGGCTCTGGTGCGTGCTCGACGTGCTGGTGGCGCATGGCGTCCGGCTCGAGGTGGTGGAAACCCGAAGTGCCGGCCACGCCCGCAGCCTCGCGCACGAGGCGGCACGGCGCGGCATGCGCCTGGTGGTGGCGGCCGGCGGCGACGGCACCATCGCCGAGGTGGTGGACGGGCTGGCCGGCTCGCCTTGCCGGCTCGGCATCATCCCGCTCGGCACCGCCAACGTGCTGGCGCACGAGCTGCGCCTGCCGTCCGCGGCCGCGGAGGTCGCTTCCACGCTGGTGTCGGACCGGACGGTGCCGCTCTGGCCGGGGATGGCGCAGAGCGCTTCCGGCAACCGGCTGTTCGTGCAGATGCTGGGCATCGGTTTCGACGCCCATGTCGTGCATCACATCTCGGGACCGGTGAAACGGCTGATCGGGCGCGGCGCCTATGTGGTGCAGACGCTCCGCGAGCTGCCGCGCTACAAGTTCGAGACGGTGCAGGTGTCGATCGACGGCGTGCCGCACGAGGCGGCCAGCGTGATCGTCTCCAAGGGCACGCTGTATGGCGGCCCCTATCTGCTGGCGCCGGACGCGTCGTCAACGAGTCCGGGCTTCTCGGTGGTGCTGTTCGCGCATGCGGGGATCGGGGCCGCGCTGCTGGCCGGCGCCGCGCTGCCGCTGAACATGATGGCGAGACTGCCCGGGGTGATGCGGCTGCGCGCGTCCGAGATCGCGTTCGCGAACCACCAGGGCTTGCCCGCGCAGTCGGACGGCGACGCCGCCGGCCGCACGCCGATGCGGGTGACCGATGCCGCAAGCCCGGTGTCGGTGGCGGTCGGTCGGGCGCACTGACGTCAACCGTCCGGGTGGCCGGCCAGGGGCCGCTTGCCGGTGGACGCCCGGGGCGCGCTTGCAAGGCGCTCAGGATTGCTTATCTGACGGCGCTATGCAGACACATCCATCTTCCGGCCATGATCCGATCGGCTGGCACGGCACCACCATCCTGTGCGTGCGCCGCGGCGCGGACGTGGCGATGGCGGGCGACGGGCAGGTCACCCTGGGCCAGACGGTGATCAAGGGCAACGCCC
>CAXUNX010000313.1:0-3054 GCA_964252545.1 uncultured Acetobacteraceae bacterium | reverse complement strand
CCGAAACCCCACCACCACGGCACCCCGCGCGGGCCGCACGGCCGCACCTCCTGCGGCGGCAGGCGCATCGAGCCGGTCTCGCCGCCGCCGCCGCCGCCGCCGAGCAGCCAGCTTCCGCGCAGCTGCGCCAGCAGCTGCTCGAGCTCCGCGGTGGTGGCCTGCGCCTGGATCAGCAGCGCCGGCAGGTTGCTGGTGCTGTCCGCCACGTTGCGGGCGATCGCCGGCAGCTGCGGCGTGGCATGCGCCGCATCGCGCGAGATCGACTGCGCGTTGGCCAGCACCGCGTGTCCCTGGTCGAGCAGCCCCGGCACCCGGCCGATGATCGGATCAAGCCGGGCCACCTCCTCCCGCAGCGACGCCACGATCGCCTCGGCCTGGCGGATCAGCGTGTCGTCGGTCAGCAGCCGTCCGGCCGAACCCTGCCCCGATTTGAGGGAGCCGATGATGCTATCGAGCGTGCTCATGGCGTGCTCGGCGTGCGACAGGGTGGGAAGCAGTTCGGTTCTGACCTGGTTGAGGGTGGCGGAGATGGTGTCGGCCGGATTGGGTTCAACCGTCGCCGTCAGCACCGCGAACTGCCAGTCGAGCGGCGTGCCGCTGCCGCGGGTGATTTCCACGAACGACGCCCCGGCGATGCCGTAGCGGCGGCGTATGGTGGCCTTGCTGTCGCGCCTGATGTAGGGCTCGGCCTGCCTTTGCACCGTCGCCACCGCGAACATCGCCCCGTCCGGATTGAGCACGATCTGGTCGACCGAGCCCGCATGGGTGCCGAGCACGTCGATATCGGCGCCACGCGCCAGGCCGCCGAAGCCCGCCTGCGGCAGCACGATCCGCAGCCTTGCGTCCGGGTGCAGCCAGTGGCGGACCACCCCCGCCTCGAAGACCGCGCCGAAGAACAGGGTCGCGGCCAGGATCACCAGCAGGCCCACGAACTCGTCGGTATGCCTCAGCCGCAACAGCCTTGCGGTGTTGCCGGAACGGCGCCGCTGCAGCATCAGCCGCCGGCCGCCGGGCTCAGCCCGTGTTCCGAGAGCAGCCAGTGCCGCCTCACCGGAAACGCCTGCTCGCGCCAGATCGCCGGCTCCCGGGTAAAGCAGACCGCGCTGGCACCGCCGGCAAGCGCTTGCGACAGCAGCGAAAAGAACGGCTTGAACAATTCGGCATGCTCCGCTCCGAACGCGCTTTCCAGCAGCAGCAGGCGCGGCTCGCCCAGGAAGGCGCGCACGCACCCGGCCCGGATCAGGTCGCCCTCCGACAACCGGTCCGGCCGCACCAGCGGCAGTCCCGGCAACCCGAGCGCGCGTGCCAGAGCCAGCGCCGATTGCGCGATCACCGCCTCGGGGGTGCGGGTATGATGCAGTTGCGGCAGCATGATGTCGACATGGGTCGGCAACATGCCGGCCCAGGCGTTCCTTTGATGCAGCCGGCCGATCCGGCCGCGCAGGGCGTCCGCCCGCTCCGGCGCCAGCTCCGACCAGTCGAACCCCATGCACCGCACGGCACCGCTCCGGAGCGGCAGCATGCCGCTGCTCAGATCGGCGAGGGCGGCCATCCGCTCGGCATTGTGCGTCTCGATCAGCGTGCACTCCCCCGGCATCGCCTGGAGCGACAACGGCGCGTTCGGCAGCGCGCTCGACTCGAACAACGGGTGCGCATCCTCCAGCTCGAGCGTCGGCTGCTGGCGGATCACGCCGCTAGGCCGCCAGGGTGAGGACGATGCTGGCGATCATGATCACCAGGATGCCGTGCACGAAGCCCCGCGGCATCAGGTCGGCAAGGCGGTCCTCGGCTCCGGCGGTGAGGCCGGTGAGGCAGGAGCTCAGGCCCACCCCGAAGCCGATCACCAGCAGCTTGGCCGGCACCAGCAGCTCGTCGCGCACGGTCATTGCGGCGAGCACGTGGCCCAGAAAGGTCGGCAGCGAGTCCGTGCCGTTGCCGATCGCGCTGCTGACGATGAAGCCGAACACCAGGGCTGTCGCGCCGAACAGGATGCCGAGGGTGAAGCCGCTGAGGGCGAACGCCAGGGTGCGGGGCATCACCAGAAGCAGGAACGGATCGATGCCGCGCGCGAACATCGCCTGGATCTGCCCTCCGGTCTGCAGCGTGCCGAGCTCGGTGACGGTCAGCATGCCGCTGCGCCCGAGCAGGATCAGCCCGACCAGCAGGGGGGTGAGCTCGCGCAGCAGCACGGTCACCAGCACCGATCCGGTGAGTTCCGCCTCGCCCGCCACGCCGAGCCAGTAGACGGCCTCGTAGACCATCGCGAGCCCGGCGAGGCAGGCCGTGACCAGGGTGGTGGCGAGCCCTCCGCCGGTCGCCTGCCGCATGGTGAGAACGAACTCGTGCCGCACGGTGCGCCGCCACGAGACCCAGCGCACCGCCTCCCGCAGCACGCCCCACGACGCGGCCGCCAGCACCAGCGGAAAGCTCAAGCGAAGCCGCACGAAGCGGCCGGTGGAGGCCAGCGCGCTCATTTCCGCCCGGCCAGGATGAAGGTCCGCGCGGTGCCGATCCGCGGCAGAAAGAACACGCCGCGCGGCCGGAACAGGAAATCCTGCCGGAGCTGGCCGAAGGCGCTTTCGCTGACCTGGATGGTGCCCGGCTCGGGCGCGCTGTGCGCCATCAGGTCGGCGTTGCGGATCACGTCGCCCCACAGGTTGAACAGCCGAGGCCCCTCGCCCAGGACGCTGCCGAGGGCGGGGCCGAAATCCAGGCCGATCCGGAACACCGGATCCAGCTCCGAGCGCGCCAGCAACGAAAGGCAGCTTTCCCGGATGGCGAGCCCCGCATCGGCCAGCCGCAGGCAGGCCTCCGGGTCGGGCGAGGCCGTGCAGCCGGCGGCGGCGACGAAATGGTGCCCGGTCAGTTTCAGGTAGGGCAGACTGAAGCGGCGGGCGATCGCCTGGACCGCGCGCGCGATCTCGTCCGCCAGCGCCGCGAGCCCGCCCTGATCAACGGCGTTGCGCGTGGTCGCGTCATCGAAGCGGATGATCATCGCGGCAACCGCGGGATAACGCTCGGCCTCGACCGGCTGGATCGCGGCCGGCCCCAGCT
>CAXUNX010000312.1:0-3058 GCA_964252545.1 uncultured Acetobacteraceae bacterium | reverse complement strand
GGATCGCACAGGCCGGCGCCGGCCGCCAGGGTGTCTGCGACCTGCAGCGCGGGCGCGTCGTCCGGCCCCACGGCGGCGGCGATGCCGCCCTGCGCCCAGGCGCTGGAGGCCTCGGTGCCGAGCGGGGCGGCACTCAGCACGATGCAGGGTTGGGGTGTCAGGCCGAGCGCGGTGACCAGCCCGGCCAGGCCGCTGCCGGCGATCACCGGCTGCTGGGCGAGGAAGCTCATATCGCCAGCATCCTTTCCACCGCCTGGCGGGCGCGCACAGCGAGGTGCGGCTCGATGGTGACCTCGTGGCCCAGGGTTTCTAGGCTGTGGCGAAGCCCGGCGAGGGTGATGCGCTTCATGTGCGGGCACAGGTTGCAGGGCCGCACGAAATCGACGTGCGGGTGCTGCACGGCGAGGTTGTCGCTCATCGAGCATTCGGTGATCAGCACCACGCGGGACGCCTTGCCGCTGCCGACATAGTCCGACATGTGCTTGGTGGAGCCGGAGAAATCGGCCTCGGCGACCACGGCGGGCGGGCATTCGGGATGCGCCAGAACCACGATCCCGGGATTGTCGGCGCGCAGCATGCGGATCTGCTCGGGCGTGAAGCGCTCATGCACCTCGCAATGGCCGGCCCAGGTGATCATGGTGATGCCGGTCTCGCGGGCGATGTTCTGCGCCAGGTACTCGTCCGGGATCATGATGACGCGGTCGCTGCCGAGGCTCTCGACCACGCGCTTGGCGTTGCCGGAGGTGCAGCAGATGTCGCTTTCCGCCTTCACCGCCGCAGAGGTGTTGACGTAGGTGACCACCGGCACGCCCGGATAGCGCTCGCGCAGCAGGCGCACGTCGGCCGCGGTGATGGATTCCGCCAGCGAGCAGCCGGCGCGCAGGTCGGGGATCAGCACCCGCCGGGTCGGGTTCAGCAGCTTGGCGGTTTCCGCCATGAAGTGCACCCCGGCCATGACGATGGTCTCGGCGTCGAGGTTCTGGGCGTCGCGGGCCAGAGCGAGGCTGTCGCCGACGATGTCGGCCACGCAGTGGAAGATCTCCGGCGTCTGGTAGTTGTGCGCCAGGATCACCGCGTTGCGTTCCTGCTTGAGCCGCAGGATGGCCTCGATGTCCGCCTCGAACAGGCGCCATTCCGGCCGGGGCACGACGCGCCGCACGCGCTCATAGAGGGCGTCGGTGCGGGTGGGCAGTTCCTGCAACATCCTGCTTCCTTAATGCTCACGACGAGTATAAATCAGGCCATGAAACGGCGCCGCTCCGGCGCCGTGCTTATGCTATTGCTGAGCATAAGCGTGACAAGCATGTATGGCGGCCCTGGTGACGCGTCAACCCCAGGGATTTATCCCAGACGGGTTAACGGAAGCTTACTTCCGGCGACATGACGCGCCTGCAGCACCTCGCGCCGGAAGCGGAACAGCTTGGCCGGCCGACCGACCGCGCGGTCTGCCACGGCACCGGTCTCCTCCACCAGCCGCTGCTGCTCGATCAGCCGGCGGAAGTTCTGCTTGTGCAGCCGCCGACCGGCCAGCGCCTCGAACGCCAGCTGCAGTTGCAGCAGCGTGAAGCTCGCCGGCATCAGCTCGAACACCACCGGGCGATATTTGATCCGCGCCCGCAGCCGGGCGATGCCGGTGGCCAGAATGCGGCGATGGTCGCGCAGCATCGGCCGCCCGTGTTCATGCGGCGGCGCCGGCTGTCCGTGCGCCTCCTCCACCAGCCCGGCCTCGTACATCAGCTCGTAGCGCTGCAGCACCAGCTCCTCGTCCCAGGGCATGCCGTCGAGACCGAAGCCGATGGCGCAGCGCTGCCGCCGCTGCATCCTGGCTACGGGCTCGACCGCGGCTTCGGCCCAGGCGATCAGCCTGGCGCCGACCTGCCGGGCGACCGCAGCGCCCGCGCCGCCGCGCTGGTCCTCCCACGGGAAATAGCCGTACCAGTCGCGCCAGCCGGCGTCGCTGGCGCCGATCCGGGTCAGCGCCAGATAGCTGATCGAGATGGCGCGCACCGGACCTTCGCCGCGGTCGCGGTCGGCAAAGGTGTAGAGCTGCTCGACATGGCCGATCGGATGGTGGGTCTGCTGCTCGACCCAGCTGCGCAGCCCGGATTGAAGCGAGCGGTGCATCCGCTCGAGCGGTCCGGAAGGGAGCGCCGTGCCGTCCGACAAGGTGAGCACGCGCGGCCTGTCCTCGCCCACCGCCACCAGCACGGCGATCAGCTCGGCATGCAGCGGCGACTGCTCCTCGACCGCCTGGAGCTGGTGCTGCGGCACGTCTCAGGCGGCGCCGGGCAAGCAGCCCGCGGAAAGCGCGCTCAAGGGAATGTCCATCTTCCGCCAGTGTCGCCTACACTCTAGCCGGGATGACCCGCCGCCTCCAGGTGATGCGGCCAGCAGGGACGGCGCCATGCAAGCTGATGCGAAATCGAGCCTGGTTTCTCTTCTCGAAGGGGTGCGCGATTTCAGCAACGACGTCTTTCCGGGCAAGCAGGAGATGTTCGCCGCCCTGGCGAACAAGCAGGCGCCGCACACGCTGTTCATCACCTGCGCGGACAGCCGGATCAGCCCCAGCATGATCACCCAGGTCAAGCCCGGCAGCCTGTTCGTGCTTCGCAACATCGGCAACATCGTTCCGGCCTATGGCGAGATGCTGGGCGGCGTGTCGGCGGCGATCGAGTACGCGGTCACCAGCATCGGCGTCGACAACATCGTGGTTTGCGGCCATTCCGACTGCGGCGCGATGAAGGCGATGCTCGACCCGCACGAGCACCGGCTCGACCGGATGCCGACGGTGAGCGGCTGGCTGCGCAACGCCGAGGCGGCGCTGGCCGTCACCCACGCGCTGAAGCCGGCGGACAACGAGCAGGACGTGCTGCTCACCCTGGTGGAGCAGAACGTGCTGCTGCAGCTGGCGCATCTGCGGACCCATCCGGCGGTGGCGGCGGGGCTCGCGGAGGGCCGCCTTACCCTGCAGGGCTGGTTCTATGACATCCGGCACGGCGCCATCTCGGTGCTGGACGAGCACGCACGGCAGGCGATGACGGTGCAGGAAGCGCTGGCG
>CAXUNX010000311.1:0-3064 GCA_964252545.1 uncultured Acetobacteraceae bacterium | reverse complement strand
ACGCAGGTCGGCGCGGCGCACCCGGAACGCCCGTCCCAGCCGGGAGCCGAACGCGGCGCCGATCTGGGTGTAGCCGGCTTCCAGGCCGATCGAGGCGCCAGCCCCGTTGGAGATCAGCGTCTGCAGCACCACCACGAGGCTGTCGCGCAGCGACATCCTGCCGCCATGCAGGGCATTGGCTTCGATCGGGTCGATCGGCCGGCCGGGAAGGAAGCGGCCGATCACCAGGCCCACCAGCCCGAGCAGCAGCCCGCCCAGCGCCGGCACCATCACCGCGCGCGCCGGATCGAGGCTGACCAGGCCGGACAGCCGGCCGTCGTTGTGCAGCGCGAACAGCACCCGGTGGGCGAGCAAGGTGGCGTCGTTGATCGCCACCACCATCAGCCCGGCCGCGATCCCAACAAACGCTGCCAGCACAACAAGCCAGATCTCGTCGGCGCGCACCAGCGCGCGCAGGGTCTGCGGCGCATGCACCACCCAGCGCTGCACCGGGGCTGCGCGCTGGAGGATCACCTTGCCCGCCTGCCTCGTGACCCGGCCCGTGCGGACCTGGACGGTGGCGCGGGCTTGCGGATCAAGGCGAAGCAAGCTGGCCAACATCCCCGGCATGCCCGTGAAAGCCCCTGAGCGGGAACGCCACTGCCGGCGTCCCCGTGCCGGTTGTGGAACGCCGGCCGCACCGGATCAATGATGTTCGCACCTGGTCGCCTGGTTCGGCCGTTATATCACAGCTGTGTTGCGCGGCCGCCCCAGCCGTCGCCTCACGGATGCCGGGTGACCGGCGCGCGGCCTGAGCCGGGTGCCGGGCGGACATGCATCGGCGGCGGCTCGGAAGGAGGCGGCACCGGGATCGGCATCGGCGGGTCGCGCAGCGGCGGCGGCGCATCGGGATCGTCGTCATCCTCGTCGGGAGGGATCGGCGGCGGCGCATCGCTGCCGCTCGCGCGCCGGATCGCAGCCCAGTCGCCAGCCAGATACCGCATGGACGATCTCCTTGGTTTCAGCCAGTCATCAGAACCGGACCCCGGCGTGGAGGTTGCAGCACCGAGCGGCGACGATCCGGCGCGGCGGCGCACGCGCGAGGGGAAGATGGCCGGACTGCGTGGAATGCCGATGGCGCGGCATCCCCGGCAAGGCTAATCCAGCAGGCGGCACCGGAGGGCAATACCGGTGCGGACGAGGACAGCGCAGGCATGGCAGGATCGCAGTTGATGCGCTTCATCGATCGCAGCGGCGATGGCGGCCCCGAGGTCATGCACGTTGCCACCGCCGCGACGCCCTCGCCCGGCGCCGGAGAGGCGCTGATCCGGGTGATGGCGGCGGGCATCAACCGGCCCGACATCATGCAGCGCAAGGGGCTGTACCCGCCGCCTGCCGATGCGAGCCCGGTGCTGGGGCTTGAGGTGGCCGGGGAGATCGCCGCGCTCGGCGCGCCCTCGGACGGCCTGCAGGTGGGCGACCGGGTCTGCGCCCTGGTGAATGGCGGCGGCTATGCCGAATACTGCCTGGCCCCGCTCACCCAGTGCCTGCCATGGCCGGCCGGCTTCGACGCGGTTCGCGCAGCCGCCCTGCCGGAGACGCATTTCACCGTCTGGTCGAACCTGTTCCGGATCGGCCGGCTGTCGGCCGGGGAAAGCGTGCTGATCCATGGCGGCACCAGCGGCATCGGCAGCACCGCCATCCAGTTCGCGCGCGGGCTCGGCGCGATCCCCTACGCCACCGCCGGCACCGACGAGAAGTGCGCCACCTGCCTGCTGCTCGGGGCGGAAGCCGCGATCAACTACCGGCGGGAGGATTTCGCCGAGCGGATCCGCAGCCTCACCGGCGGACGCGGCGTCGATGCGGTGCTCGACATCATGGGCGCCGACTATTTCAGCCGCAATCTCGACAGCCTGGCACTGGACGGCCGGCTGCTGGTGGTGGCGGTGCAGAGCGGCGACCAGGTCGATAGCCTGCGCCTGAGGCAGATCATGACACGCAGGCTGACCGTCACCGGCTCGACCATGCGTGCCCGCACCGCCGTCACCAAGGGCGAGATCGCCTCCGCCCTGCACAGCCACGTCTGGCCGCTGCTGGAATCCGGAGCCTGCAAGCCGCTGATCCATGCGGTGTTCCCGTTCGACGAGGTCGCGGAGGCGCACGCGCTGATGGAAAGCGGCGCGCATTCCGGAAAGATCGTGCTGAACTTGGGAGAGCAGACGGGCAACGGGGAGCAGACGGGCGACGCCACCGAGCCTGTGCGCCCTTGAGGCTCAACGTCATCGAGCGCGGCCCGGAACAGGCCGCAGCCCGAGAGCGCCCACCGATCGTGCTGCTGCACGGGCTGTTCGGACGCGCCCGCAACCTGGGCTTTTTCCAGCGCCGGCTGGCCACGGGCAGGCGCACCCTGGCGGTCGACCTGCGCAACCACGGCGACAGCCCGCACGGGCAGATGGACTACATCAACATGTCGTTCGACCTGGTGGAAACCCTGGCCGAGCGCGACGCGCTTCCGGCCACGCTGGTGGGGCACTCGATGGGCGGCAAGGCCGCGATGACGCTGGCGCTGAACCGTCCGGAGGCGGTGCACAGCCTGCTGGTGGCCGACATCCCGCCGGCGATCACCGGCCACGGCAGCTCGCAGCTCAGCCGGCAGATGCTCCGCCTCGCCTTTCCGCCCAGCCTCAACCGCACCGCGGCCGACCTGCTGCTGGCGCCGCACATCCCGAACCACGATATCCGCCAGCTGATGCTGCAGAACGTCCGCCTGGGCGAGCCTGCGGGCTGGCAGATCGGGCTGGCCGAGATCAACGCCTCGATGATCAACATCGAAGGCTGGCCCTATATCCCGGAAGGCCACGCCTATGACGGCCCCACCCTGTTCCTGGCCGGCGGCCGTTCCCCTTACATCCAGCCGCAGCACCATGCGGTGATGCGCCGGCTGTTTCCCCGCCACCGGATGGAGATCATCGAGCAGGCCGGGCACTGGCTGCATGTCGAGAACCCGGCCCGGTTCGCAGCCCTGCTCGAGGCGTTCGTCGAGGGCTATTGACCAGGCCGGGTCATCGGGTTGGCGGCCTCGGGC
>CAXUNX010000310.1:0-3075 GCA_964252545.1 uncultured Acetobacteraceae bacterium | reverse complement strand
GGCGTGAACGGGCCGAGCAGCGACGGCTGCTGGCCCCGCTCAGAAAGCGCGCGCGGGACGCCGAGACCCAGCTTTCGCGTCTCGCCGACGAGCGTGCGCGGCTAGAACGGCGGCTGGCTGAGCCGAGCCTCTACGCCGCCAGCCAGGCCAGCGAGATCGCCCGCATCCAGACCCGCCTCGCGGTTATCGCCCGCGAGCAGGCGCAGGCCGAAACGGACTGGCTGGCCGCCGAGCAGGAGCTCGAGACCGCCTGCGCCTGATCAAGGCCGCGCGCAGGCCGGATCAGGTGCTGCGTCAGCTATAGCCCTTGGCGTCCTCACGGTCGTGGGCGGCGTCTTCCTGGGTCTGCTGATCAACCGGGTGCTGTTCGGTGGCAGGTGCCGGCTCTGCTGGCGGCTTCTGCTCGCCGGAGGGTGGCGATGTGGGGTCCGAATTCATGATCCGCTCCTGAGTGGGGATAGGCATGGTGCAACGCGCCGGCAGCGGCGGATGCGCGCCGGTCGGCCGATCACGGTGTCGAGACGGAAACCGGGGCCGGAAGTGGGCAGGGCTAGGCACCGCAGCCCAACCGCTCTAGTCAGCACCCGGTCACATTCCGGAGCCGCTGCATGACGCCGCCATCCCACTTCGCCGAACGCGCCGTCGGGCGGCGCGCCCTGGCTCTGGCTCCGGTCGCCGCCCTGTTGTCGGGGCTGCTGATACCGGGCACGGCACGGGCGGACGAAGGCATGTGGACCATGGACAACCTGCCGGTCAAGCAGCTGCAGTCGCGCTACCACTTCACGCCGACGGCGCAGTGGATCCAGCGCGTCACCCAGTCCTCGGCCCGGCTGAGCCTGGGCTGTTCGGCGTCGTTTGTTTCCGGCGACGGGCTGGTGATGACCAACCATCATTGCGCCAACGAGTGCCTGTCGCAGCTTTCCAGCCCCGGCCGCGACTACATGCAGAACGGCTATTCCGCAGGCGGCCAGAGCAAGGAGCCGCAATGCCCGGCGATGGAGCTCGACCGGCTCGACAGCATCAAGGACGTGAGTGCCCGGATGAGCAGCGCGCTCGCCGGTAAGCAGGGCAGCGACTACATCAAGGCGCAGCACGCGGCGGAAAGCGGCATCGAGCAGCAATGCGTCGGTGGCGACGCCAAGACCTGGCGCTGCGACGTGGTGAGCCTGTACCACGGCGGCCGCACCGCGCTCTACCGCTACCGCCGCTACCAGGACGTCCGGCTGGTGTTCGCACCGGAGCAGGACATCGCGTTCTTCGGCGGCGACCCCGACAACTTCAACTTCCCCCGCTACGATCTCGACGTCACCTTCCTGCGCGCCTACGAGAACGGCAAGCCGGCGCACACCCAGTATTTCCCGTTCGACCCGGCCGGCCCCAAGGCCGGCGAGCTGGTGTTCACCTCCGGCAACCCGGGTGCCACCTCGCGGGAAACGCCGGTCGCCAGACTGCGATTGCTGCGCGACCTCGAGCTGCCGGCGACCCTCGGCTATTACGCGACCCTCGATGGGGTGCTGTGGGAATATAGCCGCATCGGCGCCGGCCAGAAGCAGGACGCGGGCGACGAGCTGTTTGGTGTCGAGAACAGCCTGAAGGTCTATGGCGGCTGGCAGCAGGCGCTGGCCGACCCGGCGCTGCTGGCCTCCAAGCAGAAGCAGGAGGATCAGCTGCGCGGCTGGATCAACGCCGATCCCAAGCGCCGCGCGCAGTTCGGCGATCCCTGGTCCAGGCTCGCCCCGGCGCTGGCCAGCGAGCGGCGGCTTTACCTGCGCTACAGCATGATCGATGGCGGCGCGCGGCCGCCGCGCGGCCTCCAGGGCGAGCTGTTCGCCTATGCCAAGACGCTGGTGCGCGGCGTGGCCGAACGGGCCAAGCCGGATGCGGAGCGGCTGCCGGAATACCACGACGCCAAGCTGCCGGCGATCGAGGCGGAGCTCGGCTCGCCGGCCCCGCTGCACCCCCAGCTCGAGGAAACGCTGCTCGCCTTTTCGCTGGGCCGGCTGCGCCACTCGCTCCGCGCCGACGACGCTGCGGTGCGCACCATCCTCGGCAACCAGTCGCCGGAGCAGATCGCCTCGCACGCGGTGAGCTTCACCCATCTGGGCGATCCACGGCAGCGGCTGGCGCTATGGAAGGGCGGTCCGGCCGCGATCGCCGCCTCGAACGATCCGATGATCGTGCTGGCCCGCACCGTGGAGCCGATCGCCCGCTCGCTGCGCGACAGCTGGGACAACCAAGTGGTGGCACCCGAGCAGCAGGCCAGCGAGGCGCTGGCGCGCGCCCGCTTCGCCCAGCAGGGCACCAGCCTTTATCCGGACGCCACCTTCACCCAGCGCATCTCGTTCGGGACCGTGAAAGGCTGGACGGAGAACGGCAAGCCGGTTCCCCCCTTCACGCATTTCGCCGGCCTCTACCGGCGCGCCACCGGCAGCGATCCGTTCAAGCTGGATCGGGCCTGGCTCGATGCCAAGCAGCACCTCGACCTCGACACGCCGTTCGATTTCAGCTCCACCAACGACATCATCGGCGGCAACTCGGGCAGCCCGGTGATCGACGCCGAAGGCCGTGCGGTGGGCCTGGTGTTCGACGGCAACATCCATTCGCTGGGCGGCGATTTCAGCTACGACGGCACCAGCAACCGCGCGGTTTCGGTGGATACGGCCGCATTGCTCGCGGCGCTGCGCATCGTCTACGCCAACCAGGCGCTGGCCGGGGAACTCACCAGCGGTCATCTGTGAACTCCTTCCCGAGCGGCGCGAGGCTTCAAGCGGCTGCGACCCTTTCACGCCGCCGGATGCGGGCGCAGGATGGATCGGTCCTGAACCACCTCCCGCGGGAGCATCAAGCAGCGTCATGAACCTGTCGGCGCCACGGGCGGGCTGCGAGCGGATGGACGGCCGATGAACGCAGCCCCGCCCGCCGGCCTGCTGGCGCTCGACTGGGGCACCAGCGCGCTTCGCGCCTGGCGCGTCTCGCCCGAGGGCGCGGTGCTGGCGGCGCGCCGGGAGGATTGGGGCATCATGCACCTGCCCGAAGGCGGCTTCGAGGCCGCCTTCCGCGCCATCACCCGCGACT
>CAXUNX010000309.1:0-3076 GCA_964252545.1 uncultured Acetobacteraceae bacterium | reverse complement strand
CCACAGCGTCGCCCGCCACAGCGCCTCCGCTTGCCGCGGCCAGCGTGCGCGCCGCCGCCGACGACAGCCTGCGCGCCATGCAGCTGATCCGCGCCTTTCGGGTGCGTGGGCATCTGGAGGCACAGCTCGACCCACTCGGGCTGCAGATCCCCAAGGCGCACGCCGATCTGGATCCCGCCACCTATGGGTTCGGCCCCGAGGATCTCGACCGGCCGATCTATACCGGCCGCTCGGCGTCCAACCTGCTCAGCTCCGAGACCGCCTCGATGCGCGAGCTGCTTGCCGCGGTTCGGCAGACCTATTGCGGGCCCGTGGGCGTCGAGTACATGCACGTGCAGGATCCGGCCCAGCGGCAATGGATCCAGGGCCGCTTCGAGAGCGGCACGTGGCGGCAGAAATACTCCGCCGAGAACAAGCACGAGATCCTGCAGCACCTCACCGAGGCAGAGGGCTTCGAGGTGTTCTGCCAGAAGCGCTATGTGGGCACCAAGCGGTTCGGCCTGGAAGGCGGCGAGGTGGCGATCGCGGCGCTGCACGCGATCATCGATCAGGCGGCGCGCGACGGGGTGCGCTCGGTCAACATCGGCATGCCGCATCGCGGGCGGCTGAACACCCTCGCCAACGTGGTGCGCAAGCCCTACACCGCGATCTTCAGCGAGTTCGGCGGCGCCTCCTTCAAGCCCGACGACGTGCAGGGCTCGGGCGACGTGAAATACCATCTCGGCACCTCGACCGACATGGAGATCTCCGGCCACAACGTGCATCTTTCGCTGCAGCCCAATCCGTCGCACCTGGAGGCAGTCGACCCGGTGGTGGTCGGCAAGGTGCGCGCCGCCATGGACATGGTCGGCGACACGGAGAAGCGTCGCTCGGCGATGGCGCTGCTGATGCACGGCGACGCCGCCTTCGCCGGTCAAGGGCTGGTCTACGAGACCATGGCGATGAGCCAGCTGATCGGCTATCGCACCGGCGGCACCGTGCACCTGGTGGTCAACAACCAGATCGGCTTCACCACCGTGTCCGCGCACGCCTATTCCGGCATGTACTGCACCGACATCGCCAAGGCGGTGCAGGCGCCGATCCTGCACGTCAACGGCGACGAGCCGGAGGCGGTGGTGTTCTGCGCCCGGCTGTGCGCCGAGTTCCGCCAGCAGTTCGGTGCCGACATCGTGCTCGACATCGTCTGCTACCGGCGGCACGGCCACAACGAGAGCGACGAGCCGGCCTTCACCCAGCCCACCATGTACAAGGCGATCCGGGCGCGGCCGACCAGCCGCACGCTGTATGCCGAGCGCCTGGCGCGCGAGGGCGCCGTGCCGGCGGCGGATTCTGCCGCGATGTGGGACGCGTTCCAGGCCACGCTTGAGGATGCCTTCAAGGCCGCCAAGTCGTACCGGCCGAACAAGGCCGACTGGCTCGAGGGAAGCTGGACGGGCATGAAGCAGCCCGGCAAGACCGCCGGCCGGGAGCCCACCGGCGTGTCCCCGGACGTGCTCGAGCAGGTGGGGGCAGCACTTTCCGGCGTGCCCGCCGATTTCGACGCCAATCCCAAGATCGTCCGCCAGCTCGAAGCCAAGCGGCAGATGTTCGAGAGCGGCCAGGCCATCGACTGGGCCACCGGCGAGGCGCTGGCGTTCGGTTCGCTGATGGTGGAGGGGCACCGGGTGCGGCTGTCCGGCGAGGACTGCCAGCGCGGCACCTTCAGCCAGCGTCATGCGGTGCTTATCGACCAGTCCAACCAGAACGAGTACGTGCCGCTGAACAACATCTGTCCGGACCAGGCCGGCATCGAGATCTACAACTCGCTGCTTTCCGAGTTCGGCGTGCTGGGTTTCGAATACGGCTATTCGCTGGCGGACCCGCGCACGCTGGTGTTGTGGGAGGCGCAGTTCGGCGACTTTGCCAACGGCGCCCAGGTGATCATCGACCAGTTCATCGCCAGCGGCGAGACCAAGTGGCTGCGCATGTCCGGCCTCGTGCTGCTGCTGCCGCACGGCTACGAGGGGCAGGGGCCGGAGCATTCCTCCGCGCGCCTGGAGCGCTACCTGCAGCTCTGCGCCGAGAACAACATGCAGGTGTGCAACATCACCACGCCCGCGAACTACTTCCATGCGCTGCGCCGCCAGCTCAAGCGCACTTTCCGCAGGCCGCTGATCGTGATGACGCCGAAATCATTGCTGCGGCACAAGCTTGCCACCAGCGAGCTGTCGGAGATGGCCGCAGGCACCAGCTTCCAGCCGGTGCTCGGCGAGATCGACGCGCTGGCGCCGGCCGAGCAGATCACCCGGGTGGTGCTCTGCTCGGGCAAGGTCTACTACGACCTGCTGGCCGAGCGCCGCGAGCAGAAGCTCGACACCGTGGCGATCCTCAGGCTCGAGCAGATCTATCCGTTCAGCGACGAGGCGCTCGGCGAGGCGCTGGCGTCCTACCGCAACGCCACAATCGTCTGGTGCCAGGAGGAGCCCGAGAACATGGGGTCCTGGAGCTTTGTGGACCGCCGCATCGAGCAGGTGCTGGGGCGGATCGGACACCAGGCGGGGCGGCCGGTCTATGTCGGCCGGGTGGCGGCGGCAAGCCCGGCCACCGGCCTCGCGCGGACGCATGCGACCGAGCAGGCGGCACTGGTGCGCGAGGCGCTCGGCCTCGACTCGCCGGAAATCCGGCCGAAGTCGCAGCCCGGTCAGGAGCCCAAGGCAGCCCTGGGCCTCGACGCCAAGGTCGACTGAGAGCACTCTCCACACCCATCCCAACCGCCTGTCGTTGCACAACGAGAGACAGCACGCCCGGGCCGGATCGGCCGCGGCACCAAGACCGAAGGAAGCGCATGTCCGCCGAAATCAAGGTTCCGACGCTGGGTGAGAGCGTCACGAGCGCCACGGTGGCACGCTGGCTGAAGCAGCCGGGCGAGCAGGTTTCAGCCGACGAGCCGGTGGTGGAACTGGAAACCGACAAGGTCAGCGTGGAGGTCGCAGCTCCTGAGGCCGGCGTGCTCGGCGGCCACGCGGTGGGTGAAGGCGGCGAGGTCGAGGTCGGCGCGCTGCTGACCACGGTGGAGGGCGGCTCGGCGGCCCCGAAG
>CAXUNX010000308.1:0-3087 GCA_964252545.1 uncultured Acetobacteraceae bacterium | reverse complement strand
CCTGACCTTCGCGGTAGCGCTGCCGCAGTTCGCCCCGCTTGCCATGGAACACGACACGGGCAAGCTGATGGCGGCCCTCGCCACGATTGAGCTGGACCAGAATGCGCCGCCGGTAGGCTTCGTCGTCGATGAAACGAAGCAGGTAGAGCGTCTTGATTAGCCGGCCCAGTTCCTCCAAAGCACGGGCCAGCTTGGTCGGGCGGTCCTTGGTTTGCAGGGTTCGAATCAGTCCAGCAGCCTGCACGGTGCCGAGCTTGAGCGAGCCGGCCAGGCGCAACAGGTCCTCCCAGTGCTGGACGATAAGCTTCACGTTGATGCGCTGGGCGGCCAGCTCGTCGAGGGCGTCGTAGTCGGCCTTGCCATCCACGCGCCAGAACCGAGTGCCGCCGATATCCGCCAGACGCGGGCTGAACTGGTAGCCCAGCAAGTGGAAGATGCCGAAGATCGTGTCGGTATAGGCCCCGGTGTCGGACATGATCTCGGTCGGTTGCAGCTCGGTTTGCTGCTCCAGCACAACGGAAAGCAGGGTCAGGCTGTCGCGCAGGGTGCCGGGCACGGTGATGCCGTTCAGCCCAGTGAACTGGTCGGAGACGAGATTGTAGAACGTGACCCCGCGCTCCTGGCCGTAGTAGCGAGGGTTCGGCCCCGAATGGATCGTGCGGACGGGCACCACGAACCGCAGCCCATCAGCCGAGGCCACGTCGCCGCCGCCCCAGGCACGGGCGAGCGGGATGCGGTTCTGGGCCGCAACCAGGATGGCATTTGTCCGGGTGAGCGTCTCGGCCCGGATGTAGTTCTGCCGAACCCAGCTCAGCCGTGACCGGCGCAGCGCCGCGTTGTCGCGCCGAATGAGCGGCTCGAACCCGGTGTTGCACGCCTCAGCCAGCAGCACCGCGCATAGACTGGTGGCGACACCGCTGGCGCGTGCGCCGCCCTCGCTGGCATGGGTGAACCCGTTGGCAAAGCCGGTCCGGGCGTGCATTTCGAGCAGCAGTTCGGGCAGATCCACCAGCGGCATGCGTGCGGCAACGGCCGCCTTGAGCGAAACTAGGCTGGGCGGCTCCTCCAGCTTGTCGAGGGCGGACAGCACCAGCTCGCCGCCGTCTACCTGCACAGCGGCGTTTTTGGGCAGGTTCGCCGCGGTATCCTGATAGGCGGCGTCCAGGCGCTCAGCCAAACGCGCAACCTCGGCCGGCCCGTCGGTCGAAAGGCCCAGGGTGCGGCAGATGGACGGCCGCGCCGCTTCCCAGGTTGAACCTGCCAAAAGGCCGATCCGCGGGTCGGCAAAGCGCAGGCTGGGTGACGCGAACAGGTCACGCCGCCTGATCCCGATCCGCATCGCGTCGAGCAGGCAGAGCCGATAACCGAGGCTGTCCACGTCGCCATCGGCGGCTTTGACCTGTCGCTTCCAGCCACTCGGCACGAAGCCGAGCGGTGCCGACGGAGCCGGGCCGCGCCCATCGGTGCTGCGCAGATGGCGTGCCGCGTCCAGCGTTGGCTGTCCCGCCGGCGTGGCACCGAGGGAGACGGACCTCAGCATGGCCGGCAGGAAGCGCAGCTTGCCGGGCTGGGCGCGAAGTTCGAGGAAGTAGAGATCACCGGGCGGTCGCACGATGGCGTCGATCTGCTCCAGCGCCGCCGCGAGCATCGCGCGCGGCACGATCGCGAAGGCCGCCCCGCGCACGGCGCCGTCTTCTACCGCATCGTCCATGAGCACCCCGCCAGCTTGGCGGAGCCGGAGAGCGGCGGCGTCGAGATCGCGGAGGGTGCGCAGCCGGGCTTTCTTGCCGACTTTGGCCGCGTCGGTGAACAGGGCGGTGACCACGATGTCGAACAGGTCGAGCACGTCGTCCTGCGCAGTCGCTTCCAGTGTCCGCACGAAGGCGAGCAGCGTCGCCATTCGCCGCTCCAGCGGCATGCGTGCCACGGCTTGGGCCTTGGCGACGGTCGCGAACCGGGCAAGCGCCGTGACCCGGCCTGGCGGCACGTGATCGATGGTCGGCAGACCCAGCGTCAACACCCGGACCTCGTCCAGGCGACCCACGGCACGGGACAGCTCGGCACCGCTGCGTAGGTATGGCCCGTCCCGAAGGCGGTCGAGCGGACTGGGGCGGCCACCCTCTCCTGCGATCAGCAGGGCATCGAGCTTCGTGCGCTGTTCGTGCGTCACATCGCGGGCGAGGGTGCGCCAGAGGCGACGGGCGGCTCGGGCGCGAATGCGGGCGACCAGGCGCTCAAGAGCGGACGCTCCCGGCAGCAGCACCTTCTCCGTCACCAGCCAGACGGTCGCGCGATCGAACAGCACGCTTGGCCGGTCCGTGCCGGTCCAGCACAACGCGTAAAGCCAACGCGCCAGGCGAAAGCGGACGGCAGGGTCGGTGAACTCGCGGTAGCCGTGACGCTCCTTGATCTCCGCCGAATGCTGCCATCGACCCCGAGCCGTGGCGTATTGGGTCAGGCAACCTGCATCGGGGATGCCAAGCTGCTGGGCCAAATGGCACGCGACCCCGCCAGGGACAGCGGCAGGCTCGTCCAGGAACGCGCCGAGGAAACGAACGGTGCCGAGCTGGACGGCGAACCCGAGCCGCATGTGACCCCAACGCTTGGTGCCGGCTAGCTCGCGATCGGCGTCGTCGAGGTGGAAGTGCCGTGCGAGCTGCTCCGCGCTCGGTTCGCCGGCATACCGGCCATAGCGCCGTTCCTGTTCGGCGGTCAGGAACGAGACCGGCACCCGTTCAGCCGAGAAGCGTGTGGGTGCTACTCATCGCACGCGGCCGGCGACCATCGCGGCCCCGAGGGCGCGATAGACGCTGGTTCGGCCAATGCCGAGCCGGCGCGCAATGGCGGCAGGCCCTAGTTTCTCCTCATGCCGCAGCCGTCTGACCTCGGCGGCGTCAACGCTGGGCTTGCGGCCCTTATAGACCCCGCGTGTTTTGGCCAGCGCGATGCCTTCGAGCTGGCGCTCGCGCCGCAGGTTGGTCTCGAACTCCGCAAACACGCCCAGCATGTCGAGGAATGCCTTGCCAGCCGCTGTTCCGGTGTCCACGGGCTGCTCGGTTGCGCGCAGCGCCACCCCGCGACCCTTCA
>CAXUNX010000307.1:689-3091 GCA_964252545.1 uncultured Acetobacteraceae bacterium | reverse complement strand
CGGTGATGCCGGGGAACAGCAGGTTCTGCGTGCGCACGTTGCCGTAGGCGAAACCACCGGTGCCGAAGATCAGCAGGTCGCCGAAGGCGTAGCCGAGGCGGCCGCGGACCGTGCCGACGAACTGCGTGTCGTTGAAGTCGTTGGTGATGCCGCCGCCGGTGCCCACGAAGTTGGTGGTCTTGCGCAGGTCGGTGTAGGCGGCGTCCGCCTCGATGCCGGCCACGAAGCCGCCGGTGGCGCCGCCGTTGCCGAGGATCGGGCCGAGGCCGCTGTTCAGGATGCTGCCGAAGCCGCTGCCGAGGCCGGCGAGCAGCGGAAGGCCGCCGCCGAGCTGGAAGTTGTAGCCGATGGTGCCGCCGCCGGTGAAGCCGTTGGAGCGCGAGTTGAGGAAGCCGGGACGATCGCCGATGGCGATGCCGTTGGCCTGCGTCGCCGTGTTGGGGATCAGCGAGTTCTGGCCCTCGCCGTCGAAGGCGTAGCCGGCGGTGCCACCGAAGTAGAAGCCGGTCCAGGAGAAGGCCGGGGCGACGATCGGAGGGGCGAAGACCGGGGGAGCGCGACGCGACGGCAGATCGGCGGCGAGCGCGGTGGTCGACGTGGCGGCGACCAGAGCGGCGCCGATCAGGTACTTGTTCATGTCATCTCCAAGCGGTTCATTGCCACTTGGTATTAGCCGCTCCCCTTCCCCAATTCACTAACGGATTGGCGGGGCGCACCTCTTCACGGGACGGCGTTGCTTTATTGTCTCAGTGGAAAAGGCGGGTTAACGCCTCGTTTACATCATCATCTGACACGTTGCCGGCGGCGGGCCCATCACCCCGGCGGCGTCCGCGCCGCACCGTGCGACCCCAAGCTGTAGAGGACCATCGCCGTCGGGCGCAGGATGAGCAGGTCGGCCACCAGCGCGGCGATCATCGCGAAGGCGGACAGCCAGCCGAACAGGCGCAGCATCGGCAGGTTCGAGAAGGCGGTGACGGCCAGCCCGCAGGCCAGCACCACCGAGGTCAGGATCAGCGCGGGGCCGACCAGGATGGTCGCGCGCTCGACCGACAGCGCCGCGTTCTCGCCCGGCTGCTCCTCCAGCCGCAGGCGGTTGAGGAAGTGGATGGTGGCGCTGAGGCCGAGCCCGAACGACACGGTGAGGGCGACCACGCTCGCGAACTGCAGCCCCTCGCCCATGACGTAGAGCAGCGCCCCGGAGGCGACGATGGGGAAGATGCCCGGCAGGATCGACAGCAGCATCACCTTCCACGAGCGGAACGCCAGGCCGATGAAGGCGGCGACGAAGACGATCTCCACGGTGAGGCCGCGCGACAGCCGGTCGATCATCGCGGCCGAGTTGCGGCTGGCGATCACCGCCAGGCCGGTCACCGCGATCACGTAGCCCGGGTGGGCGGCGCGCACCGCGTTGAGCCGCGCGTCGAGCTTGTCGACCACCGGCAGGAGCTGGCTGGCGTCCTTGTCGGGGATGCGGCCGGACACCACCACCGAGCGGTCGTCGGCTGCGACGAAGCGGCGGATGAGCGGCTTCGGCAGGTAGCCGACGTACTTCTTCAGCGTTTCCACGTTGTTGTCGCCGAGCTTCTGCGCCAGCCAATCGCGCAGCGTTTGCAGCGAGAACACGTTGCCGACGCCCGGCTCGCCCGCCACCGTGCGCTGCACCGCCTCGATCGTGGCCAGCGTGTCGGGCGCGTACAGGTCCTGGCCGGGCGGAAACTGGATCAGCACGTCGATCGGGTTGGCGCCGGTCAGCTTGCGGTCGAGGCTGCCGTTGGCGGTGGTCGCCTGCTCGTTGTTGGGCACCTGGTCGGCGAGCCGGTAGCGCGGCGTCAGGTTGGCGTAGAGGATCGAGAGCACGACGCACACCGCGATGCCGATCAGGCTGTACAGCCCCGGGCGCCCGACCATCCGCTCGGCGATCCAGCGGCAGAACCCGCGCAGCCGGTTGATTGCCCGGTCGGCGCCGGGCTTGGCCGCCGCGAGCTTCGCCTCGCCGCGCACCAGGGTCACGGCGAGCAGCGGCAGCAGCACCAGCACGGTGACGAGCGCGATGGCGGTGGTCAGCAGGCCCGCCTCGCCGAAGGTCTTGATCAGGTCCGAGTCGGAGAACAGGAGCGCGACGAACGAGACCATGGTGGTCGTGTGCGTCAGCACGCAGGCCGGCCCGACCACGGCGAGCGCGCCGCGCACCGCCTGCGCCTTGGTGGCGCCGGCCACCAGCCGGTCGCGGATCGCGAAGGTCAGCTGCATCGAGTCGGAGAAGCTGATCACCATGATGAGCGGCGTCATCACGTTGAGGAAGATGTTGAGCTGGAAGTCGAGCCAGCCGAGCGCCCCGACCGAGATCAGGATGGCGACCAACGGCGGTGCCGCTGCCACCAGCATGAACGAGACGCGCTTGA
>CAXUNX010000307.1:0-679 GCA_964252545.1 uncultured Acetobacteraceae bacterium | reverse complement strand
CACCATGATGAGCGGGGTCATCACGTTGAGAAAGATGTTCAGCCGGAAGTCGAGCCATCCCAGCGCGCCGATCGCGATGAGGATGGCGACGAGCGGCGGGGCCGCCGCCACGAGCATGAAGGACACCCGGCGGAAGAACAGGATCGCGATGAGGCAGCCGGCGACGAAGCCAATCAGGTTGTAGATGACGCGGTCGCGCTGCACCGAGTCGTGGATCTCGAGCTGCATCACCGGGACGCCGGCGAGCTCGCCCTTGAGGTCGGACCCGGCGAGGTCCTCGGCCATCGTTCTGCGGATCTCGGCGACGATCGCGCCCGACTTGTCGGACGAGGCGACCTCGGGATTGAGGGCGAGGACCACCAGGGCCAGCGTGCCGTCGGGGGAAAGCAGCTTGCCGCTGATGAGCTCGTTGGCGCGGACCTTGGCGACCACGTCCGCGTAGGCCGGCCCTTCCGGCAGGGGCTCGGGGAACAGCGGCGGCGGGATCGTCTGGCCGGCCTCCGGCGGCTGCCGCGCCGAGAACATCGACAGGATCGAGCGCTCGCCCTCGACCAGCTGGAGATCGGTGACCAGCGTGCGGATCTTCTCGACGTCGTCGCGGGCCAGCAGGTTCGGCGCCGTGAGGACGACGAGCACGTCGTACTCGCTCGAGGGAAAGTCGTGCGTCACCGCCTCGTAC
>CAXUNX010000306.1:0-3103 GCA_964252545.1 uncultured Acetobacteraceae bacterium | reverse complement strand
GATCGGCAGCAGCGTCGCGATCCGCGTGCCGATCGAGGCGCCCCGGAGAGCGCCCGGCGCCGGTTCCAGCGCGGTGGATTTCAGCATGTTCATGGCGCGGCTCGCTCCGGCAGGGGCTTGGCGGCTTGGTGCGTCGGCGGGGCGCGCCCGGTCCGTGCGGCGTGCGTGCCGCCGGCGGAGGCGGCCTGCAGCAGACTCTCGATCGACAAGGCGTCACGTCCGATCTCGGCGGCAACACGGTTCTGGCTGAACACCAGCGCGCGATGGCAGATCTTGCTCACCTCCTCGAAGTCGGTGGCGATCACGATGATCGCGAGGCCGTCCTGCAGGGCTGCGTGCAGCAGCGCATAGATCTCGGCCTTGGCGCCCACGTCGACGCCGGCGGTGGGCTCCTCGAGGATCAGCAGGTGCTTGGCGAGGCCGAGCCAGCGCGCCAGCACCACCTTCTGCTGGTTGCCGCCGGACAGGGTTTCCACCGGCCGGGACGGGTCGTTCGGCCGCAGGCTCATCCGGGCGCCGGCACTGCGACAATCGGCCGCCTCCGCCGCCGGGGAACGAAGGCTGAGCGCCCGGTGCCCGCGCGCAGCCGGGTTGAGGAACAGGTTCTCGCGCACGCTGAGCGGCATGCCGAGGCTTTCCGCCACCCGGTCGCCAGCAACCAGCCCGACGCCGGCCCCCATCGCCTCCGCAGGGCTGAGCGGGCGATAGGGACGATCATCGAGGCGCGCGTGCCCCGCGCTGATCCGCTCGCAGCCGAACAACGCCCGCCCGATCGCGTCCTGGCCGGCGCCGCGCAGCCCGACCAGCCCCACCATCTCGCCGCGTCGTACTGCCAGGCTGACCGGGCCCACCTCGCGCGCAACCAGCCCGTCCAGCACCAGGCAGCTGGCCTCGGCTGCTTGTCCGGGAGGCTTGAACACCTGCTCGGGAGGCCGGCCAACAATCATCGTGACCAGGTCGGACGGGCTGCTTTCTCCCACCCGCTTGCTTCCGACCAGCCGGCCGTCGCGCAGCACCGCGACCCGGTCGGCGACCTGGAACACCTCGTCGAGCCGGTGGGAGACATAGATCATGCCGATGTTCTGGTGGCGCAGATCGCGCAGCACCTGCAGCAGCCGCTCGACCTCGTCGGCGGGCAGGCTGGCGGTCGGCTCGTCGAGCACCAGCACTTCCGCCCGCGCCGCAAGCGCCCGGCCGATCGCCACCAGCGAGCGCTCGGTGCGGGTGAGGTGCATCACCCGTGCGTCGGGGTTGATGTCGGCACTCATGGTCTGCAGCACCGCGAGCGCCTGGCGGCGCGACCCGGCCCAGGAGATTAGCCCGAAGCGGCGCTTGTAGCCGACGCCCAGCGCGATGTTCTCGGCCACCGTCATCCAGGGGATCAGCCCGAGATCCTGATGGATGAAGGCAACCGCCTGGCGGCCGCCGCGCGTGGCGCGCAGGTGCCGGTAGAGCTCGCCGCGAAACAGGATGCGGCCCTCATCGGGCGTGTGGATGCCGGCCAGGACCTTGATCAGGGTGGACTTGCCGGCGCCGTTCTCGCCAAGCAGGGCAAGGATCTCGCGCTCGTGCAGTGCCACCGAGACCCCGTCCACCGCCACGGTGCCGCCGAAACGCTTGGTGATGCCCTCGAAGGCCAGGAGTGGAACCGGTTCCATGCGCAGGGTTCCCTTCAGCCGATCGCCAGATGCACCTTGATCGCCTGCTGCCGGTCGGCCGCGAGCACAAACGCGGCCTCGGCGTCGGCGAGCGGGAAGCTTGCGGACAGGATCGGGCCCACATCGATGCGCCCTGACGCCAGCGCCTGCACGGCGACGTTGAACTCCTCATGGAAGCGGAACGAGCCCACCAGGTCGATCTCGCGCGCCATCAGCAGGTTGACCGGAAGCGGCACCGCACCCGGGGGCAGCATGCCCAGCTGCACGATGCGCCCTCCCGGCCGGACCAGCGCCGGCAGGCCGGCCACCGAGGCGGGGGCGCCGGTGGCCTCGAGCGCCACATCGAAGCCGCCGCACAGCTCCGCAAGCTGTGCCAGCCGCTCCGGCTCGGTGCGCACCTCGACGGTCTGCGCCGCACCCATGCTGCGGGCGATCCGAAGCGGTGCTTCAAACAGGTCGGTCACCGCAACACTCGCGGCACCCGCGTGCAGCGAAGCCGCCAGGCAGAGCAGGCCGATCGGCCCTGCGCCCGCGATCAGCACGTGCCGACCGAGCAGGTCGCCGGCGCGGCGCACCCCGTGCAGCGCCACCGCGAGCGGCTCCGCGCAGGCGGCAACCGGGAACGACATGGTGGCCGGCACCGGCACGCACTGGTCGGCGCGCACCACCACGCTCTCGCTGAACGCCCCCTGCACGTGCGGCATCAGCGCTGCACTGCCGAGGAAGCGCATGTTGCGGCACAGATTGGCGCGTCCGGCGCGACAAGCGACGCAATGCAGGCAGGGACGGCTGGGATTGATCGCGACGCGCGAGCCAACCGCGAGCCCGTCCGGCAAGGCCCGGTCGGGATGCGCCAGGAGGGCCACGACTTGTCCCGACACCTCGTGCCCCAGGGTAAGCGGCTCGCGAACCCGGAAGTCGCCGACTCCTCCCTTGTTGAAATAGGAAAGGTCGGACCCGCAGATGCCGCCGCAGGCGACGCGGACGCACGCTTCTCCGGGCTTCAGTTCGGGCGGCCCGGCACGCTCCTCGATGCGAAGATCGTGCGCGCCGTGCAGCACAGCAGCCAGCATTGCGTCCTCCTCGAAGGCGCGGGCTTGTTGCCGCCCGGTCTTCTTGCGTCCCGGTCTTCTTGCATCCCGGTGTTCTTGCGCCCCGGTCTTGATGCTCCTCGGTCTTGCCATGTGACCGTGCACATCGGTATGCCACCGTCCTTGAACGGGCGGAAGCCCTCTCCCCGCACGCGCTGGATCATACCCGCATGGCCGCCAAGCTGTTTGATCTGACCGGAAGGCTGGCGCTGGTGACCGGCTCCAGCCAGGGGATCGGTTTCGCCCTCGCGCGCGGTCTCGCCGAGGCGGGTGCCCGCGTGCTGCTCAACGGGCGCGACGGCGCCCGGCTCGCGGCTGCGGCCGGCCGGATCGGCGAGGCGGCCTGTTCGCCCG
>CAXUNX010000305.1:0-3130 GCA_964252545.1 uncultured Acetobacteraceae bacterium | reverse complement strand
CAGAAGCCGGTCAAGACGGTCGCCAAGAAGGCGATCGCCGGCTTCAAGATCCGCGAGGGTCTGCCGATCGGCTGCAAGGTGACGCTGCGTCGCGCGCGGATGTACGAGTTCCTGGACCGGCTGGTGACGATCGCCATGCCGCGGGTGCGCGACTTCCGCGGCCTTCCTGCGAACAAGGGCTTCGACGGACGCGGCAACTTCGCCATGGGCCTCAAGGAGCAGATCGTTTTCCCGGAGATCAACTACGACAAGGTCGACCAGATCCGCGGCATGGACATCATCTTCGTCACCAGTGCCCAGACCGACGCCGAGGCGCGGGCGTTGCTGAAGGCGTTCGATCTGCCGTTCCTGGCGTGAGATCCCAGCCTGAGAACCTGGCCTGGAAACCCGGCCTGGGAACTCAGCCTGTTGAGGCGCTTGACTGAATTTTATGGAAAACCGTCGGGAGATCGCCCGGCAGGTTCCGGAGGGTAGAACAAGGCATGGCCAAGACATCCGCTGTCAACCGCAACCTCAAGCGCACGGCAATGGCCACGCGCGACAAGGGCAAGCGGGTCGCGCTGAAGAACATCATCATGGACCGCACGCTCCCGGTGGAGGATCGCTTCGAGGCGTCCATGAAGCTCGCGCAGCTGCCGCGCAACGGCGCCAGCGTGCGCGTCAAGCTTCGCTGCAAGCTGACCGGACGGTCGCGCGCGAACTACCGCAAGTTCGAGCTCTGCCGCATCGCGCTGCGCGACCTGGCCAGCAGCGGGCAGATCCCCGGCATGGTCAAGTCGAGCTGGTAAGGGGAAAGACCGATGTCCATGTCCGATCCCCTGGGTGACATGCTCACCCGCATCCGCAATGCGCAGCGCTCCCGCCACGCCGCATGCGTGGCGCCGGCATCGAAACTGCGCGCAAACGTGCTCGAGGCGCTTCGCCGCGAAGGCTATATCCGGGGCTTCAAGGCCGAAGAGCTGCGTCCGGGCATCGCTCAGTTGCGCATCGAGCTCAAATACACGGACGGCGAGCCGGTCATCAAGGAGATCCACCGGGTCTCCAAGCCGGGTCGGCGGGTCTATTCCAAGATCAGGGAGCTGCCGCGGGTCTATGCCGGCCTTGGGGTTTCCATTCTGTCGACGCCTCGTGGCGTTCTGAGCGATGCAGAGGCCCGCGCCGCCAATGTTGGCGGCGAGGTCCTGTGCCGCGTGTTCTGAGGGGCGCATCATGTCGCGCATAGGCAAATACCCGGTCGAGATCCCGCAAGGCGTCGCGGTGGCGATCGAGGGCGGCGTGCTGACCGCCAAGGGCAAGCTCGGCGAGCTTCGCCTGCCATTGTCCCAGCATGTCGAGACCACGATCGCCGACGGCCATGTCACGGTGGTTCCGCGCAGCAAGGCGGCACCCTCGCGCATGATGTGGGGCACCACCCGCGCGCTGGTGGCATCGATGGTCAGGGGAGTCTCGACCGGCTACAGCAAGACGCTGGAGATCACCGGCACCGGCTATCGCGCGGCGGTGCAGGGCTCCAACCTGGTGATGAACCTCGGCTACTCGCACGACATCGTTTATGCGATCCCGCAGGGCATCAAGATCACCGCGCCGCGTCCCACCTCGGTGGTGATCGAGGGCGTGGACAAGCAGCGGGTTGGTCAGGTGGCGCTCGACATCCGCAATTTCCGCGGCCCAGAGCCCTACAAGGGCAAAGGGGTGCGCTACGACACGGAAGTCATCCGTCGCAAGGAAGGCAAGAAGAAGTAATGGGCACGCAACAGGATCTGCGGGAGCGGCGGCGTATCCGCCTGCGCTTCCAGCTCCGCCGCAAGGCCGGAGGACGTCCGCGCCTGTCGGTGTTCCGCTCTGGCAGGAACATCCATGCCCAAGTGATCGACGACGCGTCCGGCCGAACGATGGCCGCCGCCTCTACGCTCGACCGCGGCCTGCGCGAGCAGCTCAAGACCGGGGCCGACTCCGCGGCGGCCGCCGCCGTTGGCAAGCTGATCGCCGAGCGCGCCAAAGCTGCCGGCGTCAGCCAGGTGGTGTTTGATCGCGGCGCTTATCTCTATCACGGGCGCGTCAAGGCGCTGGCGGAGGCGGCCCGCGAGGGCGGCCTCGCCTTCTGAAGGAGTTCTCTCGCATGGCACGTGAACCGAGGGAAGGAGGTCGCGGCGGCGGCCGCGACCGCGACCATAATCGCGAAGGCGACGATTTGGTCGACAAGCTGGTCACCATCAACCGGGTGGCGAAGGTGGTGAAGGGCGGCCGTCGCTTCGCTTTCGCAGCCCTGGTGGTGGTGGGTGACCAGAAGGGCCGCGTCGGCTTTGGCGCGGGCAAGGCGCGAGAGGTCCCCGAGGCGATCCGCAAGGCCACCGAGCGCGCCAAGCGCACGATGATCCGGGTGCCGATGAAGGAGGGCCGTACGCTGCACCACGACGTGGCCGGCCATTACGGGGCCGGCAAGGTGGTGCTTCGCTCGGCCGAGGCCGGCACCGGCATCATCGCCGGCGGCCCGATGCGCGCGGTGTTTGAAAGCCTTGGCATCGGCGACGTGGTGGCTAAGTCGCTCGGGAGCCGCAACTCGCACAACATGGTCAAGGCGACCTTCGATGCCCTGCAGCATTGCGCGAGCCCCCGTTCGGTTGCCAGCCGGCGTGGCAAGAAGGTGTCGGACATCCTGGGCAAGCGCGAGGCCGGTCCGGTGATCGAGCCGTCGCCCGCTGGCTCGGCGTCCGCGGCTCCGGGCCTGGAGGCTGGCGCCGATGTCTGAAACCCTGGAAGCGCTCACGCGCCTGAACGGAGACAGGCTGCGTGTCACGCAGACCGGTTCCGGCAACGGGCAGAAGCCCGGACAGCAGGCGACCCTGCGCGGACTCGGCCTGGACAAGTTGGGCAAGAGCCGTGAGCTGGAGAATACCCCTTCGGTGCGCGGCATGATCCGCAAGGTGTCTCACCTGGTGAAGGTCGAGGCACCGGCGACGCGGGTGGATAACTGAGATGAACCTCAACGAATTGCGCGATAACGAGGGTTCTCGTTACCGCAAGAAGCGGCTCGGACGCGGCATCGGCTCCGGCAAGGGCAAGACCTCGGGCAAAGGCGTCAAGGGCCAGAAGGCGCGCGAGGGCGTGTCGCTGAACGGCTTCGAGGGCG
>CAXUNX010000304.1:0-3132 GCA_964252545.1 uncultured Acetobacteraceae bacterium | reverse complement strand
GCGCACCACCACGTGCACGCGGTAGCCGAAGCGCAGCCGCCGTCCGTGCCGGGCCGCGCGCCCGGCCAGGTCGGCGATGATTGCTCGCACCGCCTCCATGCGGTCCGGCCACATCAGAAACACGTCGGCGCCGGCGGCCGCGGTTTCCCGGGCGGCCTCGGACAGGCCGCCGAAATAGAACAGCGGCGGCTCGGTTCGCTGCCTGCAGATATCCGGCGGATCGAGCCTCACGGTGTAGAACTCGCCGGCATGCTCAACCGCAAGCCCGCCGAGCAGGCGGCGCAGGATCACCATGCATTCCAGCGTGCGGCGGTAGCGCGGAGCGCTTTCCAGGGCCTCCCCAGGCAGGTCGGACGAGATGATGTTGACGCTCAGCCGGCCTTCCAGCATGGCGGCGAGCGAGGCCAGCTGCCTGGCCTGCTGCGGCGGCCACATCTCCCCGCACCGCACCGCCGCCAGCAGCCGGATGCGCCGGGTCAGCACGGCGATGCCGGCGGCGAAGCTGATCGTGTCGATGCCGAGCGCATAGCCGGACGGCAGCAGGATGCTGTCCATGCCGCCCTGCTCGGCGGCCAGCACGATGTCGCGGCAATGCGCAAACGACGAACGCAGCGCCGGATCGGGCACGCCGAGAAACTCGTAATCGTCGTCGCAGAGTGCTGCGAACCAGCTCACCTCGCAGCCGGCCGGGTCCGAGCCGGCCGCACGGTCGTCGATGCTCATGCGAAGCCCCTCCTCGGCGGGCATGGTATCATCATCCCCGTTCTGCGGCATGTCGGAACGCAACACGGTCGCCGCCAAACCCAACGTTTCGGGAGTAGGGCAGCGTCATGGACGGAGCAGACCGATGGCCAGCGTTCGTCGCCAGCCCTCTTTCCAGGACGAGGAAGCGGCTTGCGAGAAGCTTGAAAGCATCGTCTGGCCGAACGGCGCTGTTTGTCCGCACTGCGGCCGCACTGATTGCATGAAGCGCATGGGCGGCACTGCGACCCGCGCTGGCCTCTTCAAGTGCTGCGCCTGCCGCGGGCAGAATCGCGTGACGGTCGGCACCGTGTTCGAGAGCAGCCAACACAAACTGCGCATGTGGCTCCGATGGTCTGAGAAGCACCCGCAGCAGGCGGCCAACCGATCAGCGGCCAGACGCTCGAAGCCGTTGAGAGATGCGGATTGAAGCTTGGTTCGATGGATCATTTCGCTGCCAAAAACGGCAAGTCGCGCTTGAGCGGCGCAGAGCCACGCACCACAAGACGGTTGCTGTTGTTAACGTGCTGGTCCGGATTACAAACTCCGCGAATGGTTGCCATGCTGGATGGCGCAAGCAAACAGCCGCAGATCGACTGCTTCGAGGAAGCCGCTTGCACTCCGGGCTGCGACGAGGACGATGCAGCATTTGACGAGAAGCTGCAGGCGATGACGCCGCCAAACTCTCAACCCAAAAACAGAACAAGCGGCCGCCACCAGACTGGCAAGGTAGCCAGCAGGAAAATATAGGGCAACGACGTGACCGAGAAGGCCCATGCCGGCCTGTCGTGTTTCAGCAGCACTATGGACGGAAGAAAAAAGATCACGATAACCGTCAGCGGAATGGCAAAGCCTTGCAGAGCCACCGACCACGAGAGCGGAACAGGCGCTTTGCCGGGCGGCCCGTCATTCAGTCCAAACTGCACAGCGATCACAAGCAGCACCGCAACAATCGCCGCGATCAGAACGGCAATCAGGTTCGCCACAACAACAGTGATCCAGGCCATGCCGTTCTCCCACCTCTGTTTCACCAGGGTCAGGCAGCTACCATATCGGCTTTCGGAAGCGGAGGTTTGGCATGCGGTTCGGGTTGATCGGCACGGGTCTGATGGCGCAGGAGCATCTTCGCAACCTGGCGCTGATCCCGGGCACCGAGATCGTGGGCCTGGCCGATCCGGTGCCGGCGTCGCTTGCCTGGGCGCGCGCCACCCTGGGTAAGCGCGCCCCGGGTGCCGCCTGCTTCGCCGACGCCGGGGCGATGCTGCGCGACACCCGTCCGGACGCGGTGATCATCGCCTCCCCCAACCACACCCACCATGCGGTGCTGCAAACGCTGCTCGGCAGCGAGGTGCACATCCTGTGCGAGAAGCCGCTGGCCACCACGATCGACGATGCGCGCGACATCGCACGCCGCGCCGCCAGCCATCCCGGCGTGTTCTCCGTCGGCATGGAATACCGCTTCATGCCGCCGGTGGCGCGCTTCATCGCCCAGCTCGATGCCGGCCGCACCGGCACGCTCCGTCGCGTCGCCATGCACGAGCACCGCTTCCCGTTCCTGCCCAAGGTCGGCGACTGGAACCGCTTCAACCGCAACACCGGCGGCACCATGGTCGAGAAGTGCTGCCACTTCTTCGACCTGATGCGGCGCATCGTCGGCAGCGAGCCGGTGCGGGTGTTCTGCTCCGGGGGCGCGGACGTGAACCACCGGGACGAGCGCTACGACGGCGCGGTGCCCGACATCATCGACAACAGCTTCACGGTGGTCGATTTCGCCTCCGGCGTGCGCGCGATGCTCGACCTGTGCATGTTCGCCGAGGGGGCAGAGGAACAGGAGCTGCTGGTGGCGATCGGCGATGCGGCCAAGCTCGAGGTCGGCATCCCGAGCGGCGTCATCACCCATTCGCCGCGCGTGCCGCTCGGCGCGCCGAAGCAAGTGACGCGCGAGCATGTCGCGGTCGACCGCGCGGTGCTCGAGGCGGGCCACCACCATGGCGCCGCCTACTTCCAGCTGTGCTGCTTCATCGACGCCATCCGTGGCGGCACGCCGGCGCCGGTGGGTGCGGCGGACGGGCTGATGGCGGTGGCGATGGGGGTGGCCGCAGAGATCAGCGCCCGCGAGGCGAGAACGGTGGCGATGGCGGAGCTGCTCGGCTGAGCGCGTCCGGCGGCGCCAGCAGCCTGAGCGCGATCCAGGCCAGCGGGTACAGACAGGCGACGCCGCCGAACATCCAGAGCAGGCCGTGCGCGCCGGTCAGCACCCAGCCGGTGAGGCGCAGCGCCAGCGTGCCCCCGAGATTGCCGCAGAACGCGCCGAAGCCGACCACCGCGCCGACCCTGGAGGGCGGCACGGCTTCGGCCGCGAACGCGAACAGGTTGGTCGAGAAGGCCTGG
>CAXUNX010000303.1:0-3144 GCA_964252545.1 uncultured Acetobacteraceae bacterium | reverse complement strand
CGCCCAGACCTGCCGCAGCGGCACCCGTCCGTCGTCGCGGCGCTGGGCGTTCCAGCCGGAGTCGCGGCCGGCGAGGATGCCGGCGACCGCGCCGGTCTGGATCAGCATGGCGACCGGCGCGATCAGGCCGCCGATCACCGTCTCGATCAGCACCGACAGCAGCGCCCGCAGCAGGCCGCCCACGCCGCGGCGCTCGCCGCGGCTGAACAGCAGCGCGATCCAGGCCAGCAGCTTGGGCGCCAGCAGGATCGCCATGGTGACGATGAACACGAACCGTGCCAGCACCGGATCGACATGCGGCCAGTTGGGGAACAGGCTCTTGGTGGCACCGAAATATTCCGGGCGCACGAAACGTGTCTGCAACGAGATCAGAATGCCGCACAGCAGGAACACCAGCCATAGCGGCGAGGTCACGTAGGAGCCGATCCCCATCAGCAGGTGCAGCCGGCTGATCCAGTGCAGGCCGCGCGCCGGCAGCACGCCGGCATGCTGCAGGTTGCCCTGGCACCAGCGCCGGTCGCGTATGGCGATGTCGGTGAGCGAGGGAGGCCCCTCCTCGAACGAGCCGGGCAGTCCGGGAACCATGTGGATCGCCCAGCCGGCCCTGCGCATCAGCGCCGCCTCCACGAAATCGTGGCTCAGGATGTGGCCGCCGATCGGCTTTCTTCCCGGCAGCGTCGGCAGGCCCGCGTGGTCGGCGAAGGCGCGGGTGCGGATGATGGCGTTGTGGCCCCAGTAGTTGCCCTCGGAGCCATGCCACCAGGCGATGCCGTGGGCGATCAGCGGGCCGTACAGCCGGCCCGCGAACTGCTGCATCCGCGCGAACAGGGTGTTGCCGTTGACGATCACCGGCAGGGTCTGGATCAGACCCACCCCGGGATGCGCCTCCATGGCTGCGGCGAGCCTGACGATGCTGCCGCCCTCCATCACGCTGTCGGCGTCGAGCGTCATCATCTGCGGATAGGCGGCGCCGAAGCGGCGCACCCATTCGGCGATGTTGCCGGCCTTGCGCTCGGTGTTGTTCGGGCGCCTGCGATAAAACAGCCTCGCCCCCGGGGGGAGGCGCGCCAGCACCGCGAGATAGGCCGCCTCCTCGGCGAGCCACAGCTCGGGCACGGTGGTGTCGGACAGCACGAAGATGTCGAAATGCGCGATCCGGCCGGTGGCGACCAGCGATTCGTGCATCGCCAGCAGCCCGCCCATCACCCGCGCCGGGTTCTCGTTGTAGGTCGGCATCAGCAGCGCGGTGCGACCGGCGAGCGCCGGCAGCGGCCCGTCGCGGCTGATGCCGAGCCCCAGGCCGCCGCGGCCAAGCAGCGAGCAGAAGCCGGCGAGCGCGCTGGTGAAGGCGAGCGCGATCCAGGCGAACAGCACCGCGAACAGCGCCAGCACGACGATGCCGAGCACGTTCGGTCCCGCGCCGTTCAGCACCAGGTACATCTCGCGCGAGGCGGCGAGCGTGAGCAGCGCCGCGCCGCCGATCACCAGCAGCCGGCGCCCCGCCAGGAAGCCGGGCCGGGTCGGCGGATGCCGCGGGAGCCCGTCCTGCGCCGGCGCCTCCGACAGCGACTGCGCCTCCATGCGGAGCGGCGCCTCGTCCGGCAGGAAGCTTGCGGGCGGGCACGCGTCGGAGGCGGCCTCGGTCATGCTCAGCGCGTCCAGCGATACAGCCAGGTCTCGGACAACGGGCCGCTGTCTGCGGCCAGAACGGCGTGCAGCTCGGCGCTGCCGGCGTTCTGCGGATCGAACTCGAAGATGATCCGCCAGCCCCCCATCGCCGGGTTGGGCTCGACCACGACGTTGCGGACCGATCCCGCCGACGCGCCGAGCTCGGCGTGCAGCTTGGCGTCGGCCGGCAGCGACTTCACCGCGTCGCCGGTGAAGTCGAGCGCGACGATGCGTCCCTTGTGGTCGTCCGAGCCGCCGATCCGGGTCTGCGCGACGCGCGCGAGCCGGGTCGGGAACGGGTTGTCCCAGCCCCAGTGCATCCGGTAGGTGAAGCCGTATTCACCGCCCGCCTTGAGCGGGTCCTTGGGCCGCCAGAAGGCCACGATGTTGTCGTTCACCTCGTTGGGCGTCGGCAGCTCGACCAGGTCGACCGCCCCCTCGCCCCAGTCGCCGATCGGCTCGATCCACAGGCTCGGCCGCTTCTCGTAGTTCAGGGCGAGGTCCTGGAAGTCGGCGAAGCTGCGCTTGCGCTGCATCAGGCCGAAGCCGTGCGGCCCGCTGTCGCCGAGTGCCGAAAACTGCAGGTTGACCGGATTGACCAGCGGCCGCCAGAGCTGCTCGCCGCGCCCGTTCCAGACCGAAAGGCCCTCGCTATCATGCGCGGCCGGACGCCAGTCATCGACGCGGGCACGGTCGTTGGTGTCGAAATAGAACATGCCGGTGAGCGGGGCCACGCCCCCCTCGGGGAGGTCGCGCCGTGGGTACAGCACGGACTCCACATCGAACACGGTGGTCTCGCCCGGGCGGATGGTGAAGCGGAACGCGCCGGTGACGCTTGGGCTGTCGAGCAGGGCGTGCACCACCACGACGCTGGCGCCCGGCTTCGGGCGCTCCAGCCAGAAGGCGGAGAACAGCGGGAACTCCTCGCCGTGCTGGCTGCCGGTGCCGCTCGCGAAGCCGCGCGCCGACAGGCCGTAGTTCTGGCCCTTGGCGACGGCGCGGAAATAGGACGCGCCCTGGAACACGCACAGCTCGTCGAAATAGTCGGCGCGGTTCAGCGGAGCGTGGATGCGAAAGCCCGCGAAGCCGAGGTCGTCGGGCACGTGCAGCGCCGGATCGCCAGTGCCGAACATCGCCGGGTCGTAGCGGACCCGGGTGGCCCTCCCGCCCGACACCTCCAGGATGTCGATGCGTGGCCGGTACAGGAAGCCGCGCGGCAGGAACTCCACCTGGAAGCCGAGATCCTGGCCGCGCCAGACCGCCCGATCCTTGTTGAAGCGGATGGAGCGGTACTGGTCGAAATCGAGGTGATCGATCGCCCTGGGCAGCCTGGTGTGGGCGCCTGGTAGGGGCGCCTGGCCATCGCCTGGGCCAGCCGCCGCACGGGGGCGCCGGCGAACGGACCCTCAACCGGCCGAAGGGCGGCCGGGTCGGCCGCATGCGCCCGGCGTGCGCCCGCCAGGCCTGCGCCCGCCA
>CAXUNX010000302.1:0-3149 GCA_964252545.1 uncultured Acetobacteraceae bacterium | reverse complement strand
GCCGACATCGACGCCCTCGGTCGGGTTGTCGAGCAGCAGCACCGGGCGCTTCTCGTCGCGGCCGATCCGCGCCAGCCAGCGGCCGAACACCACCTTCTGCTGGTTGCCACCGGAAAGCTGCAGCACTTCCTGGCGCGGCCCGCTGCACTTCACCCGCAGCCGGGCGACGATGTCGCGCACCAGTGCCGCGGCCCGCCCGGTCTGCACGAAGCCGCTTCGGCTGATTTGCGCCAGCGAGCCCGTCAGCACGTTCTCCTCCACCGACAGGCCGCGGAACATCGCCTTGCGCAGCCGGTCGTCGGCCACCAGGTAGATGCCGTGATCGATCGCCTCGGCCACCGTGCGGGGCAGATGCGCGAGCCCGGCGAGCTTCACGTCGCGGGCCCTGGCCGGCGGCGAGGCGCCAGCCAGGCATTCCAGCAGGCCGGTCTGCCCGGCGCCGAGCACGCCCGCGACGCCCACCACCTCGCCCCGGCGCACGGTGAGTGCGCCCACCTGCAGCCGGCCGACACGCAGATCGCGCACCGAGACCACCGTATCCTCGTCGGCCTCGCCGGGGGCCGCGTGGCTGGCCCAGTCGGTCTCCTCGATGGCGCGGCCGACCATCAGGCGCACCACTTCGGGAAGGCTAATCGCGGCGACCATCCCGTCATGCACCGAGCGGCCGTCCTTGAGCACGACGATGCGATCGCATTGCGCGAACACCTCGTTCATGTGATGCGAGATGAACAAGATGCCTAAGCCCCGCCGCTTCAGGTCGGCCAGGAAGGCGAAAAGTTGCTGGGTCTCGGCCAGCGTGAGCGAGGCGGTCGGCTCATCCAGGATCAGGATGCGCGGCCCGGTGGCGAGCGCCTTGAGGATGTCCAGGATCTTGAGCTCGCCCAGGCTCAGCGTGTCGCATTCGCGACCGAGATCGATCCGGACGCCGAACCGGTCCGCGTGTTCCTGGGCGCTGGCGGCGAGCGCTCGCCGGTCGATCAACCCGCCGCGCAGTGGCTCGCGCCCCAGCATGATGTTCTCGGCGCCGCTCAGCGGCCGGATGATCGCGACCTGCTGGTGGGCGACCGCGATCCCCGCCGCCAGCGCGTCGGCCACGCCGCGGAAATGCACCGCCCGGCCGCCCACGTCGAGCGTGCCGCGATCCGGCATCACCGCGCCGCAGATGATCTTCACCAGCGTCGACTTGCCGGCACCGTTCGCACCCACCAGGGCCAGCATCTCCCCGGCATGGAGGTCCAGATCCACGTCGGCCAGCGCCACCGTGGCCGCGAAGCTCTTGCCGATCGCGCGAGCCTGAAGGAGGGGTTCGGCCATGCTCGATGCCGGGACGATCAGGCCTTCATTCCCGCGATCGCGCGGTTGCGGTAGATGTAGTACAGATCGGTGGCCTCGTAGGTCGGCGTGCCGGCCGGAGGTAGGTTGACGCCGTTGACCAGCAGCGGGGCCGGGAACTCGACGCTGGGCACCGGCACCACCTCCTTCGCGGCGCGGCCCTTGCCGACGATCTCGTTGATCAGCCAGCCGGTATAGGCGCCCCAGAGCTCGAACGCTTGCGCCGTCGTGGCCTTCAGCGGATAGCTCGGGTCGCGCATCCGCTCCACCGCGGTGGATGCGCCGTCCGCCGAAACCACGAAGATCTTGTCCTGCAGGTTGCGCGACTTGATGACCTCGGCCGCCGCCATGCCGGGCTCGTCCCACGGGCACCAGATCGCATCCAGGTCGCTGCCGTAGCGGGCGAGCCAGTCGTTCACCACGTTCTGCGTCGTTTCAAAGAAGCCGGAATACTGGATCACCCGCTCCGCCTTGAGCGAGATCCACTCGTTCTCGGTCAGCACGGTGCGCATCACCTTGCCGCGCTTGCGCGTGCCGTGATGGAAGTTGGCGATCACCGCGCAGATGTTGGCCGTCTGCTTGCCCCCGGCGAGCAGCCTGTCCACCATGTACTGTGTGTAGGCGCTTCCCATCACGTAGTTGTTGCTGGTGATGTCGGCGATCGACGGAGACTGCCAGCCGCTGTCGAGGCTGAAGAACGGGATCTTCGAGCGGGTGAGATCGTCGAGGGCGCTGTGGGCTGCGGTGAGCGTTCCATACATCACCAGGATGGCGTCTGATTTGCCGGTGATGGCGTTCTCGATCTGGCTGACCAGGGCTCCGGGATCGCCCTTGGCGTCGGTCATGTTGACCTGCCAGCTTTTATCGAAGCCGGTGGTCTTCAGCCATTGCTGAAGGCCCGCCCAGCTGCGCTGATCCGACTGCGCCGACATCTGCTGCGCCACCACCGCGAGCTTCACCGGCTTCGCCTGGCTTTGCGCCACAGCCGGCGTGCTGCCGAGCGCGAAATCCGCGAGCTGCACCCCGCCAAGGGCGGCTGCGGCACCGAAGCCCATGCCGCCCAGCACGCCGCGTCGGGTCGGCTGGCTGATGATTGCTTGTTCGCTGCTCACCTTATCCTCCGTTTTTTGATTGGCTCGTTCGATTGGCTTGCGGGCCGGTCACGCGAACAAGGCCGCGACCTCGGCCGGCTGATCCCAGTGCGGCACGTGTCCGGCGTCGGGGATCAGGTGTACGGCGCAGCGGCTGCCGACCTGGCTGACCTGGGTCCACGGGATGATCCGGTCCTGGACACCCCACACCACGCGCGCCGGGACCGGCAGGGTCCGCAGATCGCCGGTGATGTCGAGCTGCTGGCCTGTGTCATCGACCAGCTGCTCGCCGAGCCGGAGCAGCCTGCCACGCGAAAGCTCGGCAACCATGGCCTCCAGCTGTGCCGTGGTCAGCGCAGCCGGCCTCACCACCAGCCGGCGGAGCAGATGCTGCAAGGCGCCCGCGGCCCGCACGCGGACGATGCTGCGCACGAAATCGGTGTCGATGCCGCGATCAAGCCCCACCGGCGCGATCAGCGTCAGCCGCTTCACCCGCGCGGGAAGCTGGCCGGCCAGCCGGGTCGCAACCGCGCCGCCCAGCGAGTGGCCCACCAGCTCAACGGGATCGTCCCCCAGCCGCTCCAGCAGCGCCCTCGCCGATGCGACCAGCGCGTCGAGATCCGCCGCCTCGACGCTGGTTGCGCCATGGCCGGGCAGATCGAACGCGGTGACGCGCCGGCCGGCTCGCGCCAGGGCGGCGGCGAGCACCCCCCAGCCCTGCAGGTC
>CAXUNX010000301.1:0-3156 GCA_964252545.1 uncultured Acetobacteraceae bacterium | reverse complement strand
GACGCGCTGGCAGCACTTTCCGGGCTCGGGTTCCGCAGGCCGGAGGCAGCCCCGGTGGTGAGCCGCGTGATCGAGCGCGCCGGCGGCGGCGCCGACCTCAACGCGGTGATCCGCGACAGCCTGCGGGAGCTGGCGAAATGAGCGACGGGGGCCGCACCGTTGATCCGCGCCTGAGCGAGGAGGATGCCGCTGAGGCCAGCCTGCGTCCGCAACATCTCAGCGAATTCATCGGCCAGAAAGCCAGCCGTGAGAACCTGTCGGTCTTCATTCAGGCGGCAAGGGGACGCGCGGAGGCGCTTGATCATGTTCTGCTGCACGGGCCGCCCGGGCTGGGCAAGACCACGCTGGCGCAGATCGTCGCGCGCGAGCTCGGGGTGGGCTTCCGCGCAACCTCGGGTCCGGTGATCCAGCGGGCCGGCGACCTGGCTGCGATCCTGACCAACCTGCAGCCTCGCGACGTCCTGTTTATCGACGAGATCCACCGGCTGCAGCCCGCCATCGAGGAGGTGCTGTATCCGGCGATGGAGGATTTCCAGCTCGACCTGATCATCGGCGAGGGCCCGGCGGCGCGGTCGGTGCGGATCGACCTTTCGCCGTTCACCCTGGTCGCGGCCACCACCCGCGCGGGCCTGCTGGCCACCCCGCTGCGCGACCGGTTCGGCATTCCGCTGCGGCTGGTGTTCTATACCGCCGAGGAGCTGCGGCTGATCGTTTCGCGCGGCGCCGAGAAGCTGCGCTTCGCCCTCACCGGGGAGGGTGCGGCCGAGATCGCGCTGCGCTCTCGCGGCACCCCCAGGGTCGCGGGCCGGCTGCTTCGGCGGGTGCGCGATTTCGCGACCGTCGGGCGGAGTGCCGACACCCCGGTCGACCGCGCGCTGGCCGACGCCGCCTTGTCGCGGCTCGAGGTCGACAGCCTCGGGCTGGATGCGATGGACCGCCGCTACCTGCGACGCATCGCCGAGCATCATGGCGGCGGCCCGGTGGGGGTGGAAACGCTGGCGGCAGCGCTTGCGGAAGCGCGCGACACGCTCGAGGACGTGGTCGAGCCGTTCCTGATCCAGGAAGGCCTGGTGCTGCGCACGAGCCGCGGCCGCATGCTCGGCGAGCGCGGCTGGCGCCATCTGGGGCTGGTGCCGCCGCCGGCGCAGCCCGGACAGCTCGACCTGCTGGAAGAGGGCTAGCATGCCGCGGCACGACATCGGGTTTCGGGTCTATTACGAGGACACCGACGCGGGCGGGGTGATGTATCACGCCAACTACCTGGCGTTCGCCGAGCGGGGACGCACCGAGGCGATGCGCTCGCTGGGAGCGCCGGTTTCCGATCTGCTGGCCGATTGCGGCCTCGGCTTCTTTGTCAGCGACATCAGGATCTCGTATCGCCGGCCGGTGCGGCTGGACGACCTGGTGATGGTGACCACCTGGCTGCGCGAGCTTGGCGGCGCCCGCTGCCGTCTGCGCCAGTCGCTGACCTGCAACAAGGCGGTGGCCGCCGACCTCGAGGTGACGCTTGCCTGCATACGGGTGGCCGACCTGAAGCCGGCCCGCATCCCGCCGCTGTGGCGCGGGGTGCTTGGCGGGCTGGTCAGCGACGAGGCGGAGCGATTCGTTTCATGATCCGGTCGAACTTGGCTTCTGCTTGGCGGCCAAACCCTCTAAGCAGGCGCTCCGGGTCGGCCCGGGCGCTCGCGCCGGGCTGGATTCTCGAGTTGGGAGGCGCATTTGGATCGCGCGGTTGATGCGGTGAATCTCGGGGCTGCGGCCGCCGGCGATCTGTCGCTGTGGGGCTTGTTCGTGCAGGCCTCGTTCGTGGTCAAGCTGGTGATGGTGGGGTTGATCGCGGCCAGCGTCTGGGTGTGGGCGATCATCTTCGAGAAGACGATGTCCGTGCGCCGCGCCAACCGTCAGGCCAACGGCTTCGAGGACCGGTTCTGGTCCGGCGGCAGCCTGGACGACCTTTACGAGACCGAGGGCGCCAAGCCCGCCCACCCGATCGCCGCCGTGTTCGGCGCGGCGATGGGCGAGTGGCGGCGGTCGGCCCGGGTCAAGGGTGCCGATCTGAGCCGCGGCAGCGTGCAGGAGCGGGTGGACCGCGCCATGGCGATCACCGTCACCCGCGAGATGGAGCGGCTCGAGCGCTGGATGATCTTTCTCGCCTCGGTGGGGTCGGTGGCGCCGTTCGTCGGGCTGTTCGGCACCGTCTGGGGGATCATGCACTCGTTTTCGGCGATCGCGGCGATGCACAACACCAACCTCAGCGTGGTGGCGCCCGGCATCGCGGAAGCGCTGTTCGCCACCGCGATCGGCCTCGTTGCGGCGATCCCGGCGGTGCTCGCCTACAACAAGATCAGCCTCGACCTGTCGCGCTTCGCCGCGCGCCTGGAGGCGTTCGGCACCGAGTTCGGCGCGATCCTGTCGCGCCAGTCCGAAGAAAGGGGCTGAGCGGTGGCGGTTTCGCTTGGCGGTCCTGGCGGCGGTTCCGGACGCCGCGGCCGTGGCCGCTACCGGCCGATGTCCGAGATCAACGTCACGCCGATGGTCGACGTGATGCTGGTGCTGCTGATCATCTTCATGGTCACCGCGCCGCTGATGACCAGCGGGGTCAATGTCGACCTGCCCAAGACGCAGGCGCAGCAGGTCAATGCCGACACCAAGCCGATCACCCTGACCATACGCGCCGACGGCTCGCTGTACCTGGGCGAGGACGCCGTGACCACCGACCAGCTGGTGGCCAAGCTGCAAGCCATGTCGCAGAACGATCCGACCCACCGGATCTTCGTGCGCGGCGACCAGCACATCGACTACGGCCGGGTGATGGACGTGATGGGCCGCATCACCGCCGGCGGCTTCACCCATGTCGCACTGCTGGCGGAACAGCCCTCGGGAGCGCAGCCCACGGGAGCGCAGCCGGCTGGTGCGCAATCCCCGCCGGGACGCTGAGCCAGACAACGATGGCGGCCGGGCCGAACCACGATCTTGATCCGCTGCTCCGACGCGGCGCGCTGTTCTCGGGCGGCCTGCATCTGCTGGTGCTGCTTTCGCTGATCGTGGTGCTGCCGCAGCGCAAGCCGCCCGAACCGCCCGAGCCGCCGGCGGTGGAGATGGATTTCACCGGTCCGCCCGCATCCTCCCAGCAGGCGAACCAGGCCACGCCCACGC
>CAXUNX010000300.1:0-3180 GCA_964252545.1 uncultured Acetobacteraceae bacterium | reverse complement strand
GTTCGGTATCGTCACCGGTGCCCTGCGGCGTGGCGCCGGACCGGGCACCGCGTCCGGACAGCCCGGCGATCCGCGTCGCGCCGAGCCGCAACTGCACGAGAACCCGCCGGAGCCGACCGCATCCGTGCGGCCGGCCGGATCCGAGGAGACCGGGCTCGACATTCCTGCCTTCCTGCGCCGGCAATCCTGACCGGCGACCCTGCTCCGCCGTTGCCTCCGATCTCCTGGGAGGACGATCTGCGTCCGATATGAGAAAGCGTTTAGAATGAACCATTTGCTGGGAAACACTTAGCAATAATGGTTGACTGGCACAGGCAGCGGCGGTTGGCCTACAGCTACAATCGCGTCACCAGGGCAACCTTGTCGGCGCCGACACGATGCGAAGGGTTGTTGCATGGACGGCGTGCCCGGTCCTGAAGTGGTTCCGCCCGGCGAGTCTTGGCGTGGCGGCCGCGCGAGCGGCGCTGCGCTTCGCAGCCGCGACGCCCTCGACGCCGCCCGTCCGATCCGGTCCGCCCGGCCGTGCCAGTTCACCCTGCGCAACCCGATCTCCTGCCGCGGCGTGGGCCTGCATTCCGGCCGCACCATCAACCTTCGGCTGCTGCCGGCGCCGGCCGGGCATGGCATCGTGTTCAGGCGCACCGACCTGGGCATCACCATCCCGGCGCGCTTCGACCATGTCATCGACACCCGCCTGAGTACGGTGCTCGCGAGCCTGGATGATCCCGGAGCACGGATCTCCACGGTTGAGCACGTCATGGCGGCGCTTTCCGGCTGCGGCATCGACAATGCCTGCGTCGAGGTCGACGGTCCGGAGATCCCGGCGCTTGATGGCTCGGCGGCGCATTTCGTGTTCCTGATTGATTGCGCGGGCCTCCAGGAGCAGTCCGCGGCACGCGGTGCGATCGAGGTGCTGCGTCGGGTTCGCGTCGAGGACGGAGACGCGTTTGCGGAGCTTCGCCCGAGCCCAAGCCTGGGCTCGAGCCTGGGCCCCTGCCTCAGCCTGTCCTTGTCGATCGACTTTCCGGCCCATGCCATCGGCAGCCAGGCCTTCAGCATGAGCCTGACCCCGGATCATTTCCGGCGCGAGCTATCGGACTGCCGCACCTTCGCGTTGCTTGACGAGATCGAAAGGCTGCGCCAGGCGGGGCTCGCCCGCGGCGGCTCGCTCGACAATGCCATCGTGGTTGACGGGGCGCGCGTGCTCAATCCGGCCGGGTTGCGGCACCGCGACGAGTTCGTCCGGCACAAGATGCTGGACGCGGTTGGCGACCTCGGTCTCGCCGGCCAGCCGATCCGCGGCGCCTTTATCGGCCACCGCTCGGGACACAGCCTCAATAATCGCCTGCTTCGCAAGCTGCTGGGCGACACGGAGACGTGGCGGATCGACGGCGCCGATGCCGTGGAACGCATCGCCGCCTGACCGCACGCAAGCGCCCCCGACCCTGTTTGACTGCGCCGGCATCCGATCGGCGGGTTGGGCTGCCGCCCCTTCACCGGCTCTGGCTGCATGATATAAGGCGACCCGCACTGGGAAGAGCCGGCATGTTGTTGAGCAGAATCCGCCCGTTCGCTGCCACCGTCGCCCTGACGCTGCTGCTGCCGGGCTGCGCCACGCTGGACTCGCTCGATCCGTTCTCGAGCGGCGCCTCCAAGGTGCGGCCGATCACCGCCAACGAAACTCCGGAAACCCTCTACAACAACGGCATCGACGCCCTGCACGGCGGACGCTACCGGCTGGCCGCACAGCAGTTCGATGCCATCCAGCAGAACTATCCCTATTCCGCGTGGGTCTCGAACGCGCAGCTCATGGAGGGATACGCGCTCTATCTGGAGGATTCCTACTCGGACGCCGTGGCCCAGCTCGACCGCTTCCTGCAACTGCACCCGACCAGCAAGGATGCCGCTTACGCCTATTATCTGCGCTCGCTGTGCTTCTATGAGCAGATCGCCGACATCCAGCGCGACCAGCAGGGCACGATCGAGGCGATGGCGGCCCTGCAGGACGTGGTCACCCGTTTTCCGGACAGCGCCTACGCCCGCGACGCCCGCCTCAAGATCGATCTCTGCCGCGACCACCTTGCCGGCAAGGAGATGCTGGTTGGCCGCTATTACGAGCGGCAGCGCTATTACGAGGCGGCGATCAACCGCTACCAGCGCGTGGTGCAGGATTTCCAGACCACCAACCATACCGCCGAAGCGCTTTCCCGCCTGGTCGAGGTCTACCTCAAGCTCGGCCTGACCGATCAGGCACGCCGCACCGCCTCCGTGCTGGGCTATAATTATCCGGGCAGCCCGTGGTACCAGAACAGCTATGCCGACCTGCGTTCCGCCCACGCCCTGGCCAGCAACCTGCCGCTGCCCGGACGCAGCCAGCCGCAATCGGCGGAGCCGGAAGGCGACAGCAAATCCCTCTCCACCCCTCGGCCGGGCTTCTTCAGCCGGGCGCTGAACACGGTGTTCTGAACGCCGCCGCCTGCCCCGGCCCCGGTTGCATGCTGACCGCCGCATGCTGACCCTGCTCTCGATCCGCGACGTGGTGTTGATCGAGAAGCTCGATCTCGTGCTGCGTCCGGGGCTGACCGTGCTCACCGGCGAGACCGGTGCCGGCAAGTCCATCCTGCTCGACAGCCTCGGCCTGGCCCTGGGCGAGCGCGCCGCCGCTTCCCTGGTGCGAAGCGGCGCCGCGCAGGCCTCGGTGACAGCCTGCTTCGATGTGGCGAGCCAGCATCCGCTGCACGCGCTGCTCGGCGAGCAGGGGATCCACCCTGACCCGGGCGAGCCGATCGTGCTGCGTCGGACGGTGAGCCCGCACGGCCGCTCGCGCGCCTATCTGAACGACCAGCCGGTCGGCATCGCTCTGCTGCGCCGCGCCGCAGACCTGCTGGTCGAGATCCAGGGCCAGCACGAGCAGCACGGCCTGGCCGACGCTGCGACCCATCTCGACCTGCTCGATGCGTTCGGCACCGAGCCCGGGCTGCGCACCGCGACGGCGGCCAGCTACCGCACCTGGATCGAGGCCACGGCGGCGCTGGCCACCGCGCGGGCCCGGCTGGACGAGGCGAGCCGCGAGGAAAGCTGGCGGCGCCAAGCGGTCGCGGACCTGGCGGCCCTGGCGCCGCAGCCGGACTAGGAGGCGGCGCTCGCCGGCGCCCGCCAGGCCCTGCTGCAGGGCCTGGC
>CAXUNX010000299.1:0-3217 GCA_964252545.1 uncultured Acetobacteraceae bacterium | reverse complement strand
CCGCCGCCGCCGCGTCCAGCATGCGCCGGCCGACCGCCCGGTAGAGCAGCCCGGTATCGAGATAGGGCAGGCCCAGCGCCTCGGCGAGGCCCCGCGCCAGAGTGCCCTTGCCCGCCGCAGCTGGTCCGTCGACGGCGATGATGAGCCTGGCGCGGGCGGGCGGTTCGCTCTGCATGGCAACCGGAGTGCGTCCCCGCAGGGCGGGAGTCAAGCGAGGCCAAACCGGCCTGCCTCAGCAGCAAGCCGGCCTGGAGAAGCGGGCCCGGGGCGCCGGGATGGGCCGCCGGGACCGGTTTGACAGCCGGGCGCCGAGATGGCATGGGGCGCGCCCTGCGCTGCACATCCTCCGAAAGCAGGGTTCCTGATGGCCAAGCCAGAACTCGGTACCAAGCGCGTTTGCGTCTCCTGCAGCGCGCGTTTCTATGATCTGACCAAGGTCCCGGCCGTCTGCCCGAAATGCGGTACCGAACAGCCGATCGAGCAGCCACGGCCGCGCCGGGTTGCCGCAGCGCTGCCGGAGGACCGCCGTCCGAAGAAGGTGGCTCCGGAGATCGATGACGCCGATCCCGAGGTTGAATCCGCCGATGACGAGACTGAGGACGACGACGTCATCGAGGATACCGCAGACCTGGACGACGACGCGGACAGCATCGGCAGCGACATCGAGGTCGAGCCCGATGGCGACGAGCACGAAGGCTGAGACCGGGCAAGGCGGCTGATCCGCCCAATCAGCTCCTGCCTAATCAGCCCCTAACGGCCGTGCAGCAGCATCAGGCCGACGATCACCGCGGCGATCCCGGCCCATTGGTGCGCTGCCACCTGTTCCTTGATCACCACCCGGGCCAGCACCACCGTGACGACGCTGGCGAGTGACGCCAGCACCGTGGGCACCGCGACGTTGCCGCCGGTGACCGCGAGCGTCAGGGCCACAAAGGCGCCTGAAGCGGCGAGCCCGGTGCCAAGCACCACCGGAACCTGGCCGAGACGAGGGAGGGTCAGATCCTTGCGCAGCATCGACGCGGCGGCACGGAGCAGGACTGCACCCAGCACGTAGTAGAGCCACACCGGGATCAGGTGGCCGAGCCTGGGGATCGCGTAGCGGGCCTGGACGCAGAAGCCGACGCCGTAGAGCAGGGCCGCGAGTGCGGCGAGCCCGGCCGCCTCGCCGGTGGGGCGGCTAGGTTCGTGCCTGTTCGAGCGTGCCGGTATCGATGCCGTCGCACCCCCAAGCACCGCAACCCCGATGCCGCCGAACGCGGCAATCCCCAGCGGCTCGCCAAGCATCGCCGAAAGCAGCGCGGTGATGGCGCCATAGGTGGCGACGATCGGCATCACCACGGCGAAGTGGCCGATCGCCAAGGCGCGGTAGAACAATGCCGTGGCCGAAAGGATGGCGAGGTTGGCGAGGATCGCCACCAGCCACACGGAAGCCGGCGTCCGCAACACGCCCGCGGGAGCCGCATGTCCGAACACGATCCAGAGCGTCAGCAGCGTGGCCGAGCACACCTCGCCCCAGAACAGGGTACGCCACACCCCCACCTCCCGGCTGGAGAACTTGGCGACGAAATCGCTGATGCCGTAGAGCAGGGCGGTCAGCAGGCCGAAGGTGATGGCTGGGCTCATGCCCTGGCAGGTGCCCTTCGCTTGACCGATTTGCAACAGCAGGCCGGCGCGAATGCCACAAATCAGGGCAGCCCTGCCGCTTGTGCGACCCTGCTGCTAGCACGGCTCCGGGCGCCGCTCGATCTCTACGCCCACCGAACCGATGTTGTTGAACACGTCCAGCTTCTCGATCTTCACGCGGGTGACGCGGATGCGAGGATCCGCCAGCACGGCCGCGGCGATCCGCTCGGCCAGGGTTTCCACCAGCCGCACGTGGCCGCCCTTCGCGATGCGGCCGACCAGCTCGACGATCCGCTCATAGGAGACGGTGCGCGAAAGGTCGTCCCGCCCGGCAGCCAGGCCGGGCTCGTCCTGTACGCCGAACGAGACATTGACCCTGACCCGCTGCGTCGTGCCGTGCTCGTGCGGATGCACGCCGATCGCCGCCTGCAGCACCATGTCGGTGAGGAACACCCGGCGAAGCGGCGGCGTGTCCGGCCAGGGCGGGAAGAAGCTCACATCCTGCCCCGCTATTCGACGCCATCGGCGCCGTTGGGCCGGGCGGAGTGCCACTGCAGATGCTGGCCGCCATCGAGTGCCAGCATCTGCCCGGTCACCGAAGGAAGGCACAGCAGGGTCAGCACCGCGCGGGCGATCTCGTCGGGGCTGGTGCCGCGGCCCAGCGGCACGCTGGCGCATTGCGCCGCGAACTGCGCGGCATCCTGGCGCGCGCTCGGCAAGGCAGGCCCAGGGCCGATCGCGTTCACCCGGATGCGCGGCGCCAGAGCCAGCGCCATCGACCGGGTGAGCGACCAGAGCGCCGATTTCGAGACGGTATAGGAAACGAAGTGCGGGGTGAGCGACCAGACGCGCTCGTCGAGCATGTTGAGCACCATGCCTTCGGCCGAGTCCGGGAGCATGCGGGCGAACTCCTGCATCAAGCGGAACGGCGCGCGCAGGTTGGGCTCGAGATGCGCATCCCAGCTCTCGCGTGTCGCATCGTGCCATTCGTCGCGCTGGAACAGGCTGGCATTGTTGACCAGCACGCCGACCGGGCCGAGCACGTCGGCGGCTCGCGCGAGCAACCCGCCCGCCTCCGGCTCGCGGCCGAGATCGGCCTCGAGCACGCAGGCTTGCACGCCGCAGCGGCGGATCTCGGCCGCGGTTCTCGTCGCCGCCTCCCGCGAGCGGTGGCAATGCACCGCCACCGACATCCCCGACGCGGCGAGCGCCAGGGCGATCGCACGTCCCAGCCGCTGGCCGCCGCCGGTGACCAGCGCCACCCGGGGGATCGCCTCGGGCAGGGTGAGCGCCGAGTGGCTCAAGATGGGCGCCGGGCCATCAGTGCCGCGGCCAGGGTGCCGTCGTCGAGCACATCGAGCGCGCCGCCCATCGGCACGCCCTGGCCCACCCGGCTCACCGTGGCGCCCGAAGCCGCCAGCCGCTCCGAAAGCCAATGCGAGGTGGTGGCTCCTTCCACGGTGGCGCCCAGCGCCAGGATCACCTCGCGCACGCCGCCCTCCTCCAGCCTGGCGAGCAGCGGCAACAGGGTGAGGTCCTCCGGTCCGACCCCGCCGAGCGGCGACAAGGTGCCGCCCAGCACGTGATAAAGGCC
>CAXUNX010000298.1:0-3233 GCA_964252545.1 uncultured Acetobacteraceae bacterium | reverse complement strand
GCGGCAGCCGCGAGGAGGCCGCACGCTGTCCGCCGCCCGACGCGCCGGCCACCCGGGTTGCGGTCGGCACCGGGCGCGCCTGCCGCGCGTGGACCTGCATGGGGCTGCGCCGCAGCAAAACCGACAGCGCCAGGTAGGCAAGGCCGGTGGGCAGAACCAGGAACACCACGCCGACCAGCCGGATCAGCGGCAACGGCAGGTCGAGGTCCTCGGCGAGACCCGCGCACACGCCGCTGAACATCGCGCTGCGGTCGCGCCGCCACACCCGGTTGGTCTGCATCGCCGGCATTCCCGTCACAACGGCACCCGGCTGCGCCAGCCGGCGACCTCGGAGTCGAGGATCCGTTCAAGGTTGTCGATCCGTTGTTCCATGCGGCGGGCCATCTCGCTCATCTCGGCGACGGCGCGCTGCTCCTCCTGGTTCAGTCCGCGGCCATCCGCCTCGCGCATCTTGCGCTCATGACTCATCCTGATGATGAAGAACACCAACACCATCCCGGCAATCGGGATCAGCGCGGCTACCAGATCGTCCATAAGCCTTCCCTTTCCGTCAGGAGCCCGCAGGACCCTCGCCAGTGCTTCGACGCAGCTTGGCTTTCATGGCGTGCAGCTCGCCTTCCACGGCCTCGTCGGCCTCGAGGCCGGCCAATTCGTCCTGCAGTGAGCGGCGCCCCAGATCATAGGATTCCGCCCGGCCTTCCAGCACGTCGAGGTTGCGCTCGACCTGCTCGAAGCGACCGAAGGCATCGGTTATGCGCTCGTCATAGAGGGTTTCGCGCAGCTTCACCCGCGAACTCGCCAGCCCATGGCGCGACACCAGCGACTGCTCGCGCGATTTGGCGTCTGCCAGCTTGGCCTGGAGCTTGGCAATGTCTTCGTTCTGCTGTGCCAAGCCGCTGGCGATCTGGTTGCGCTGCGTTTCCAGATCCTCCCGCGTCCGCACCACGTGCGCCCGCGCCTGCAGCGCCCCGCGGGCGAGATCCTCCCGATCGCGGGAAAGCGCCAGCTCGGCCTTTCGCTGCCATTCCGCTTCGTCGCGGCTCAGCATGTCGAGCCGGCGTTCGATCTCCTTGCGCTCGGCGATGGTCTGGACCGCGGCCGAGCGGACCTCGACCAGGGTATCCTCCATCTCCTGGATGATCAGGCGGATGATCTTCCGGGGATCCTCGGCACGGGCGACGATCGCATTGATGTTCGAATTCACGATATCGGTCAGGCGGGAGAAGATGCTCATGGCGTCGATCCTGCAATAGGGAGATCATGTTGCAAGGCATCTCCCGTGCCAACCAGCCCGGCGAGTGCAAGTCCTTCAAGCGGCAGAGATTTTTTGCAAGCTTGCGGTCCAACCCCGCTGCGGGCAACAGTTGCGCCACATTTGCCGTGGCATGGAGGACCATTATTTGGCGCGATCAGCCAGTCTGTCGGAGGAGTCCGCGACGCCGCTCGGGGAAGCGCTCAGCTTCCGGGAGATGCTGGCGCATGTCTCCCTGGCGGCACCGCTGAACCGTCCGGTGCTGGTGATCGGCGAACGTGGCACCGGCAAGGAGCTGGTGGCAAGCCGTCTCGCCTTCCTGTCGCCGCGCTGGGAGCGGCCGTTCATCAAGCTGAACTGCGCCGTCCTAGGGGACGCCCTGCTGGACAGCGAGCTGTTTGGTCACGAGGCGGGATCGTTCACCGGCGCCACGCGTCGGCGTCCCGGCCGGTTCGAGCTCGCCGATGGCGGAACCCTGTTCCTGGACGAGATCGCCACCGCCTCGCTGGCGGTGCAGGAGAAGCTGCTGCGGGTCATCGAGTACGGCAGCTTCGAGCGCATCGGCGGCAGCGAGACGCAACGGGTGGACGTCCGGGTGATCGCCGCGACGCATGCTGATCTTCCGGCGATGACCCGTGCCGGAACGTTCCGCGCCGACCTGCTCGACCGGCTTGCGTTTGACGTGATCGGGGTGCCGCCGCTGCGGATGCGCCGGGAGGATATCCCGCTCCTGGCAGGGCACTTCGCCGTGCGGATGACGCGGGAGCTAGGCCGGGAGATGTTCTCGGGATTTGACCCCGAGGCGATGACCAGCCTCAGCAATCATGATTGGCCAGGCAATGTCCGCGAGTTGCGCAACGTCGTCGAACGAAGCGTGTACCGCCTGCAGAACCCTGCACGGAAACTCACGAGGATCGTGCTGGACCCGTTTCCACCTGGGCTTGCCGCCAGCCCGGGGGCACTCCCGAACACCGCAGCCCCGGAACCGACCGTCAGCGCGACACCGCTGGAGGCAGCCATGCCCGTGGATAACTTCGTGGCCCGGACCCGTGCTTTCGAGTTGGAACTGCTTCGTTCCGCCCTGCAGGCCAACCGATACAACCAGCGCGCGGCCTCCCGCGCGCTCGGCCTCACCTACTACCAGTTCCGCCACCATCTCAAGTCGCACGGCCTATTGGGCCGTGCGGAGATCGAGAATGCGACGGAGAGTTCCTGATCAGGTCAGGACGTTTGAGGTGATGATGCCGTTCACGAGCTTCGGGAAGAAGCCGTAGTTCGACGCCGCTCCGCCGCCATAGGCGATGTTGAGCACCTGTGCCGTGCTGCGGCGATAAACCAGCCCGTTGATGTCGTTGGGAACGATGTTGTACGCGTTGCCGGGGATGGAGGTGCCGGCATCGTCAACCACGCCGGAAAGCGTCGAGCGCAGGTTGGAGATGGCATCGGTGACCTGGCCTGCGCCAAGATCCGAAAGCAGCGTGCGGATGGCTCCGGCCTGGTATCCTTCGGTTCCCAGCAAGCCGGCGGCGCCCGCGATATTGGTCGGACTTGTGAGCAGTCCGGCCGCCCCGGCCAGGGCGGTCACGCAGACATCCTCGATCACGTAGGCGCCGATCAGGAACGAGACTGGATCAGCGAACGGGTTGAAGGTCTGCCCGGCCGCAATCAGCCCGGCGGCCATCGCCAGGGTGGTCCAGGAGGTCGACAGGTTGATCGAGGGCTCGGCGATGGCGGCGCCGCCAAGCGCTGTGCGGAGGAACTCGACATGGCCGACCTCGTCAACCGCAAGCCGCTGCGCGAAGGACTGAATCGCAGAACCGTTCCAGGGCACGGGGGTGCCGCCGGAAACAGTACCCTGGGTGCCGGTTCCACCCACCAGGCTGGCGGGCAGGCCGGTGCCGGTAAGCGCGCGAAGGTAGTACTCCGATCCGAGATACTCGAAATTGAGCGCGAAGTTCAGGATATCTGCATCGGTGATGCC
>CAXUNX010000297.1:0-3240 GCA_964252545.1 uncultured Acetobacteraceae bacterium | reverse complement strand
GGCCATCCGGGCCGGGCGCCACCATGCCGCGTGCTTCCACCCAGCGCCAGCCGCCGCCCGGCTCGGACGCGTTGCCCGGCGCCGCGCGCAGCCGGAAGGTGGCGCTCAGGTCGCCCGGCTCGGTGCGTGCCCGGTAGTCCAGCGCCCGCAGCATGCCGTAATCCTGCGGATGCACCCGGCGCAGGAAATCGGTGAGCTTGATCTCGGCCGGCAGCCCGATGGCTTCCACCAGCCGCTCGTCGAGCGACACCCTGCCGGCTTCCCAGACGCCGATGCCGATCACCGAGCCGGCGGTCAAGGCGAGGCTGGTGCGGACCGCCGCTTCCTGCAGATCGGTGATGTCGCGGGCCACCGACAACAGCCGGGACGGCGCGCCGGCAGGATGGGCGAGCCGCGTCACCATGACGTCCCACCAGCGCGGCGTCCCACCCGGCTCCCGCCGCGCCGCCCGGAAATGACCGGTTCTTGCCGCCTGCGCGGCACTCAGCGCCGCCGAGGCGTCCGAACGGTGCCTTGCCTCCCAGCTGTCGATCCAGTCGGCGGCGACCGCCTGGCTGGCGATTGCCGGACGATTGTCCCAGTCGACCCGGCCGGCCAGGTCCAGCAGCTCGATGCGGTCCGCAGCACTTTCCAGCAGCCGGCGCAGCGGCAGCGTCGTGACCGCGCCGCGCGCCCCGAGTTCGGGCAGGCTCGCCTGGAGTAGGTCGGCCTGCAGCAGATCGGCCTGGAGCAGATCGGCGGGAAGCAGGTCGGCCGCAGGCAGATCGGCGGGAACCATGCCCGCGAGCAGCTGCGCCAGCAGCAGGTCGTCGTCGTTGAAGCCGCCCGGCTTCGAGCAGGCGATCTGCAGCACCCCGGACCGGCCCGTCCGGGTGGGGAAAGGCGCCAGCATCGAGCAGCGCAGGCCGAGCGCAGCACCCACTGGATCGGTGGCCGGTTCCTCTGGGTTGTCGATCCGCACCGCATGCCCGGCCACAGCGCATCGCCCGGCCGCGGACCCGCTCAGCCCGACCTGCAGGCCGACGCAGCCTTCGTTGCTGGCGCTGCGGCAGACCAGCGCGTCACCGTGCGGGTAGAGCACCGCCACCAGCTCCGCGGCCGCAACCACCGCCAGCGCGCCCTGCACCAGGCATCGAGCCGCCGCCTGCGGGTCAGCGGGCCTGCGATCCGCAGCCTCGCTCAGGCCACGCCGGATCTCCAGCAGCGCTGCTTGGCTTCGGGCCCGCGCCCGAACGACGTCGCTCACCTGGATGGAACGGACCACGCCGACGCCGTGACGACGCACATACGAGCAGACAAGGCGATGTTCCTACAAGCCGATCAACTAACATATTGTTGGCTCATCGCAGCCGTCAATAACACGTTAATGACAGCTAGCCGCGGGATCGAAGCAGCCGCGCCTTGTCACGCTGCCAGTCACGCTCGGCCACGGCATGACGCTTGTCGGATTTCTTGCGCCCTTCCCCCACCGCCAGCGTCACCTTGGCCACGCCGCGCTCGTTGAAATGGATGTCCAGCGGCACCAGCGTCTGGCCGTCTCGCGCCACGGCACCGAGCATCTTGTCAATTTGTTTGTCGTGCAGCAGCAGCTTGCGCGGCGCGCGCGGCTCGAACCGCGACAGAACGCCGCCCTGGTACTCGGGGATATAGCAGTTGAACAGCCAGATCTCTCCGTCGCGCTCCCCGGCATAGGCCTCGGTCAGGGTGGCGCGTCCCAGTCGCAGGCTCTTCACTTCCGGACCCTTCAGGACGATGCCGGCCTCGACGGTCTCCTTGATGGTGTAGTCGTAGCGCGCCTTGCGGTTCTGCGCGGCGAGCCCGTGGGCGATCATCCCGCTCTTGCGTTTCTCAGCCATGAAGCTCGAGACCGGCGACCGCCCTGGCCACCACGAGCCGGGCCTGTTCGCCCAGCGGCGCCAGCGGCAGCCGGCAGAACGATCCTGCCAGCCCCAGCAGGCTCGCCGCGTATTTCACCGGCGCCGGGTTGCTTTCCACGAACAGCGCCTCGTGCAGCGCCAGCAGCCGGTCCTGGATCGCCATCGCCCGCCTCAGCTCGCCGGCCTGCCAGGCCGCGTGCATGTCCGCGCACAGCCTGGGTGCGATGTTGGCGGTGACGCTGATGCAGCCGACCCCGCCTGCGGCCAGAAACGCGAGTGCCGTGCCGTCCTCGCCTGAAAGCTGCACGAAATCAGGACCCGCCTCGGCGCGGATCTGCAGCGGCCGCAGCAGGTTGGCGGTGGAGTCCTTGACGCCGACGATGTTCGGGTGCCGTGCCAGCCGGGCCATGGTGCTGACGTCCATGTCCACCACGCAGCGCCCGGGAATGTTGTAGATCACGATCGGCAGCGCCACCGCCTCGGCGATCGCCATGAAGTGGCGGTAGAGCCCCTCCTGCGTCGGCTTGTTGTAATAGGGGGTCACCACCAGGGCGGCGTCGGCTCCGGCCGACTTGGCGTGACGGGTGGTCTCGATCGCCTCGGCCGTGCTGTTCGAGCCGGTGCCCGCCAGGACCCTCACCCGCCCGGCCGCCGCCTGCACCACCAGATCAATCACGCGTCGATGCTCGGCGTGGCTGAGGGTGGGGCTTTCCCCGGTGGTGCCGGTCGGCACGATGGCGCTGGTGCCCTGCTCGATCTGCCGGTGGACCAGCCGTTGCACCGCCGGCTCGTCAACGGCGCCGCCGTCTTGCATCGGCGTAATCAGCGCGGTGATCGAGCCCTGGAACATGGTCAACTCCCTCAAGCGCCTGCGGAGGCGGACATTAGATCAACATCCGGGTGGATGAAATTGGACATCGCGCTTGTCAGGCCGGCCCGGCCGCCGTTCTCTGCCGCGATGCGAAGTGCATGCCGAGTCGCGCCCCGTCCTGCGGCCGCCCTGCTGGCGGCGGCGTCCCTGGGGCTGGTGCCGCTGAGCGGATGCGCGGTGCATCCCGGAGCGCCAGGACCCGCAGGCGTCGTGCAGGCGGCGCAGCGCGAGGCCGACAGCACCGCCGATCCGGTCGCAGCAAAGCTCGCCGTCTGGCTGCGGGCCCTGACCCCGGGCGGCGCCTTGGCCGGCGAGATCGACGCCTTCCTGCGCGCCAACCCGGATTGGCCCGGACGCGCGGTGCTCGCCGCGAGACTGCAGCAGGCCCTCGCTGTGGAACCCGACGACGCGACCGCACGGAGGCTGTGCGCGGCCTACCCGCCGGACACCACGCCATCGCTGCTGCGCTGCGCCCAGAGCTTGAACAGCGCC
>CAXUNX010000296.1:0-3276 GCA_964252545.1 uncultured Acetobacteraceae bacterium | reverse complement strand
GGGGTGGCGCGGGCGGACAATTTCGGCTCGCGCACCATCCTCGGCGGCATCGGCATGAGCGTGTCCGGACAGTTCGAGCGCTCCGGCCACACCATGATCGTCTATGAAAGCCTGCGCGATCCCTGAACCCGCCGCCCCGAACAGCGTCAGGCCTGGCGCGCCGCCTGCCTTTCCAACGCCTTGAGCAGCGCTTCGATGTTGTTGTTGTTGCGCTGCAGGTAGCTGGTGTAGTCGCCCCGCTGGGTGATGCTCAGGCTGACGCCTTCGCCGATGATGTCGCTGACCTTTGGTGCGCCGTTCACGTGCGCGATCACCCATTGCACGTTGGCGGGAGGCTGGCCGGGACGGCTGATCGTGGCGTTGACCGCCTCAAGGCCCGGGCCGTGCGGCTCGCTGGTGCCGACCTCGATGCGCACGCCCTCGTACTGGCCGATCTTGTCGGTGATGGCGTTGCTCAGCACGTGGTGGAACAGTTCCAGGAAGCGCTGCTGCTGCTCCGGCGAGGCGATGCGCCAGTAGCGCCCGAGACAGAACCGGCCGATGCCGTTCACGTCGACATAGTCGTCGATCAGCGGCAGGATCTGCTGACGCTTGGAGGTGAGCGAGCTGGACGAGTTGACGATGCCGATCAGCTTGTCGCTGAGCTGCCGCACGAAGGCGACGTCGCCGCCAGACTGCGCCCGGGCGGGCGACAGCCTGGAACCCAGCACGGCAACCGCGCCGGCGCCGAACAGGACAAGCGTTTGACGGCGGGTCAGGAGGTTCTGCATCGTGTCAGTGCCCCGTATCAATGGGTGTACCAATCCGGCGTGGTCATCCGGTTGTCCTGGCGCAGCTGTTCGATCTGGGCTGCGCGATGCTGGCGATAAAGGCTGCGCAGAGTCGCATACGGATCAAGCGCGTCGCGGTTGATCTGGTCGAGCTCATCCAGCACCCCCGCCCGCGCGTCAATCACCCCTGCACCGTAGAGGCCGTAGTTCAAGGTCAGCAACCCATAGCCGCGCGGCACATAGGTAAGCGGCGACAGGGCGATGTCCATGCCGAAGCCGCCCAGCGCCCGCGGCGAGGAAGGACCGAGCCCGAGCAGGTACAGATAGGGTCCGGGCGGGACGCCCCAGATCGCCAGCGTCATGCCGCCATCGGCCTCGTGCGCGGGGTAGCCCCAGTCGCGCGCCACGTCGAAGATGCCGGCCACGCCGACGGTTGAGTTGATCAGGAACCGCATGAAGGTGTCGCCGGCGCGCCGCGGCTTGGCCTCCAGCACGTCGTTGGCGAAACGGGTGGGCGCTGCGAAGTTGCTCAGCACCTGGTGCACGCCGGTGCGCACCGGCTGCGGCACGGTGTCGACATAGGCGCGCGCCACCGGCTTCAAGGTGTAGCGGTCGACGCTGCTGTTGACGCGATAGAAGAAGCGGTTGCTGGGCTCGTAGGGGTCGTTGTTGGCTTTGTAGTCGGCGAGCTCCTGGGGATCGGTCGGGCGCTGCGCGCAGCCCGCCAGCGACAACAAGGCGAGGCCGCCGGCCACGATCGACATGCGCACCGCCAGGCGCATCGGTGTTCCGGGCGATCTCCTACCGGTCCGGTCGGTGTTCACGGCGCGCATCGCAATCCTTTGGCTGAACTGTTGGTGCCGCCGGACGACCATCCGGTCCCGCGTCGCCACCGCCTCATCATGGTCTAGCATGGGTTGTGCTCCACGCAATCATCGCCGCGGCCTGCCCGGGAGGATCGAATTATGCCGCTGCGGCCGCGTTCGCGTGGTATGCTGCCTGCCGCGCTGCCGACCGCGAAACCGGATGACCTTGCATGCCCGACGCCAACCACGACTTCGATCTGCCGCCGCTTGAGCGCTGGCTGACCGGGCCCCGCTTCCAGGGCCTGCCGGCGCCGGCTACGAGCAGGCCGCCGCTGCTCTCGTTTGAGTTCTTTCCCCCGCGCACCGACGCGCTGGAAGCCCAGCTCTGGGCCTGCATCCGCAGGCTCGAGCCGCTGTGTCCCAGCTTCGTCTCGGTGACCTATGGCGCCGGCGGCTCCACCCAGGCGCGCACGCACGACACGGTGGCACGCCTGGCGCGTGAGACCACCCTGGTTCCGGCCGCCCACCTGACCTGCGTCGGCGCCTCGCGCGCTGCGGTTGACGACGTGGCGCGGCGCTACTGGGAGGACGGGGTCCGCCACATCGTGGCGCTGCGTGGCGATCCGCCCGCAGGCGGCGCCTTCGAGCGGCACCCGCAGGGTTATGGCAGCGCCGCCGAGCTGGTGGCCGGATTGAAGCGGGTGGCCGATTTCGAGCTCTCGGTCGCGGCCTACCCGGAGGTGCATCCCGACGCCCACAGCCCGGCCGCCGATCTCGACAACCTCAAGCGCAAGCTCGACGCCGGCGCCACCCGCGCCATCACCCAGGTGTTCTTCGAGGCCGACACCTTTCTCCGCTTCATCGACCGCTGCCTGGCCGCCGGCATCACCGCGCCGGTGGTGCCCGGGATCATGCCGGTCTCGAACTTCGCCTCCGCCAAGCGCTTCGCCCAGAGCTGCGGCACCACCATTCCGGCCTGGCTGGAAGCGATGTTCGCGGGCAGCGAGGACGATGCCGAGATCCGGCGGATGGTGGGCGCGGTGGTCGCCGCCGAGCAGGTGCGCCTGCTGCAGGCCAACGGCGTGGACGAGTTCCACTTCTACACCCTGAACCGCCCCGACCTCACCTATGCGATCGCCCACATCCTGGGCGTGCGGCCGCAGCCGGTCGGCCCGATCCCCGCCGTCGCGTGACCTGCGCCGGCTCACCGCCGGTCCGCGATCTCCCAGCCGCCTCCGAGTGCCCGGTAGAGGGCCACCAGATCGGTCTCGACCTCGGTGTCGCTGTTGGCGAGCGTGCTCTGGTCCTGCAGCAGCGCGCTCTGCGCCGAAAGCACGTTGAGGAAGTCCACCGCGCCCTGCTGGTATCGCTGCCGCGCGGCTGCCAGCGCCACCACGTTCTGCTCCACCGCCCCTGCGATGTTTTCCCGACGGTTCTGTGCCTCGGCATAGGCGGTGAGCGCGTTGTCGACGTCCTGCCAGGCCTGCAGCACGGTGCTTCGGTAGCTGATGGCGGCTTCCCGCTGCTGTGACCGGCGCAGCCGCAGCGTGCCGCGCAGCTGGTTGCCCTCGAACAGCGGGACGTCGAGGGTCGGTCCCACCATGTAGTAGCCGGACATCAGGTTGAACGCCTGCGGGAACTGCAGGGCCTGCGTGCCGAGCTGGCCGTAGAGCTGGCTCAGCGCCTGCTGGGGCGCGAAG
>CAXUNX010000295.1:0-3278 GCA_964252545.1 uncultured Acetobacteraceae bacterium | reverse complement strand
AGCTGAACGACCGCCCGATCATCTTCGCCCTGTCCAACCCCACCGAAAAGGCGGAATGCACCCCCGAGCAGGCCTATGGGTGGACGGAGGGCAGGGCCCTCTACGCCGCGGGCGTGCAGTTCCCGGATGTGACCATCGACGGCAAGACGTTTCATCCGGGCCAGGCGAACAACTTCTTCATCTTCCCGGCAATTGGCCTGGCAACCTACGCCGCCCGTCCGACCCGCATCACCGACGAGTGCTTCATCGTCGCCGCCGAGGCCAGCGCCGACCAGGTCGGCCAGGATCTGCGCAACAAGGGCATGCTGTTCCCGAGCCAGGCCAATATCCTGGAAACGGAGGTCGCGACCGCCACCCGGGTCGCCGAGTACATGTTCGACCAGGGCCTGGCCACCGTCGAGCGGCCGCGCGAGATCCGGCCCTGGATCGAGGCCATGCTCTACAAGCCAATCTATCGGCAGGAGGCCTGAGCATGTTCGGGTTCGGCAAGCGTAAGATCAAGGACGTGCCGATCGGCCTCGACGCCAAGGGCGAACGGACCGAGACCGACTCGATGGGCAGCATCGCCGTGCCCGCGAACCGCTACTGGGGCGCCCAAACCCAGCGCAGCCTGATCCACTTCTCGATCGGCAACGACCGCATGCCCAAGGAGCTCTATCACGCCTATGGCGTGGTCAAGAAGGCGGCCGCCCTGGTGAACAAGGCGGACGGACGGCTCGAGGATTGGAAGGCCGCAGCGATCTGCCACGCGGCCGACGAGGTGATCGCCGGCGAGCTCGACGCGCACTTTCCCTTGTTCGTCTGGCAGACAGGGTCAGGCACCCAGAGCAACATGAACGTCAACGAGGTGATCTCGAACCGGGCGATCCAGCTGCTCGGCGGCGAGCTCGGCAGCAAGGCGCCGGTGCACCCGAACGACGACGTCAACATGGGCATGTCTTCCAACGACAGCTTCCCGACCGCGATGCACATCGCCGCCTTCTTTGAACTGGAAAAGCGCCTGCTGCCGCAGCTCGACGCGCTGGCCAAGGCCATCGAGGTCAAGTCCGCCATGTGGATGGATTGGATCAAGATCGGCCGCACCCACCTCGAGGATGCGGTGCCCCTGACCGTGGGGCAGGAATGGTCGGGCTACGCGCACCAGCTCCGCGAGGCGACGGCCGAGGTGGTGCGCGCCCGCACGGGACTGCTGGAGCTGGCGATCGGCGGCACCGCGGTAGGCACCGGGCTGAACGCGCCGCCCGGCTTCAGCTGCAACGTGGCATCGAGGATCGCCGAACTGACGGGGGAGGGCTTCGTCACCGCGCCGAACAAGTTCGCGGCCCTGGGATCGCTGGACGCGATGGTGCGGAACAGCGCCGCGCTGCGCGGGGTGGCGGTGGCCCTGATGAAGATCGCCAACGACATGCGCTGGCTTGCCTCAGGCCCGCGATGCGGTCTGAATGAGCTGCTGCTGCCGCAGAACGAGCCGGGCAGCTCCATCATGCCGGGCAAGGTCAACCCGACCCAGTGCGAAGCGATCGTGATGATCGCGATCCAGGTGATCGGCGAGGACAACGCGGTCGCGTTCGCCGGCAGCCAGGGCAACTTCGAGCTGAACGCGATGCGGCCGATCATCATCAACAACTTCCTGCATTCCGCCCGCATCCTGGCGGATGGTTGCGAGAAGTTCCGGTTGTTCTCGGTCGAGGGCACCAAACTGAACGAGAACCGGATCCAGCAGTACGTGGACGACTCGGTCATGCTGGTGACCGCCCTCAGTCCCGTTATCGGCTACGAAAAGTCCAGCAAGATTGCGCAAAAGGCAATGAACGAGGACCTCACGCTTCGGCAGGCGGCGATGAACTCCGGCGACGTCAGCGAGAAGCAGTTCGACGACGTGGTCGACCCCAAGAAGATGGTCGGCGACGGCGTCGGCGGAGCCTGAAGCGGGCACTTCAGCGGGTAAGTTCAAGCGACATCGAAGGGGTGCTGGTCCACGGTGCCCAGGATGTTCGATCGCTATTGGTGTTGCCGCTGGCGCGAACGCCATTGCGCCCGACCACCTCCCGTTAACTCCGCTGAAGGAAGAAAAAGAGCATGAAAACTGTCCTGGTCACAGGCGCTGGCACCGGCTTCAAACCAGGTCTCACGCGCGGTCGCGAACGGCGCCACGGTCAAGCTGGGCGGCAAGCAGGTCGATCGGCCGGCAATTGCTTCGAACCAACGGTCTTGACCGGTTTGCGTCCCGGAAATCCTGCGTATTCCAAGGGATTGTCCGGGCCGGTCGCGCTGATGTTCCGGGTCAAGAACGAGGCCGCTGCGATCGACCTGGCTGACGGTTCGCCGTTCGGCCTCGGAGGCTCCGTCTTCACGACCGACGTCGAACGGGGCAAGCGCGTGGCGGGCAAGATCGACACGGGTATGGTGTTCGTGAACCACCCTGGACGGCGCCGGAGCTCCCGTTCGGGGGCTTCAAGAACTCCGGTTATCGCCGCGAGCGCTCCCGCCTAGGCATCCAGGAATTCGTGAACAGGGAACCCATCAGGGTGGCAACAGTCCGCCGGGGTCACGGATCGCTCGCCATCCGCGACACGTGGGCCGCCACGATGCGCCAGCCCTCGGGCATGCGCACCCAGGACTGCGTTTGCCGCCCGATCACGGGATCCGCGGGCCGCACATACTCGACGCAGGCGCTGCCGAACTGCGTGCCGAAGGTCGAAACGGCGATCCTGCGCAGCCGGCGCTCGGGCGCGCCGCCCCGCCGGGCGCGGAAGGCCGCGATCTCCCGGGCGCCGTACAGGTTTTCGCCGACGCCGTAGCACACGGCCGCCGCCTACTCCCAGAAGAACGCGTCGAGCGCCGGCAGGTCGTTGGCCATCAGCGCCCGCTCGTAGGCGTCGAGCGCCGCGGTCACCGCGGCGAGCGTCGCCGGATCGTCGATCACCACGCGTCGGGTCCTTTTTGCTGCCGGGCCGTGCCGGACGAGGCGACATAGCCGCGCCAGCCGCCGTATGCGCTGATGTCGGTGGCACCGGCCGCGGCGCAGGGTTCGCAGGTGAACCCGGGTACGGTCGAGGCATCCGACAGCACGATGCGGCCGATCGCCATCGGCTGCGGCAGCGCGGCCACGAAGCGGCCGAACGCCGCCTCGGACAGCCGCCAGAGCTCCACCTCGATGCCGGAACCGGCATGGCCCGGCGTGCGCACCAGGCCGGGCTTCGGCGGCACGGCGTCGAGGGCGAGCAGCCGGTACTCGGGCCCGGTGCGGGCGGGCGCCACCAGGGTGGCGCCGAGCG
>CAXUNX010000294.1:0-3308 GCA_964252545.1 uncultured Acetobacteraceae bacterium | reverse complement strand
GGTCATCGTGCAAGGCAAGGTGGCGGGGCAGGCGGAAGCGCTCGGCAGGGGGCTGACGGGGGTGCCGCCGCTGGCCGATAGCGGCGGCCCGTTCTCTTCCAGCCGGAGCCGGCGGGCGCTGCTGGACGGCTATCCCGAGCGCGCCACCGAGGAGCTGGGCCGTCCCTGGGCGGTGCGCGGCGTGGTGGAGCACGGCGACAAGCGCGGCCGCCAGATCGGCTTTCCGACCGCCAACCTGGCACTCGGGCGGCATATCGAGCCGGCGCGCGGGGTCTACGCGGTCAGCGTGCGCCTGCCGGATGGCAGCAACTGGCCGGGGGTGGCGAATATCGGCCGGCGGCCCACCGTCGGCAGCGGGCTCGAAAGCCGGGTCGAGGCGCACCTGTTCGACTATGACGGCGACCTGTACGGCCAGGAGATCGCGGTTTCCCTGCACACCCTGCTTCGCAGCGAGCGCAAGTTCGACGGCTTCGAGGCGCTGCGCGCGCAGATCGGCAGGGATGCGCTCGAGGCGCGCGAGTATCTGTTGCGCGAGCCGGGTGGCTGAGGCAGCAGGGTGCGCTGCACAAGCGCGCCGGATGACCGAGACGATGACCCAGACCGACTACCGCGACACCGTGTTCCTGCCGGCCACCTCGTTCCCGATGCGTGGCGACCTGCCGAAGCGCGAGCCGGCGATTCTGGCGCACTGGGCGGCGAGCGGGCTTGATGCGCGGATCGCCGAGGCCGCCGCCGGCCGGCCGGTGTTCGCCCTGCATGACGGTCCCCCCTACGCCAACGGCCACCTGCATATCGGCCACGCGATGAACAAGATCCTGAAGGACGTGATCAACCGCGCGCACCGGATGGCCGGCTTCGCGGTGCGCTACGTGCCGGGCTGGGACTGCCACGGGCTGCCGATCGAGTGGCGCATCGAGGAGGAGTACCGCAGGGCCGGCCGCGACAAGGACCAGGTGCCGGTGCTGCAGTTCCGCGCCGAATGCCGCGCCTATGCCGACAAGTGGCTGCAGATCCAGGCCGCCGAGTTCCGCAGGCTCGGCGTCCAGGGCGACTGGGCGCATCGCTACGCCACGATGGATTTCGCCTCCGAGGCGGCAATCGTGGGCGAGATCGGCCGGTTCCTGCTCAACGGCACGCTGTATCGCGGGCTGCGCCCGGTGATGTGGAGCCCGGTGGAGAAGACCGCGCTGGCCGAGGCCGAGATCGAGTATCACGACCATACCAGCACCACGATCTGGGTGGGCTTCCCGGTGGTGCATGACGCAACCCCCGGACGCGTGCTGGCGGGTGCCGCGGCGGTGATCTGGACCACCACCCCCTGGACCATGCCGGGCAACCGGGCGATCGCCTTCGGGCCCGGCATCGAGTACGCGGTGATCGAGGTGCGCGAGGGGGGCGAGGCGTGCCTGGTCGGGCCGGGCAACCGGCTGCTGGTGGCGAGCGCGCTTGCGGAAACCTTTGCCCGCGCCGTGGGCATCAGCCGCTATGACGTGCTGCACCTGCTGCCGGGCGCCGGGCTCGCCGGCACGCGCTGCGCCCATCCCTGGCGCGGGCAGGGCTTTGATCATGACGTGCCGCTGCTCGCCGGCGACTTCGTCACCACCGATCAGGGCACCGGGCTGGTGCACATGGCGCCCGCGCACGGCGAGGACGATTTCGCGCTCACCACCGCGCACGGGATCGCGGTGCCGGAAACCGTGCTGGATGACGGCCGCTACGCGCCCCACGTGCCGCGGTTCGCGGGCATCCACGTGTTCAAGGCGGCGGATCCGGTGGCAGACGCGTTGCGCGAGGCGGGCGCGCTGGTGGCGCGGGGAGAGATCACCCATTCCTACCCGCATTCCTGGCGCTCCAGGGCACCGGTGATCTTCCGGGCGACCCCGCAATGGTTCATCCGCATGGATGCGGCAGGCGAGTCCGCTGGCGGCGGCGGCGAGTCGATCCGCAGCCGGGCACTCGGCGCCCTGCAGCAGGTGGCGTTCGTGCCGCCGCAGGCGCGCAACCGCCTCACCGCGATGGTGGCCGACCGCCCGGACTGGTGCATCTCGCGGCAGCGCGCCTGGGGGGTGCCGATCGCGGTGTTCGTTGACAAGCAGAGCGGCGAGGTGCTGCGCGACCCGTCGGTGATGGCGCGCATCGTCGAGGCGTTCCGCTCCGAGGGCGCCGATGCCTGGTACAGCGCGCCGCCCTCGCGCTTCCTGGGCAGCGGGCGCGACCCGGACCGGTACGAGCAGGTGCGCGACATCGTCGATGTTTGGTTCGAAAGCGGCTCCACCCACGCCTTTGTGCTGGGATCGCCCGATCTTCCGTTTCCGGCCGATCTCTACCTCGAGGGCTCCGACCAGCACCGGGGATGGTTCCAGTCGAGCCTGCTGGAAAGCGTCGGCACCCGCGGGGTCGCCCCGTTCCGCGCCGTGGTGACCAACGGCTTCGTGCTCGACGAGCAGAACCGCAAGATGAGCAAGTCGCTCGGCAACGTGACCGCGCCGCAGGAGGTCACCGACACGCTGGGCGCCGACATCCTGCGGCTGTGGGTGATGAACTCCGACACCAACGAGGACCTGCGCATCGGCCGCGAGATCCTCAAGCAGCAGGGCGAGCTGTATCGCCGGCTGCGCAACACCCTGCGCTGGCTGCTGGGGGCGCTGGACGGCTTCAACGAAACCGAGCGCCTCGACCACGCGCTCATGCCCGAGCTGGAGCGATGGGTGCTGCACCGGCTCAGCGAGCTCGACGCCCAGCTTCGCGCGGCGGTGGCGACGCATGACTGGGTCGGGTTCTATCCGGCGCTGCACGGCTTCTGCGCCAGCGACCTGTCGGCGTTCTATTTCGATATCCGCAAGGACGCGCTCTACTGCGACGCCGCCGGCTCGCTGCGCAGGCGGGCGGCCCGCACGGTGCTCGACTGGCTGCATCGCTGCCTGTGCAGCTGGCTGGCGCCGGTGCTGTGCTTCACCGCCGAGGACGCCTGGACCGCGCGCTTCGGGGATGGGGACAGCGTGCATCTGCAGCTGTTCCCGGAGCTTCCCGCCGGCTGGCGCGACCCCAAGCTGGCCGAACGCTGGGCGAGCCTGCGCGCGGTGCGCCGGCTGGTCACCACCGAGATCGAGGCCGCCCGCCGTGCCGGCCAGATCGGCTCCAGCCTGCAGGCGGAGGTGGAGCTTGCCTTTTCCGAGGCCGAGGCCGGGGTGTTTGCGGGCTATGACTGGGAGGAGCTGGCCATCGTGTCCCGGGTCGAGCAGGTGGTGCAGCCGGGAGCAGCCTCGGTGTTCCTGCAGCCGGCGGCGGACGAGGGCAGGGGGCTGCAT
>CAXUNX010000293.1:0-3329 GCA_964252545.1 uncultured Acetobacteraceae bacterium | reverse complement strand
GCCGCCTGCAACACGCCGGGCAGCACGCTCAGCAGCAGCGAGCCGGCGCCGGCGCCGCACAGCGCGCCCAGACTCCACATGCCGTGCAGACCCGACATGATCGGCCGGCCGGTGCGGCTCTCCACCTGTACGGCGCGCGCGTTCATTACCAGATCAACCAGACCGAAGCCCACGCCGAACAGCAGCAGAGCTGCGGCCAGCCCCGCCACCTGGCGCGCAGCCGCCGCCAGCGGCAGGGTCAGGCAGGCGAGCAGCACCGCCGCCCGCAGCAGGGTGGTCTCGCCGAACCGCCGGATCAGCGACGATGCCGACCGCATCACCGCGAGGCCGCCGAAAGCCGAGCAGAGCAGCGCCATGCCCAGCGTCGCCGTGTCGACGCCGAGCCGCTCCTTGACCAGCGGGATCTGCGTCGCCCAGACGCCGAGCAGCGCGCCGTGCGCCAGGAAGATCGCCCGGACGGCGTGGCGGGCGCGTGCAAGAGGGGAGTGGTTCAGGAGTCCGCGTAGGGGTTCGTGGTGCCGCGCAGCTGCAGGCGGATCGGGGTGCCTGGCAGGTCGAACGTCTCGCGCAGCCCGTTGACCAGGTAGCGCTGGTAGGCTTCCGGCAGCATCTCCGCCCGGGTGCCGAACAGGATGAAGGTGGGCGGCCTTGCCTTGGCCTGCGTCATGTAGCGCAGCTTCAGCCGGCGTCCCTCCACCAGCGGCGGCTGATGGCGCTCCAGCGCCCCCTCGAACCAGCGGTTCAGCGCACCGGTGGATACCCGCTTGTTCCAGATCGCGTGTGCTGCGCGCACCGTCGGCAGCAGCTTGTTCACGCCCGCCCCGGTCAGCGCCGAGAACGCCACCACCGGGATCCCCTTCATCTGTGCCAGGGAGAACTCGATCCGGTCGGCGATCGCCCTGCGGGTGAGCGCACGGTCCTCCACCGCATCCCACTTGTTCAGCGCCAGCACGCAGCCCCGCCCTTCGCGCTCGATCAATCGCGCGATCTGCAGGTCCTGCTCGTGCACGCCAAGCGTCGCATCAAGCGTCAGCACCACGATCTCGGCCATCTTGAGCGCCTCGATCGAGGCGGAAACCGACATCTTCTCGAGCGACGCCTCCACCCGCGCCTTCCGGCGCATCCCGGCGGTGTCGACCAGCTCGATCGGCCCCACGGAATCGGCAAACGACACGGTGATGGAATCGCGTGTAAGCCCCGGCTCGGGTCCGGTGATCATGCGCTCCTCGCCCAGCAGCCGGTTGAGCAGGGTGGACTTGCCGGCATTCGGCCGGCCGATGATCGCCAGCCGCAGCGGCCCTGCCGGATGCGGCGGCGGCGCTGCTTCCTCGGGCGGGGCCGCCGCGTCCCCCGACTCGTCGTCCTCCGGCTCCGGCGGCAGCCGACCGGCGACCTCGCCCATCAGGTCGGCGATGCCCTCGCCATGCTCCGCCGACACCGCAAGGGGACTGCCGAGGCCCAGGCTGAAGGCTTCCAGCGCCGCATTCGATCCCGCCCGCCCCTCCGCCTTGTTGGCGACCACCAGCACGGGCCGGTTCTGCCTCCGCAGCCAGGCGGCGAAATGCTGGTCGGCGGGGGTGACCCCGGCCCGCACGTCGATGCAGAACAGCACCAGGTCCGCCTGCGCGATGGCCAGTTCGGAGGAGGCGCGCATCCGCCCGTAGAGGCTGTCCGGCGACGCCTCCTCGAGACCGGCGGTGTCGATCAACCGGACCCGCCGGCCGCGCAGCATCGCTTCCGCCTCCTTGCGGTCGCGGGTGACCCCCGGCGTGTCGGCGACCAGCGCGTGGCGTGCTCCCGCCAGCCGGTTGAACAAGGTGGACTTGCCGACATTGGGACGGCCGACGATCGCAACCACTGCAATCGGCTGTTCAGCCATAAGCGGTCAGTCTGCCGTCGTCGGTCACCACCAGCAGCATGCCTCCGGCAAGGATCGGCGCGATCCGTGACTGGCTTTCCAGCCTCGTGGTCCTGCCGACCGCGCCGGTGGTGGCATCGACGCTGATCATCGCCTGCTTGTTGTAGTCGCTGACGCAGATCAGCCTGCCGTTGGCCAGCACCGGACCAGTCCAGACGATCGCTCCCTTGCCGCTGTTCGGCTTGCGGAACCGCGGCAGCACGCTCACCCAGCGCACATGTCCGTCCGCCTTGTCGAGGCAGGCAAGCTGCTGGTCGGTGGAAAGCACGAACAGCCAGTCGCCGGCGACCACCAGATTGTCCTTGCCGCTGACGGTCCGCTCCCATAGCCGCCGTCCCGAGCGCATGTCGATCGCGGTCAGCACCTGCCCCAGGCTGATCACATAGGCGGTGCCGTTGTCGATCACCGGCAGGCCATGGATCGAGGAGAAGTCCATCACCGCGTTGCGGCCGCCGCTGGCGCCCAGGGTGTCGCTCCACACCGGCTCGCCGGTCTCCAGCCGCACGGCGGCGATGTCGCCGGAGCCGAAGCCGGCCAGCACCACGCCGTCGACGATCGCCGGCGCCGGCTGGCCGAACACCACGGTCGCCGACTCGGTGGCGTTGTAGTTCCAAAGCGGCCGGCCGCTCGACGCCTCCAGCGCGATCAGCCGCTCGTCGATGGTGCCGAACACCATCCGGCCGCCGATCACCGTCGGCGCCGAACGTCCCGGCGTTCCGACATCGACGCGCCAGCGGATCTCGCCGGTGCCGGCATCCAGCGCCAGCGATTCCGCCACCCCGTCCACCACGAACACCTGACCGTCGGCCGTGGTGAGGCCGCCGCCGATGTTCGACGAGCGCATCTTCTTCGGCTTGGTTGGTGTGCGCCATACCTCGGCGCCGCTTTCCAGCAGGCGCGCGCTGACCACGCCGGCCGCATCCATGCTGAACACGCGGCCGGCGGCCACCATCGGCTGCGCCGCGAGCACGCCGCCGCTTTGCCCGGCGCCGATCCTGGCCGTCCAGCGCTGCTTCATGCCGGACAGGCTGGCATTCACCGACAGATGGCTCGGCACCCGCCCGGGCTGCGGCCATTCCGGCACATCCACCGCAGCGGGCAAGCCGATCGGCTTGGTGTCGGCCGCATCCACGGTGAGTCCGGCGCCCACCGACAGCACGTTCTCACGCTTGCCGACCAGGATCGACTTCTTGTCGTCGTCGAACAGGTTGCACCCGGCGGCCGGCAGCAGCGCCGAGGCGGCGGCGCCGTGCAGCACCGCGCGCCTCGACAGCAGCGTGCGCCCGGTCGCCACCACCTGGATCCCCGTGGAGGAGCGCCTCCGCGACCTGCTCGCCGGGATGGGCGGCTTGCCGGCGCCGGAGCGCGTCGTCTTCGCGCCCACCCTCGCCAACTTCGAGATCCACATGGA
>CAXUNX010000292.1:0-3364 GCA_964252545.1 uncultured Acetobacteraceae bacterium | reverse complement strand
GCCTTGTACAAGCTGACCAGAGGCACGCGCAGCCCGGGCGGCACCTTGTAGGCCAGCCGGCGCAGCGGGTCCCGCGAGATCGGCCGCGGTGCCGGCTGGGGATCGCCTGCGGCCGCGGAAGGCTCCAGCTTCTTGTCGGCGGCGCGCTTGTCGCCAGGCCGCCTTTCCCTGCGGTCGTCCGAAGTCAGCGCTCCGTAGAGCGTGTCCAGGTCGGAGTATGGGATCGAATAGAACGATTTGAGCGCGCCTGCATGGCGAACGAAGCGGACCCGGTCGCGGGACTCCGGCAGGCTGGCGAGGGCACGGCAAAGCTCATACTCGATCCTCTGGATTCCGCTCGGGCGCGGGTTGAGCACGGCGTACTGGAACAGGTCCTCAACATCGATCCAGATCTTGTTCGGCAAACGTCACTCTCCGTCTATGGCGCCGCTTTGCCCTGGACGGCTGACGCATGACAATATTCCCGAACTGGGCCATTCTGCCAACAGCGGCGCGGGACCGCTGCAGGGTTCGACGCGCGTCCTGCCTGATGGCGCGTCCGCTCCGAGGAGTCGCATGAGGCTTTCCCCTTTGGTGCCAAGGCTTGGGGCCTTACCAGCGCTTGGAGCCGTGCTGGCGCTTGCGGGGCTCGCCGGTTGCGCGCAGGGCGCCTGCGGCGATCCGGACGTTCTGGCCTATGTCGACCAGGCGAGCCAGTCGCACGACCTGTATGCGGTCGGTCTGGGCGACGGAAGGGTGCGGCAGACGCCGCTTGCGGCGCGCAATCCGGCAGGCGGGATCGACCGCCACCGGGCACTCTGTTCCGCGTGGCGGCTGCGGCAGAACCCGGCCTACGCGCCCGGCGGCCACCAGCCGCGGCTGGTGCGCGAGCGGCAGGATTTCTGGGTGGCGAAGCTCGCATCCGGCTACGAGGTCGGGCTCATGCCACCCCTTCCGGTGGCGCCATCCTGGCGTGCGCCCGGGAGCGGGCCGACGGGTTCTGCCGCACCGCCGCGGTGAGCGTGTTCTGCAGCAGGCAGGCGATGGTCATCGGGCCGACGCCGCCCGGCACCGGGGTGATGCGCCCGGCGGTGCCAAGCGCCTCGTCGAACACCACGTCGCCGACCAGCCGGGTCTTGCCGCCGGAGGTCATGATCCGGGTGATGCCGACATCGATCACGGTGGCGCCCGGCTTGATCCAGTGGCGCCGGACCAGCCCCTGCTGGCCGGTCGCCACCACCAGGATGTCGCCCTGACGGGCCAGCCCGGACACGTCGCGCGTGTGGATGTGGGCGACCGTGACGGTGCAGTCGGCGTTGAGCAGCAGCCGGCTCATCGGCCGTCCCACCAGGTTCGAGCGGCCGATCACCACCGCATGCAGGCCACGCAGCGATCCGAGCTCGGCCTGCAGCAGCAGCAGGCAACCCAGTGGCGTGCAGGGCACCAGCCCCTCGTGGCCCAGCGCGACCCGGCCGACATTGACCTGGCCCAGCCCGTCGACATCCTTTTCCGGATCGATCGCATCGAGAATCACGGCGCTGTTGATCGTAGCCGGCAGCGGCAGCTGCACCAGGATGCCGTGCACCAGCGGATCGCGGTTCAACCGTCCCACCAGGCCAAGCAGCTCCGCCTCGGTGGTGCCTTCCGGCAGCGCGTGGGCGAACGAGCGCATGCCGGCGGACTCCGTCTGGCGCACCTTGTTGCGCACATAGACCTCGCTCGCCGCATCGGTGCCGACCAGCACCACGGCGAGGCCCGGAACCAGCTCGTGATCCCGCGCCAGGCGCTGCACTTCCGCGCGGACGCCGCCGATGATCGCCGCCGCGCGTTGCTTGCCGTCGATGAGCTGGGTGTCGATCTGGGTCATCGGCTGGACCTTGCTTCGGTCGGACGGCAGGATGGGTGGATGACGCAGATACGAAAGAATTTCGGCAGCGACAATGTCGGGCCGGCACATCCACGGGTGATCGAGGCGGTGCTGGAGGCCAATCACGGGGTCACCGGCTCGTATGGCGCCGATCCCTGGACGGCGCGGCTGGAACAGTTGATGCGCGACTGCTTCGAGACCGATGTCTGGGTGTTCCCGGTCGCCACCGGCACCGCGGCCAACGCGCTGGCGCTGTCCGCGCTGGTGCCGCCGTACGGCTCGGTCTATTGCGACGAGGTCGCCCACGTCATGAACGACGAGGGGGGTGCTCCGGAGTTCTTTACCGGCGGCGCCAAGCTGCTGACGCTGCCGAGTTCCGACGGCCGCGTCGACCCGGAGGCGCTCGAGCGCGCGATCTCCCGCAGGCGTGTCACCGGGGTGCATCAAAGCCCCGCCGCGGCGTTGAGCCTGACCCAGGCGACCGAATGGGGCACCAGCTACGCCGAGGCGGATGTGCGGGCGCTGTCCCGAGTGGCGCACGACCAGGCGATGCACGTGCACATGGACGGGGCGCGCTTCGCCAACGCGGTGTCGTTTCTCGGCTGCTCGGCCGCCGCGATCACCTGGCGGGCGGGAATCGACGTGCTGTCGTTCGGCGCCACCAAGAACGGCGCGATGGCGGCGGAGGCGGTGGTGTTCTTCCGGCACGACCTCGCCGAGCATTTCGCGCGCCGGCGCAAGCGCGGGGGCCATCTGTTCTCCAAGCAGCGCTATCTCAGCGCGCAGCTGGTCGCCTACCTCACCGACGATCTCTGGCTGCGCAACGCGGCACTCGCCAACGCTGCCGCGGCACGGCTCGGGGACGGGCTGTCCACGCTGCCGGGGGTGAGCCTGGTGCAGGCGGTGGAGTCGAACGAGGTGTTCGCGCTGATGCCGGAGTCCGCTGTCAGGGCGCTGCAGGATGCGGGTTACGTGTTCTATCGCTGGCTGGAGCGCGGCGAGGCCGGCTGCATCATCCGGCTGGTCTGCGGCTTCGACACCAATCGCGACGACGTGGACGCGCTGCTCGGGGTGGTGCGGCGATTGCGCGCCTAGGCAGGCGCGCGCCGGTGCGGAGTTCGGCTGCAACCACCCTCGGCATCGATCTCGGGACCTCGGCGGTGAAAGCCGTGCTGGTGGATTCCCGCCAGCGCATCCTCGCCCAGGCGAGCGTCGCCCTGGCGACCGAGCGGCCGCATCCGGGCTGGTCCGAACAGGACCCCGAGGCCTGGTGGCGCGCCGTGGGCCAGGCGCTCGGGCAGCTCGGCCGTGCTGCCGTCGGCCTCGACCAGGTGCGGGCGATCGGCCTGTCGGGGCAGATGCACGGTCTGGTGCAGGCCGGTGAGCCGAAGCCGGACGAAATCCTTGGGCGGCAGCAGGTGACGCGTGGCGGCGAAGCAGGCGGGCTCGTGCCGCTGCAGCCAGAGCAGCTTGGCCGGCCAGAAGCTGGGCGACTGCGCGGCGCCGGCAATCCGGCGG
>CAXUNX010000291.1:0-3369 GCA_964252545.1 uncultured Acetobacteraceae bacterium | reverse complement strand
GGCAACGCCGCAAGTGAGCTAGCGACCTGCGGCTTTGGAGTGGGTGCAAGCATGGAATGACTACCGGGATCGCGGACCATGTAGCCGCGGCCCCAGACGGTGCCGACCACGTTTGGTGCGCCGGCGTCGGCGAGCTTGCGGCGCAGCTTGCAGATGAACACGTCGATGATCTTCGCCTCTGGCTCGTCCATGCCGCCGTAAAGGTGGTTGAGGAACATTTCCTTAGTTAAGACCATACCCTTGCGCAGAATCAGAAGTTCCAGGATCGCATATTCCTTGCCGGTCAGGTGAACCGGCTGGCCCGAGACCAGCACGTCGCGGGTGTCGAGGTTAAGCTGCACCGGCCCGCATCGAAGCGAGGGCTGGCTGTAGCCCTTGTTGCGTCGGACGATGGCCTGCATGCGCGCGAAAAGCTCGGCATGGTCGCAGGGTTTGCTGATGCAATCATCAGCGCCGATACCGAACGCCTTGATCCGCTGCGGCGGACGCGCGTGCTCGGCTTGCAGGATGACCGGTGTGTCGATCCCGGACGCCCGTATGCGGCGGACCAGGTCGCATCCTTCCATGTCGGGCAAGGTAAGCTCGGCCAGCACGATGTCGTAATCGTAATGGCGAACAAGGTCGACGGCCTCCTCGCCGCGCTCGATCTGATCAACGATCACCCCGTTGGAGCGGAGGTGGTGAGCAAGCGCTTCATGGGAAAGGCCTGCCGGTTCGACAACTAGGACACGCATTTGATGAGCCCCTATATGCAACCTTAACGTGTGTCACTAAACCGTGAACGCTTTGTTTGCGCAAGGGTCTAATTTGCTCTAACCCGTTGTTATAACTCACATTTCCTAACAGAGTTAACGTTAAACTTACGTTTTTGGATGATGTTTCTCTGGTAAGCCTTTGAAAACTCATCCATCGCCAAATCGGCATGTTAACCTTTGACCCTTGTAAAAAAATGTACTCCAGGGCCGGATAGCGACAACTTCGACACGCTGTGAGCGGTAGGGGATCATCATGGCGCGTCCAAGCTCGACCCCCCAGCAACAGTTCGAGCAGGGCCCTGTTGTCATACGGCCGCTCCGTAGCCTCACGTCAGCCCAAGCTTACGTGGTCGAGCAGGCGATGAATGCGCTAACCGTGCCGTGGCGAGTCGAACGCCACGACGATTATGACGGCTACCTTTCGGTCGTTGTGTCATCAGACACCCCCAACGCGCCGACGTTCGCGATCTCTGGGACTATTGATCGGATCGAGTTAGCCGAGGTTCGTAATGACGACTTACAAGCGCACGGTAGCTTCAGTTCGATTGACGACGCCGTTGCCGCGCTTGTCAAACTTCAGGATGCCGATCGTAGGCCGTAGTATAGTGGTTCGGCCGCACCCGGCCGGGTCAGCCTGTAGGTGAACATCAGTCCGGGCGAGCAACCGAACCGGACCGGAACTCAACTGACATCCAGCTGCCGACGGCTGCAAGCCGGGCGACCGTGCTCCTGATGTGGCTTATCATGTCGTCAACATCGGCATGAGAGCCAAGCGGAAGGTAGGTTTCTGCCAAGCCAATGCCGAGGCGAAGGCAGCCTTCCTGGCGCCAAGCCAGGATTACGGGTGCGTTCTCGGCATCGCTCGGGTCAACCAGCGCCATTGTCCGATGGCCAAGGTCATCTTGATCCTGTTGCGCCAGCCAACACCCCGGTAGCGTCGTGGCAACGCTGGTCAGTTTGTAGCATTCCGCCTCTGTCAGTCCATCGCTTGTGGCAAACCAGCCCGAGTTTGGAGATGTGGGATCGAACATTGTGATACTCCTGCACAAGTCTATTGGATGCGATGATTTACAGAAATTGTGAGTAGAATGCAACTGAAGATTGCGTAAAAACTACTTTGAGCTAACCCATTGAGCGACAAAGCCCAGCAATCGATAATATCTTACATAAAGCCTAGGCAGATTAACTTGCCCTGATAAAGGACTTACACCTGTAAGTATGGTTTGTTGTCCACAGCAGGGCGGAAAAATAGCTTTGTCTACCAAGAATGCTATGTTGGATCGATCCGAGAGATCGGCTGCGGGCGAGCGCAACTCTGCGATCTACGCAGCACGTCAGTCATTGGCGGTTGAGAAAACCCATTCGATGGCTTATGAAGTGAAATGGCTGGCATCCTTTTCTGGATCGACGTCATCCAAATGTTCGTCGCCGCCGAGGATCACCCGCCGCCTTACCTCCATGCCGTCCACACGGGCAAAGGCTGGGTGGCGCGGTTCTGCTTCTCGTTCCTTCCTGTCCAACGTGACCGGTCTGTACCTGTAGCGGCCTGCACTCATCCACGGCTGGGCGCGCGCTTATCGGCCTGCCTTGGCTCACGCTTGGTGAGACTATCAGGATTGCCTGGCTCACGCTGTGTGATCCCAGGCGCAGGGTCTGTGCAACGGGCTTGCTTTCATCGGCCTTGGCGCACGCTGGGTGGGACTGAGCGGCGCAGGGATTGGCACGGCCGGGCGATGGACGGAGGTCAGTCCGGCTGGTCGAGCAGGTGTGGCCGCCAGCGTGCCACCAGGGCCTCGAACTCCGCCCGGAGCCCGTAGGCGTTGGGGTATTCGTGGTTGGCGGCGATGAAGGTGGCGACCCGCAGCATGTCGTCGGCGATGGCGCGGTCCACCGTCCACAGGTCGGTGAGGTCCCATCCCCCGCAGCTCCCGGCATTCCACCACGCCAGCAGGAAGTCCGCGGCCTTCCTGCACTGCCCCGTGTCGCCGCGGGCGAGGTCCAGCAGACGGCGGAGCGCCGCGGCGGCGGTGACGTCGGGAAGCGGGGCCGGCGGCATCGCGATCCTTGTGCAGGTCAGGTGTGGAGCAGGCACGGGCACCGACCTGGTGCGGCGCGGGGTAGGAGGCCCATGCTCACACCGGCAGCCCGGCGACGAGCATCTGCTCCGTCAGCTCGCGGGTACGGGCGGGGTCGAGCTGGCCTTGCAGGAACAGCCGCACCTCGGCCGGCTTGACCCGGAACTCGTCCGCGATGCTGCGCACGTCGTAGCCGTGCCGGGTGAGCCGGGGTTCCAGGTCGTCGAGCTGGCGGGACAGCACCGCCTCGACCACGGCGGCGGTGACGGTGGGCTCGCCGATGTGGTGCGTTTCCTCGAACGCCAGCGCGAGATAGCGCTCGACCTGCAAGGGCGTGCGCAGGCGCGCGGCCAGCAGGTCCACCGCGTCCGGCTCAATGACGCTGGCCGGCTCCACGCCGTCGCGCAGGCAGCGCCCGAGCAGCCAGGCGATGTAGCCGGCCTTGTGCCCGGCCATGCCCTCGAACGGGAACACGGCGAAGCGGAACCCGACCTCCTCCATGTTGGGCCGCATCAGCGCGTTGCGCAGCCGCGGGTGCC
>CAXUNX010000290.1:0-3395 GCA_964252545.1 uncultured Acetobacteraceae bacterium | reverse complement strand
CGGTGCACTGGCCGGGGGCGGTTGGGGGGCGCGGGCGCCTCGATCCGCAACAGCACGTGGTCGGCGCCGTCGAGCCGGAACACGCTGACGCCGCCGAGATCGAGCTGGCCGTCCTTGTGCATGTGCACTTCGCGGGCGTGCAGCACCGCGACGCCCATCGGGGTCAGCTGATGGTCCGCCTGGCGCAGCCAGAGCTGGCCGCCGGACAGGTCGAGCGTGCCGCCGCTGTTGCGCAGGTAGAGGTTGTCGAGCGACTCCGCCCGCGCATACATCGCCGACGAGAGCGGGCTCAGCACCGCGGTGGCCACCGCACCGGTGATCAGCGCGCAGGCGAGCGGTGCCGCCAGGAACTGCCAGGCCGAGATCCCGGCGGCGCGTGCGACGATCAGCTCGGAGGAGCGGGTCAGCCGCCAGAAGCAGACGATGCCGCCGAGCAGCACCGCGAACGGCAGGATCTCGATGCAGAAATACGGCAGCCGCAGGGCAGCGACCTGCAGCGCCAGGGTGGCACCCACGTTCGGCCGGGTGGCGGCGCGGCGCAGCAGGTCGATGAAGTCGAACAGCGAGACCAGCCCGGTGAGGGCGGCGATCATCGCCAGCACCGCGGCGGTGAACTGGCGCGCGAGATACAGCGAAAGGGTGATCGCGACCGGCACCGGCGGCGCTCAGCCGGCCAGCCGGGAGCGCGCAGGGCCCGGAGCCCGCAGCGACAACCGCCGGAACAGCTCCGGCCAGAACAGCAACCACGCGCACACCAGCCCCGGCAGCACCGCCTCGAGCCAGATCAGCGGGATCAGCACCGGATCGCGCGCCGCCACGTTCTGGATCACCAGCCCGGTGGCGAGCAGCCCGACCACCACCAGAACCGCGACCAGCGGCCGCAGCGCGTTGCCGTGCCGGGTGAACGCGCCCATCAGCACCGACACCAGCGCCACCATGGCGAAAGACAAGGCCGTGAGCGGCGCGGTGAGCCGCCGGTGCGCCTCCACCAGCAGCTTGCCGCGGTCGCGCGCGGCCACCGTGCGGGGATCGGGGTCCATCAGCTCGGCCAGCGACATCTCGGCGGAGTCGCGAAACCGCTGGGCGTCCTTGTTGGAGGAGCTGAGATCGATGCTGTTGCGCGCGAAGGTGAGCACGTTCAGCCGGCCGGTGCGCCGGTCGATCTCCTCGCGCGAGCCGTTGAACAGCACCACGGTGGGAGCACCCGTTCCGGCCACCATCTCGCCCCGCTCGGCCAGGATCGTGGCGCGGCTGTGCGCCTGCCGGTCGTCCTCGACCAGGATGCCGTGCAGCGTGCCGTCGCGGTCGCGCGCCCGGACATACACGGTCATGCTGTCCGAGATCGGGGTGAACACCCCTTCCTGGAGCAGAAAGGCGGCCATCTTGTTGCGGATCTCGAACTCGTATTCACGAAAGGCGTGATAGCTGCGGGGAACGATCCACAGGTTGAGCACGTAGGACAGCGCAACCGCGATCGCGGCACAGGCAAGCGCCGGGCGGGCGATGGCGGAGTCCGCAAGCCCGGCCGCGCGCATGACCGTCAGCTCCCGGTCGCCGGAAAGCCGCTGGTAGATGAACTGGATGACCACAAAGGTTGTGATGGGCAGGATGACGGCAACAAACGAGGGGATCAGCAGACCGGTGAGCTGCAGGAATACCCACAACGACAGGCCGCGGTCGACCACCATCGCAACGAACCGCAAGGATTGCGTCAGCCAGATCAGCGCAGCCAGCCCGCCGGTGGTGGCCAGCAGGGCAGCCAGCAGCTGTCGCAGGACGTATCGGTCGATCCTGGTGGCGTATGGTGCAGGCATACCCTTCTCTACCCTCCCGCGCGCCCGCACAAAAGGGCGCGCCGGTGGCTGACCTGCCGCGCCTGGACCCCCGCGCATCCGCACCAGCAGCCATGGATGATGATCTGCTGCACCACGCCCGCCTGCACGGGCCGGTGTCCGAATGCCCGCTGATCGAGGCCAACCGGGTGACGCTGCTGCCCAGCGGTGCGGCCGCCATACGCGCGATCCTGGATGCGATCGAGCAGGCGCGCGACCACGCGCACCTCGAATACTACACCGTCGAGGACGTGACGCTCGATGGCCGCTCGCTGTTCGACCTGCTGGAAGCCAAGGCCCGGGCCGGCGTCGAGGTCGCGCTGATCTGGGACGCGGTGGGCTCGCAGGACACCCCGGACGCGTCGTTCGACCGGCTGCAGGCCGCCGGCGTGCGGGTGCTCGAATACCATTCGATCAACCCGTTGCGGCACTATTTCAACATGAGCGTCAACGACCGCGACCACCGCAAGCTCACGGTGGTGGACGGGGCGGTGGGCATCCTCGGCGGCGTCAACCTTTCCAAGGTCTACCAGACTGCGGAAGGCGTGGGCCGCGGCGCCAACCCGGACAGCGCCTTCTGGATCGACAACGCCGTGCGCATCGAGGGTCCGGCGGTGGCCGAGATCCAGAAGCTGTTCTTCCACACCTGGCGCGGCCAGGGCGGCGATCCCGGCCCGCTCCGGGGCGGCCCGGAGCCCGATCCTCCGCCCTGCCGGCCGCCGGACGACGCCCTGTCGCTCGAGACGCTCCGCATCGACGGCAGCGCCCCGCGCGAGCGGCGTCCGCTGTTCAACAGCGCGATCCGGGCCGCGGTGGGCGGCGCCCGCGGCCATATCCTGCTGGCCACCGGCTATTTCGTGCCGACCGCCAGGGAATGGCTGCTGCTCAAGCAGGCGGCAGATCGGGGGATCGCGGTCGACCTGCTGCTGGCCGGCTACAGCGACGTCCCGTCCGCGGTGCATGCGGCCAGGGCGGTGTATGGCGGGCTGCTGCGCGCCGGCGTGCGCATCCACGAGGTGCATCGCGGCATGCTGCACGCCAAGGTCGCCACCATCGACGGGGTCTGGACGGCGATCGGCTCCTCCAACTTCGACCGCCGCTCGGTGTATTTCAACAACGAGATCGACGCGGTGGTGCTGGGCCGCGGCACCGCCGGCGCGGTGGAGCGGATGCTGCGCGCCGAGATCGACCGCTCGGTGCATGTGGGGCTGCGCGAATGGCGCGCCCGCCCGCTCGGCGAGCGTGCGCTGGAGCTTTCAACCTGGTGCTGGCGTCCCTTGATGTAGCGGGAACTCAGTTCTTCAGGTCGTCGGGCACCTTGCCGCCGTTCGCCTCAAGCTGGCGCATCACCTCCTGGTGCAGCCACACATTCATTGCCGCCGAGTCGTTGGTGTCGCCGGAATAATGCAGCTCGCCCGCAAGCTCGGTGCGTGCGTGCAGGCTGCTGTCGAGGTCGAGCAGCTTCATCAGGTCGACGATCGACGTCTTCCAGTTCAGGTTCTGCCCGTTGCGCGAGGCGAGGTCGCTCAGCACCGCTCCCACGTCGACCCGCTGCACCGCGGG
>CAXUNX010000289.1:2918-3400 GCA_964252545.1 uncultured Acetobacteraceae bacterium | reverse complement strand
CGACAGGCCGCCGAGCGCCAGTCCGTGCGCCACCGACAGGCTGGCGCGCAGGCCGGTGAAGCTGCCCGGTCCGGTCACCGCCGCGATCAGCCCGAGCGAGCTGGCCTGCCAGCCCTGCTGCTCCAGCAAGTCCCGCAGCATGCCGGCCAACCGCTCGCTGCCGCCGCCCCGCCCGTCCGATTGCCGTGGCGTTGCCGCCTGCCCGACCAGATGCAGCCGGTCGTCATTCCGCCAGACCAGGGCGGCGAGCGCTTCGCCGCCGGTCCCGTTCAGGACCAGGACGCGCATCGCACCGCAGCATTGCTCAAAGCAGCAGGCAGGCTTCGTCGAAGGTCAGACGGGGCGACCTCGGCGTGTCGGGTTTCGCCGCCGCATAGCCCAGGCTGAGCAGGAAGTTCGAGCGCCAACCCAGGCCGGCCAGGAAGATCTCGTCGACCATGGCGTTGTCGAACCCCGACATCGGCGCCGCATCGAGCCCCAGC
>CAXUNX010000289.1:0-2908 GCA_964252545.1 uncultured Acetobacteraceae bacterium | reverse complement strand
TGGTGGCCGCGCTGCATGGACTCCGACGCGCTGGCCAACACCTTGGCCTCATGCAGCACCGCGACAGAGCAAGCGTCTTGGGCGGTGTCGAGGACCAGGACCGCCAAGGCTCAGGCGATCTGGCAGGCGTCTTCGAACGAAAGTCGCGGCAGGCGCGGATACGATTGATCCACCCCATGGCCGAGATTGCAGATGAAGTTGGACTTCAGCGTCGTGCCGGCGAAGAAGGCGGCGTCGACACCGGCGTTGTCGAACCCCGACATCGGCGCGGCATCGAGCCCCAGCATGCGTGCCGCCAGGATCAGGTAGCCGCCCTGCAGGGTGGCGTTGCGGAACGCCGTTTCCTCGGCGAAGCCCGCATCGGCCGCGAACCAGGAGCGCGCCTCCGCCTGCGGGTAGAGCCTCGGCAGATGCTCAAAGAACATCGGATCCTGCGCCACGATCACCGTCACCGGCGCGCTCAGCGTGCGCGCCACGTTGCCGGCGGAAAGCGCCACCCGCAGGCGCGCGCGGCTGTGCTCGCTTTGCAGGAACACCAGGCGCACGGGCGAGCAGTTGCCCGAGGTGGGACCGAGCTTGACCAGGTCGAACAGCGTGCGCAGCACCGCGGGATCAACCGGGGCGTCCGACCAGCCCTGCGGGGTGCGGGCGTGGCGGAACACCAGGTCGAGCACCTCCTCGCCGACGCCGGCCGGCACGATCGGCCCCGGCGCTTCCGCCGGAGGAAGCACCTCTGCGGCTTCCGCCGCGGGAAGCATCTCTGCGGCCTGCGCCGGAGGGAGCACCTCTGCGGCCTGCGCCGCGGGGCCGTCGGCTGCGTGCGCCGGCGCCGTATCCGACGCCATGGCTGCCCTCAGGCCTCCACCTGCTCCACCGCCTGCACTTCCGGCACGTAGTGGCGGAGCATGTTCTCGACGCCGTGCTTGAGCGTGGCGCGGGACGACGGGCAGCCGGAGCACGCACCCTGCATGTGCAGCCGCACGATGCCGTCGCGGTAGCCGCGGAACACGATGTCGCCGCCGTCGCTGGCCACCGCCGGGCGCACCCTGGTGTCGAGAAGCTCCTTGATCTGGGCCACGATCTCGGCGTCCTCGGGAGCGACGTCCTCGCTGGCCAGCTCGGCATGCCCCTCGATCACCGGCCTCCCGGAGACGAAATGGTCCACCAGCACCGACAGCACCAGGGGCCGGACTTCCGACCATTCCACCGTTTCGGCCTTGGTCACGGTAACGAAGTCGCCGCCCAGGAACACCCGGGAGGTGCCGGCGATCTCGAACAGCGCCGCGGCCAGCGGCGAACGCTCGGCGGCTTCGGCGGAAACGAAGTCGGCGGTGCCGTCGCCCATCACCTCGTGGCCACCGGGGATGAACTTCAGCGTGGCGGGGTTCGGGGTGTCCTCGGTCTCGATGAACATGCCATGATCCTGTCTGCAGGGCGGCCGGTGGCTGTGGAACAGGCGCGCGCGTGTTCTTTCATGTGGCAACAACCGCCTGGCAGGCAAGAGGCAGCGCGCCCGGCCCGCGCGTGACAGCAGGATTGTTCCAGCGATTGTCGTTGACAGCGGCGGATCGCCTCTGGCCTGCATGCACCGGACAACAGGCTCGATTCCGCTCATGATCCGACCTCTGGCCCGAACCGCCCGCTTCTGCCTGCTGCTGCTCGGGGGTGCAGCCCTGGGGAGTGCAGGTCTTGGTGACGCGCCGCTCCGCGCCCAGCCCGCGCCGCGTCCGGAGCGGCTCGCCTTCGTGCTGAACTCGGCCGGCGCCTCGATCAGCGAGATCGACATCGACAGCAGGCGGGAGGTGCGGCGCCTGCCGGTGCTGCGCGAGCCGCACCACATGGCGCTGACCCCGGACGGGCGCTCGCTGGTGATCGGAGACACCGCCGGCAACGCCCTGTTCTTTCTTGATCCGGTCACCGGCGCCATGCAGCGCCACATCCCGGTGAGCGACCCCTACCAGCTTTCCTACAGCCCGGACGGACGGTGGCTCGCGGTCGCCGGCCTCGCCCGCAACCAGGTCGACCTGTATGACGTCGCCAGCATGACCCTGGCGCACCGGATCCCCGCCCGAGCCATGCCGAGCCACCTGAACTATTCGCCGGATTCCCGGGTGGTCTATGTCAGCCTGCAGGATACCGGCAAGCTGATGGCGATCGAGACCGCAACCGGACGGGTGCTGTGGGAGAGCGACGTCGGATCCACCCCGGCGGGCGTGCTGTGGCACGCCGGCCGGATCCTGGTGGGGGTGATGGGCACCGACTACGTCGCCGTGGTCGATCCCGCCAACGGCCATGTCGAGCGCGAGCTGCACATGGCGGCGGGGCCGCACAACCTGTTCGAGGCGCCCAGCCAGAAGCGGCTGTTCGTCACCTGCCGGGTGTCGGGCACCATCGAGCAGCTCGACTGGGACAGCCTCAAGATCATCCGCAGCTATCGCCTGCCCGGCGGCCCGGACGACATCGTGTTCGGTCCCAACAACACGATCTGGGCGACGCTGCGCTGGCGCCAGCACGTGGCGGTGGTTGATCTCGCCACCGGCGCCGCGAGCATGATCCCGACCGGGCGGTCGCCGCACGGGATCTGGCTGAACACCGCCCTGGCCGGACGCAAGCTCAGCTGAGCGCGGATACGCCCTCCCGGACCACGCCTCCGCGCCGGGTCCTCTCCCAACCAGTGTGAAAAGGCCGCGAACTCCGGCCACCGCCGCCCGTATAGGAAAGGCATCCACACCCGAGAGGCTATCCGCGATGTTCATGAGAATCGATCGGCTGCAGGCCGAACTGCCGGAGCCCAAGGCGCCGAACCCGAACGCGGCCGCTGCCTTGCAGGAGCTGCTTGGCGGGAAATACGGCGAGATGTCGACGCTCGGCAACTACATGTTCCAGAGCTTCAACTTCCGCAACAAGA
>CAXUNX010000288.1:0-3413 GCA_964252545.1 uncultured Acetobacteraceae bacterium | reverse complement strand
ACCCGACCCACGGGGTGGGCAAGGTCGAGCGCATCGCGACGGAGGAGATTGCCGGGCACAAGCTCGAGCTGATCCATATCACGTTCGAAGAAAACCGCATGACGCTGCGGGTGCCGGTCGCCAAGGCGCGATCGGCCGGCCTGCGCAAGCTCGCCACCCGCAAGCTGTTCGACGAGGCGCTGCTCATCCTGAAGGGGCGCGCGCGCATCAAGCGCACCATGTGGTCGCGCCGGGCGCAGGAATACGAGGCCAAGATCAACTCGGGCGACCCGCTGGCGATCGCCGAAGTGGTGCGCGACCTTCACCGCAACTCCGGTCAGCCGGACCAGAGTTTTTCGGAGCGCCAGATCTACGAGGCGGCGATGGATCGGCTGGCGGCCGAGCTCGGCGCGCTGGAGCGGATCGAGAAAACGGCGGCGGCGCAGCAACTCGCCGATTACCTCAAGACGATCGTCTAGGTTTCCCGCCGGAGGGCGCCGCGCGCGAACCACCGGCGCGTTGCTCAGTCATTCTTAACGTCTCGGGCGTAGATCATCGCGAACGGCCGTTGTCAGCGGCCGATCCGATGATGTTGTGTCGAGAAAAACGATGACGATCGTCGCGCGGCAGCGCTTGGCAAGTTTCTCCCTGGTGCTGGGCCTCTCCTGCCTGCTGCTGGCGATCTATGGCGGCGCCAGGCAAGCAGGCAGCGACGTGCCGAGCGGCTTTCTGCCGGCCAAGCTCCACGTCTACACGAACCTGCTGGGGCTGGCGGTGAACCATCCGGTTCCCGGTTTCGCGCGAGTGGCCCTGCCCACGATCAACGCTTACGCGCGGGACGACGGCTGCTACCTCCTCGTCTATTCGCATGATGAGCACCGGAGCGCCTACCCGGCCGGCAACGGCACCTACGTGGTCGGGCAGATCCGCGTGCGCGGCCGATACGAGGGTCGCATCTGCGTGCCGGATGGCGACGACAACGTCGATCTCGGAACGGATACGAAACTCGGCCGGGTCGCGGATCGCTTGTTTCCCGACCATGCCGGCGGTGTTTGGGTCGGCGGCGACACCGGCGGCTGGTTCGGGGTGGACTAGAAGAGGCGCCTGCCCAAAGAGCCGCATGACGGCTGCACACATGGATCAACGCAAAACGGCGCGCCGGACAGAACCGGCGCGCCGCAATTCGTCACCCGATGGTCGCGGGCGTCAGTTGTTCGACGAACGCGTTCCGCTCAACTGCAGCAGCAGCGTGAACAGGTTGATGAAGTTCAGGTAAAGCGCCAGCGCGTCATAGACTGAGCGCTTGGCCACCTCGTCGGGGCCGGCGGCGTAGAGATACTGGGTGTAGGTGAACTTGATGCGCTGCACGTCGAACGCGGTCAGGCCCGTGAACACCAGCACGCCGATGACGCTGAACACGAACTGCAGCGCGGCGCTGTGCAGGAACATGTTCACCACCATGGCGATCACCACGCCGATCAGCCCCATGAACAGGAACGAGCCGAAGCGCGTCAGGTCCGCCTTGGCCGTGTAGCCGTAGAGCGCGGTCGCGGCGAACGTCGCCGACGTGATGAAGAACACCCGCACGATGGAGGTGCCCGTGTAGACGAAGCAGATCTGCGTCAGGCTCGCCCCCATGGCAGCGCAGAACACCCAGAAGAGCGTCTGCGCTGCGGAGCGCGACAGCCGGTTGATGCCGAAGCTCAGCACCAGCACGAAGCCGAGCGGCGCCACCATGGCGAGCCAGCCCAGGCCGGTGGGGCGCAGGACGTAGCCGTAGGTGGTCTCGACCTGCTGGTAGAAGACGTCGCGCAGCGCAGTGTTGGACACCAGAAAGGCGACGATGCCGGTGAGCAGCAGGCCGGAGGTCATCCAGTTGAACACGCGCAGCATGTGCGCGCGCAGGCCCCCATCGATGGCCGTCGCGCCGAAGGCGGGCCGCGCGGCCGGGGTCCTGTAATCGGGAACGAAAGCCATGTTCTTTGTATCCCCTGAAGCATGCACGCCGGTGCACGCGGACGAATGCGTTGACCCGTGCCGCCCTTATAGCGGATCGGCGCTCCGGCCGCCACGCGAGCGGAAGGCGTCGAGGGCGCACGGCGACCCGATACGAGCAATGTCGTTGATCATCTGTGCCGGATCAAGCATCGCGCCCGGCGGGTTGCGCCGATTTAAGGGGCAGCCCGCCGCAGGCGTGACGCCGCTCCGGCAGGTTTGCTAGCTTGCCCCCATGAGACTCTTCGTGGGGCTCGAGCTGCCCTTCGCCTTGCGGGAGGCGCTCGCATCGCTACAGCACGGCCTCACCGGCGCACGCTGGGTTCCGCCCGAGAACCATCACCTGACCCTTCGCTTTCTGGGGGAGATCCCCAACCACGTGGCCGAGGAGGTCGACCACGCGCTCGCCGCCCTGCGCGCCCGCGCCTTTTCGCTGGCGCTGGGCGGCACCGGGGTGTTCGAGCGGAGTGGCCGCACGTCCACGCTGTGGGTGGGGGTCGATCGCACGCCGGCGCTCGATCACCTCCAGAACAAGATCGAGACGGCGCTGCAGCGCGCCGGCCTGCCGGCCGAGCGGCGCCGCTTCCAGCCGCATGTGAGCCTGGCTCGCGTCGACACCGTTGCCGCCGACCGGCTCGCCGCCTGGATCGCCGCCAACAACCTGTTCCGGACGGCACCCGTTCCGGTGGAATGCTTCACGCTATTCTCGTCGCAACTCGGCCCCGACCAGGCCGTCTATACGGCAGAGGTGGAATATGGGCTGGCATAGGCGATGGCTGCTGCTTCCGGCGGCATTGGCAACCACCGGCCTGGCCCAGGTGGCCGGCCCGATCGAGATCGGCCCGTCCTGGGGCACCGCCGGGCCGAACGGTCAGTCGGCGTCGCTGTTCACCACCCTGATCAACCATGGCGTGTTGCCCGACCGGCTGGCCGGGGTCAGTTGCCCCGGCTACGGCACGGTGTCGGAGACGGGCGTCAATCCCGCGACGGAGGGGCCCGGTCCGAACGACCACGGCGTGCTGGTGCCGCGCGGCGGCCGCACAGCCATGGCGCCGGATGGTCCGCACCTTGCGCTGGCCGACCTGCCCCACCCGATCCATGACGGCGCCCTGGTGCCGTGCACGCTGCGCTTCGTGCGGACGGGCGAGCGGGTGATCGTGTTCACCATCGGCGCGCCGGGGCCTGCCACCAGCGAGCCCTGAGCCTGCTTCCGGGCAGCCTGGACATCGCAACGGCGCTCGGGCGCGAAGCCCGCGCCTGCACCGCGTGTGCGCCGCACCTGCCGCTCGGGCCGCGCCCGATCTTCCGCATCTCCGCCACCGCCCGCATCCTGATCGCGAGCCAAGCGCCCGGCACCGCGGCACATGCGACGGGCATCCCGTTCGAGGACGCTTCGGGGCGCCGCCTGCGTGACTGGCTCGGGCTCGACGGTGCCACCT
>CAXUNX010000287.1:0-3420 GCA_964252545.1 uncultured Acetobacteraceae bacterium | reverse complement strand
AAGCCCGGCCGTCCGGCACGCGGCTGAAGCAGCCGGAGCTCGACCAAAGCCCGATCCGCGAAGCCTGGTTCGCCTGCCCGCGCGCGCGGCGGCGGCGGCTCGCACCCGAGGGGAGTGGCGTTGCGATACCTCTTCGTCCATCAGAACTTCCCCGGGCAGTTCCTGCACCTGGTGCGTCACCTGACGCGTCAAAGCACGCATGAAGGCAGCAACAACGAGGTTGTCTTCATCAGCGAGCCCAACCAGAACGTGATGCCGGGGGTGCGCCGGGTTTCATACCGGATGCCGCGCGGCGCCTATGCCGAGACCCACCCGGTGGCGCAGGAGTTCGAGCTTGCGGTGCTTCGCGCCGAGCTGGTCGCGCAGACCGCGCGCACCCTCAAGCAGCTCGGCTTCACGCCCGACATCATCATCGGCCATCACGGCTGGGGGGAGCTGCTGAACCTGCGCGACGTGTATCCGGACACGCCGATGCTGGGTTATCTCGAGTTCTACTACCATACAGACCGTTTCGATGTCGGCTTCGATCCGGAATTCCCGAACGACCCGTCGATGTTTCCGCGCGTGCGGGCCAAGAACGCGGTCAACCTGCTGGCGCTGACCAATGGCGGCCGGGGCCAGACTCCCACCTTGTTCCAGCGCTCCACCTATCCGGCCTGGGCGCATCCGAATATCTCGGTGCTGTCGGAGGGGGTCAATCTCGACGTCTGCGCGCCGGATCCGCAGAGTGCGTCCCAGGACTTCACGCTCGGGGCGGTGACCGTGCGCCCGGACGAGAAGCTGATCACCTATGTTTCGCGCGATCTCGAGCCCTATCGCGGCTTCCACGTGGTGATGCGGGCTCTGCCCCGGATCCTGCAGGCGCGCCCGGATGTCCGGGTCATGCTGGTGGGCGGGGACGGGGTCAGCTATGGGGCGCGCCTGGCGGAAGGCAACTGGCGCGAGCACATGCTGCGCGAGGTCGGCCGCAGCCTCGATCCCGCGCGGGTGCATTTCATGGGCAAGCTCGACTATGTCAGCTATGCCGGCCTGCTGAAGCGGTCCGACACCCACCTCTATCTGACCTATCCGTTTGTCGCCTCCTGGTCGCTGCGCGAGGCGATGGCGAGCGGCTGCGCCATTGTCGGCAGCCAGACCGCGCCGGTGGAGGAGTTCATCCGCGACGGCAAGACCGGGTTGCTGACCCCGTTCCACGACCCGCGCGGACTTGGCGACCGCGTGCTGGAGCTGCTGGAAGACCCCAAGCTGTCGCGCAAGCTACGCCGCGCGGTGCGCCAGGAGGCGATGCGCAGCTTGTCGATGGAGGGCTACATCGAGCGCTACGAGGCGCTGATCCGGCAGACCATCGAAGCCGGCGCTCAGCCGCGATAGATCTGCACGCTGCGCGCGACGGTGTCCGCCACGTGCTCCTTGGTGATGACGCCGAGAACCTGCTCGGGCCCGCTGCCCGCCGGCATGTCCTGGCTCCTGCCGAGCACCACCGCCATGAAGGCCCGCTTCGCCCACATGGTCGAGATCACATCGAAGGCGGCCTCGTTGTCGTGCACGACGGTGAAGTCCTGCCGCGCCAGCGCGCCCAGCTCGACCTCCTCGGCGGCGGCGGCGATGCCGCGACGCAGGTCGATGTTGACCCGCAGCCCTCCCACGATGGTGCCGCCGCGCGTCACCACCACGTGCCGCAGGCCGCCCTGCGCGGTCGCCAGCTGCATGAAGTCGGCGAAGCGCACGTCCTCCTCAAGCACCAGCACGTCGCGCTCCATGATCTCGGCGGCGTTGCGGACCAGGAAGGTGTTGGCGTGCAGCGCCTTGGGGATCGGGTGGCCGCGCCGCACCAGCTTGAGCGTATAGAGCGTCTCGCTCGAAAGCAGCCGTCGCACGCCCAACGCCAGCGCCACCGCCAGGATCATCGGCAGCACGATGTCGTAGTCGCGCGTCATCTCGAAGATCATCGTGACCGCGGTCATCGCCGCCCCGGTGCCGCCGCCCACCATCGCACCCATGCCCACCATGGCGAAGGCCGGCAGGCTGACCGGGACCGTGGGCAGCAGGGCTTCGGCTGCGCGGGCGAAGGCGCCGCCGATCGCCGCACCCATGAACAGCGACGGCGAGAACACGCCGCCCGAGGAACCCGAGCCCAGGCTGATCGAGGTGGCCAGCAGCTTGCAGGCGAACAGCAGCACGAAGAAGCCGCCCAGCGGCAGCGCGCCCGGCGGCGTGACCTGGTCGCGGAGGGCCGCCTGGATCGTCGCGTAGCCGACGCCCTCGACATAGTAGTGGCCGGTGGTGCGCCAGAGCAGGTAGATCAGCACGCCCACCATCAGCATTCCCAGCGCATGGCGGCCGTAGCGTCCCGGGATCCGGTCGAAGCCGTCCTCCAGCCAGTGCAGCGAGCGGATGAACAAGGCCGCCGCCACGCCGATCACCGCGCCGAGTGCGACATACAGCAGCAGGATGGGGCCGCTGCTCGATTGATCGGGCAGGGTGGACAGGCTGGCTGGCACCAGGAAGGCCGGTTGTATGCCGAAGAACAGGCGCCCCACGAAGGTCGCCGAGCCGGTGGCGATCGCCACCGGCAGGAAGGTGTCGACGCTGATCTCGGGCAGCATGAGCTCGGTGGCGAACATCACCCCGCCGATCGGCGTGTTGAAGGTGGCGGCGATCCCCGCCGCCGCACCCGCCGCCACCAGCGTGATTCGCTGGCCGGCCTGCATCCGGATCGCCTGTCCCAGGGTCGAACCGAGCGCCGAGCCGATCTGGATGATCGGCCCTTCGCGTCCGACCGCGGCACCGCTGCCGATGGCAAGCGCCGAGGCGACCGACTTCACCAGCGCCACCACCGGCCGGATCACGCCCCGCTTGTAGTAGATCGCGTCCATCACCTCCGGCACTCCGTGCCCCTTGGCCTCGGGTGCGAAGTTGGAGACGATCCAGGTGACACCCAGGCCCCCCACCACCGGCACCAGGATCACCAGCGGACCCCAGGGATTGTCCGGAGTGAACACGCTGGCGTCGTAGCTGAAGGCGGCACGGCGGAGGAACAGCAGATTGTGGACGAGCCCGATCAAGGCGCGGAACACCAGCGCGCCGGTGCCGGTCACCAAGCCCACCAGCAGCGACAGCAGCACCATCGGCAGCAGGCCGAGCCTGGGTAGTTGCTGCTCCTCCGCATCGGCCGCGACCGGCGGCGGCGTGCTGGACGTCGCGACCTCAGGCGTCGGTTCAGGCATCGGCGCCGCTTGGTTATGGTTAACGGGCATCCCGCTCATCCTGGTGGTTCATGTCGTCCCGGCACCGGCGCGACATGAAGGCGCTCCACACCGAAGAGGGTGACGCCTCGGCCAGGCGCGCGGCCGGGGCGGCACTCCGAGGCTGCGCGCATCCGTCGCTGCACCCGCCGCGCCGCGCCAGGCCGGCGCGTTG
>CAXUNX010000286.1:0-3438 GCA_964252545.1 uncultured Acetobacteraceae bacterium | reverse complement strand
CGCCGGAACGAGATCGACGAAGACGTCACCCCGACCCGGACGATGCGCTCTGCGTCGCACCCGATCCCTGCTCGGCGATATCGCATCGGCGCTGCAGCGCCTCGATCCGGAACGATGCCTCGCGCAGCGCGCCTTCGGCGAGGGCCTGGGCCGCGTGCGCTTGCCTGAGCGCCGCCTCCGGGTCTCCAAGCACCATACGGGTGGCCGGGAAGCCTGTGCCGGTGCCGGCAGCCGCCACGGTGGCCAGCGCCGGCGGCTCGTCGGCACCGGCACTCCAGGCGGCGCTCAGGCGCACGTAATCCGCCTCCTCGATGTTGCGTGCCGCTACCCGGTGGGTGCGGTAGTTCCACAAGGTCTGCACCAGCAGGTTGACCGGATGCACCCGGCTGAGCGGCTGGCGGTCGGCTCGGCTGTGTTCCGGCAGGGCCGCTTCGGCCGGCGAGCCGCGCCGGGCGAACAGCAGGATGTTCTGCGCATACCACCAATCCACCTCGGGACGGCTCATCAGCAAGGGCCGCAGCGGGTCGAAGCAGCTGAAGCCCTCCGCGTGGAAAAGCATCGCCCAGAACTCGGGCCATTGCTCGTTGATATGGCCGGTGCCGTTCTGGAAGGGGATCGCTGCGGAAAACAGCACCAGGTCGCCGAGCTCCGTCAGCTCGCGGACGAAGCCTGCGCTGCGCGCATGCGGCAGGTGCTCCGCGGTTTCCAGCGACATCACCAGGTCGAAGCGGCGCTGATGCTGCGGAAGCGACGCCGCCGGGCTGTCGCACTCCAGCCGGATCGGCAGGAAACATCCGGGCGGGATCAGCAGGGTTTCGGGTGCGACGTGATCGCCGTCGAAGCCGGTGACGGTTTCGGCCCCGAGCAGGCTCGCCACGTGCAGCCAGGTGCCGACGCCGCAGCCGACATCCACCACCCGCCGCGGCCGGGTCCATGCAAACAGCAGCGACAAGGCGACCGCAGCCGACCGTGCGCTGCCTGGCGCCTGGGCAGCGTAGAACGCCTCGTCATACAACCGGGCCGGCTGCTGTTCGATCACCGGTGGCGGCCGCGCGCGCGCGCCAGCAGGCGGCGCAACGGCATCATGCGACGCCAGGCTGCCCGGAACGGCCGCAGCGCCCGGGCCACAGCCTGCATCGTCTCCCGCAGGGCGGCCAGCGAATTGCCCAGCTCGGCGAGCTGCGCCTCCACCCGGACCAGCCGGTCCCGCAGGTCGGAATGGCGCCAGCCGTCCCAGGTCTCGGTGTCCCAGGAGCGTTGCAGCAGCGTGCGGCCGAGCTGGTCGACCCGTTCCAGCAGCCGCTCGTCCTTGGCCTGCGCGTCGCTCAACACGACGTGCACCAGACCAAGCAGGGCAGGATCCCGCTCGGCCAGACGCCGCATCATGCTGTTGCGGTAGAGTGTGCGGGTCGCCTGGTGATCGGGCGCACGACTGATCACGCTGCTGCCATAAGGGCCCAGCTCGCTTGCGAGGCGATGGTGATAGGCGCACAGCCGACGCGGTACCACGCCGATATCGCCCACCGCGAGGATGCGCAGGTTGTAGTCCCAGTCGCCGAGCACCGGCATGTCGGTGTTGAAGCGGCCCACCGCATCCACCACCCGCCGGCGGAGCAGCATGCTGATCGGAGGAAACTGGTTCGAACGCAGCATCGCCGCGTAGTCGACCTGGTCCGGGCTATGGAAGCCCGTCAGCCGCTCTTGTTCGTTGATGCCTTCCGGTTCGAGCGTCTCGTGCACCACCGTGCAATGGCAAACCGCCGCCGCGTAGCGCCGGTTCTCGGGAGCGTTCAGGAAGCCGGTCAGGGTGGCGAGGAAGTCCGGATGCCAGCTATCGTCGTCGTCGTGCAGGCAGACGAAGTCGCCGGTGGCGGCGGCCAGGCCGGTGTTCGAGGCGCCCTCCATGCCCAGGCCTTGCGCATGGTGCAGCAGCGTGATCCTGCCTGCGAAAGCAGCGCGGTACTCCTCTACCAGAGCCTCGACCGACGCCTGCGCACCCCCATCATTGACCAGGATCAGCCGCCAATCTGCATAGCTCTGGCTCAGGACGCTGGACAGCGCGCGGGCAAGCAGCACCGGCCGGGCGCGGGTGCGCATGATGATCGACACTTCACGGCCAACGGCCGGCTGGTCGAGCTCCTGCATGCTGCTGGGATGGATCGCTTGCGTCATCGCCCGAACTGCCGCAATGCGCGTGGCGGCGCATGCAGGTTCGCCTCCGCGAAGCGGGCGATGCGCTCGCGCCCCTCGCCGTTCGCCGCTTCATACCAGGCGCGCAGCGTGCCCGCCCGCCAGCCGCTGCGCCGGAACGCCCGCTCCATCGCGCCATCGTCCGTCGGGCAGCCTTCCGGCACCAGCTGCTCGAAACAGGCATGATCGAAGGTGGCGCAATGGCCCAGATTGCCGAACAGCGACAGTTCCTCGGCGCTCGGCGACAGGCATACCGCACCGAGGGCTGCGCGCCCTGCATCCGGTGTCAGCTCATCCAGCCGGAGCGTGCCGGACCGCCCGGTCGCGAACAAGGCGGCGACTGCTTCGAGCGCGCCATCCTGGAAGTGCCGGGTCACCTCCTCGTACTGACGCAATTCAGCCGGATTGTCCGCAAACACCGGCTGCCAGGCGCCCCCGACCTCACGATACGACCGCACCGTCCCGTGCGGTGCCGCGTGCAGCTCTTCCAGGATCTCGACCGCCTCATGCAGTTCTGGCTGCTGCTCTCCGGGAATGAAGTCGGACGCAAACACCGATTCCATCACTCCAGCCTTGAAGCGGTTGCCGCCGGCCGCCGGCCACAGCCCGTAATAGAAGCCGACCAGCGGCGTGCTGCCTTGCTCGGCCTCGACGATGGTGCGCAACGAACGCTGCATGCTTCCGTGCCAGCCGATATCGACGATGGCGCAGCGCCCTCCCACCCCGAAGCGCTCCTGCCGCAGATATCCCAGCAAGGCGGCGTGGTCCTGCCGCAACCGCGCATGAACCCGGGCCGAATGCCGGCTGAGCAGCGCCTTGAACGCTTCGGTGCCGTCGGGCCAGACCAGCTGTTCGTTTCCGTCGCGTCGTTGCGCGCGAAGGTCGGCCAGGATCTCCGGCTCGTCGGACAGGCCGATCCGCTCCAATGCAGTGCCGATGGTGGTGTTGCCCTGCGTGCTGGCGGCGAACCTCAGCAGCGTCGCGTCCAGCTGGCCGGGCCTGCTCTGCACGGCGCCACGCGCCAGGTTCAACGGACGCCTCGACACAAACAGATAGTGATCCTCGATGCCGGTCGCGCGGTCGAGCCCGGCCGCCTTCCAGGCACGCTGGATCAACCAGCCGTCGCGGGCGCAGAAATAAAGCTTGTTGATCCGGTGCAGCCGGACCCGCGATTCCAGCCAGCGGATAACGCTGCCGAGCACGAGCGCGCCCAGCACCGGCCCCTGGGCGCGCCACAGCGTTGCGGCC
>CAXUNX010000285.1:0-3455 GCA_964252545.1 uncultured Acetobacteraceae bacterium | reverse complement strand
CCATAGCCGCCGCCGTAAGGCTGATAATAGCCGACGCCGTAGTCACCATAACCGCCGTAGCCTTCGCCTCCCCCATAGGCGCAGCCTGCTGCCCCGAGAGCGAGTGCCACGGCGCCGGTTCTGGCGGCCCCGGCCAGCCGACGGGCGATCATCTCGTCCCCTCGGTGCCGCCTGCCGTTTCGGACCATTCAAGCAGTCCGAGCGGCGCACCAAGTGGATCGGCGATGATCGCGATCATGCCGCCCTGGCGGTCGATCCTAGGCTCGACCAGCACCCGGCCACCCAGCGCTGCAACCTTGGCCGCGGCCGCCGCGGCGTTGTCCACCCGCACATAGGCGATCCAGTCCGGGTGCGCGCCCGCCCGGCCGGCCGGCATCGGATTGACGCTGGCACGGGCATAGGTCTCGCTCGCCAGCAGCAGGTGCGGCCCAGGTGAGGCCAGCCCAGGTGAGGTAGGGCCGGGCGACGTCGGCCCGGATGAGGCCTGCGGCAAGCTGGAAAGCTGATAGCCGAACACCTTCTGATAAAACGCGCCGGCTGCTTCGGGATCGGTGGTGATGAGCGAGCGCCAGATCCAATCCCCTGGCGCACTCAGCAGATCGGGCGGATCGCCGCTGCTCGAGGCCAGCATCGCGAACACCGCACCCTGGGGATCGGCGAGGATGGCCTCTCTGCCCCGTGCGGCAAGGTCGTGCGGCCTCACCAGCAGCCTGGCGCCCTCCTGGAGCGCGACCCGCTCGGCGGCGTCCACGTCGGTGGTGGCAAAGAAGCTCAGCCACGCCGATCGACGGCGCGCTCCCGCAGGAAGCGCCTGCTCGACCAGGCCCGCGACCGGGTTGCCGTTGAGATAGGCCTCCGCGTAGTGCGAGCGACCTCCCGGCACGCTCCGGAAGCTCCAGCCAAGCAGGGAGGCGTAAAACGGCTCCACCTGAGCCAGGCTCGGGGTGACGAGCTCGGCAAACACCGGCTTTCCGGGATGGTGCTCGCCGGTGGCAGGATCGGTGATCGGAGGAACAAGGATGGCAGCGGCCGAGGCCGGCCACGCCGGCGCTGCGGCGAGGCCGACCATAAGCAGGAGCGTTCCGCATCGCCGGCGCATCCGGGCCTCCGTGACACAAACTGCCACGCCCAACGTGACAGCAGCAGAGGCGTTGCCGAACAACGCTGCCTCTGGCCTGAACGGCCGCGCCCGCTGCCTGGCGGCTATTGCGCGATATGTTGGAAATAGCCCCAGCGTTCCGTCGCGGGTTCGGCTTCTGCCCACTTCCACCCATTGCTGTCGCGGCAGGCGCCGGTGACAAAGGGAGTGCGGCGAAGATGCGGGGCACGGCCCTGGTCCACCGTGAACAGCACCTCCTTGCATTGCGCGAGGGGAGTGTCGATCGAGCGCACCACCCGCATCTCGCCATGCTCGTCATCGAACATCGGAATGTCGTGCACGATCTTCCATTGCCGTGTCTCGCCTGGCTGCATCGTGCCGACAGCGTTGACGATGACATCCTGCTCGGCGCCCTGACGCACCCGGGCGATGTAATGCTGCAGTTCCTCGATGCCGGCCGCGACGGTGATCGCGGTGACGTAGCCGACGATCGGGTTGACCGTCACCGCGCCGGTGGAGGCTCCAACCGCCGCCCCGGAGATCGCACCGACCGACTGGCAGCCGACCAGCAGCACCGTGGCGAGCAGCGCAGCAGGTACCGCCCTCCAGCGAAGCCTCACTGCAGCGTGCCCCAGCGCGTGGTCGCAGGCTCGGCCAGCGCCCATTTCCAGCGTGTTCCGTCACGACAGATCGCCGACAGGTAGAAGCTCCGGCGGGTGCCGTCCTTCTGGTTATGCTCGACCGAGAAGACGATCTCCTTGCAGTCGAGATCGCCGCTGCTGATGATGCGGCTGACGGAAACCTCGCCGTGCTCGTCCTGCTCGATCGGGATGGCGTGCGAGACCTGCCAGGCGGCCACTGCGCCCACCGTCAAGGGTCCGGCGGCGGCGGCGATACGATCCTGTTCGGCGCGGTGCACGCGCCGCTCGACATAGCCCAAACCGGTGGATGCGAGGGAGGCCACGCCGAGGCCGATAGCGGCGGTCACCGTGCCGTTGTTGGTGACCGCGCTGCTGACGCCGGCGCCGGCTACGCCGCTGAGATCCGCGGTGCCCTGCGTCAGCACCGCTCCGCATGAACATAACCCAGGCAGAAGGACGCAGAGCATGAAGAGTCGTGCGGTCTGCAGGCGGCGGATCATAACAGATCGTTATCCGCGCAACACCGGCTTGACCAGCATCCAGTCGCCCGCACGAGCGGCAGCGGCCAGATCATTCCTGCGCCGAGGCTTTCGTGCCACGCCAGCCCGGAGCGGCGACCGCCCGCCCGGACCGGCGCCAGCTTTCGCCCGGGTTGATCAGGCGCTAGGCGATGTTCTCGCGCACCCAATCCTTGAGCTGGCTCTTGGGCAGCGCTCCGACCTTGGTGGCGGCGGGCTTGCCGTCCTTGAACAGGATCATGGTGGGAATGCCGCGCACCGCATAGGTGTTCGGCGTCATCGGGTTCTCGTCGATGTTGACCTTGGCCACCGTGACTTGCCCCTTGAATTCGGCGCCGATCTCCTCGAGCGCCGGCGCGATCATCTTGCAGGGACCGCACCACTCGGCCCAGAAATCGACCAGCACGGTGCCTTTCGCCTGCAGCACGTCGGTGGCGAAGCTCGCATCCGTGACCGCGACCGTGTTCTCGCTCATTGCTTCCTGTGCTCCGATCCATCAGCCGCAGCCCTGGTGGCCGGCGGCTGGCCTGTCCGCAACATGGGTCAGCCTGCCGGAACGATCAAGCTGGCGGTGGGACGAGCGACGGCGGGACGCGCATAACAGGCCGGTGCAGGTCGAGCAGCGCGTCCGGCAGCCGCATCGCCGACGGGTCCTCTGTCCAGACCAGCAGACAACGGATCGCCCGAGCCGGAAACAGGCTGCGCAGCAACGCGCGATAGGCCGCCATCTGGCGCAGATACAGCACGGGCGTTTCAGCCGGGTCGGACGGGGCTGCGCGGCCGGTCTTGAAGTCGCACACCGTCACCTGGCCAGGCTCCACCAGCATCCGGTCGACCTGCCCGGTCACCACCACCCCTTCCGCGAGCCCGGCCAGCGGTTGCTCCGCGCGGGCGTCCGGCCCGAACAAGCCGGCGAGCGCCGGTTCCTCCAGCACCGCCATCACCTGTGCCGCCAGGCGATCCGCCTGCTCGTGCGACAGTTCCTGCGCCGGCTGCTGCAGGAAGCGTCGGGCGGACAGGAGGCGCTGGGTCGCCGGCAAGGCAGGCAGATGCTGCAGCAGCGCGTGCACCAGGCGGCCGCGCGCCAGTCCCCGCTCGCGGCCGCGGGCGGCATCCGCACTGGACAGCGGCGAGCGTGAAGCCGGGCGAGGTCCGAACGCCACGTCATCCGGCCGGCTCGGCGCCAGCGGATCGGGC
>CAXUNX010000284.1:0-3476 GCA_964252545.1 uncultured Acetobacteraceae bacterium | reverse complement strand
CTTCCTCGTGTCGGCGACCAACATGACGCTCGGCAAGGCGATCGCCGACGGGCGGCTGGCCGCGGACGGCACGGTGACGGAGGCGACGCTGCGGGCGGCGGGACTGATCGGCAGCGGCAAGGTAAACGGCATCCGGCTTCTGGCGACCGGCGAGCTGACCCGGGCCCTCACCATCGAGGTGTCGGGCGCCTCGGCGGCGGCGGTGGCGGCGGTCGAGAAGGCCGGTGGGTCGGTGAAGACCACGGTCGAGAAGAAGGTTAAGCCGGAAGCATAAGGCCAGGGGCTCTGCCCCTGGACCCCGCCAAAGGCGAGCCTTTGGAAACCGGTCTTTTCAGGTTAGAACACAGCGCCCGGTGATCGTGCCGCGGCGCTGTTGTCGTGGATAAGGGGACGGCGCATGGCCTCGGCGGCCGAGCAGCTCGCATCCAGCATCAACATCGGCGCCTTCGCCAAGGCGACCGAGTTGCAGAAGCGGATCTGGTTCACCCTGGCGGCGCTGATCGTCTACCGGATCGGCACCTACATTCCCGTGCCGGGCGTGGACGCGCACGTGATGGGCCAGCTGCTGGCGCAGAACCAGGGCGGCATCCTGGGCATGTTCGACATGTTCTCGGGCGGTGCCCTCGGCCGCATGACCGTGTTCGCGCTCAACATCATGCCCTACATCAGCGCGTCGATCATCGTGCAGCTGATGTCGTCGGCGATCCCCACCCTGGAGGCGATCAAGAAGGAGGGTGAGCAGGGCCGCAAGAAGCTCAACCAGTACACCCGCTACCTCACCGTGCTGATCGCGCTGTTCCAGGCCTACGGGATCTCGGTCGGGCTGGAGAACATGCACGGCACCGGCGGGCTGTCGGCGGTGATCGATCCGGGCATGTTCTTCCGCTTCTCCTGCGTGGTCACCCTGGTGGGCGGCACCATGTTCCTGATGTGGCTGGGCGAGCAGATCACCGCGCGCGGCGTCGGCAACGGCATCTCGCTGATCATCTTCGCCGGCATCGTCGCCAACCTGCCGCACGCGCTCGCGACCCTGTTCCAGCTCGGCTACACCGGCGGGCTGTCCCCGGTGTTCGTGGTGCTGTTCCTCGTGCTGGCCGCCGCGGTAATCGCCTTCATCGTGTTCATGGAGCAGGCGCAGCGGCGCATCGTGATCCAGTACCCCAAGCGCCAGGTCGGCATGCGCATGACCGGCGGCGAGTCGACGCACATGCCGCTCAAGGTGAATACCGCCGGCGTGATCCCGCCGATCTTCGCGAGCTCGGTGCTGCTGATCCCCGTGACGCTGTCCAACTTCGGGTCCGGCAACAGCAGCATGCCGCACTGGCTGAGCTTCCTGGCCCAGCAGCTGGGCCAGGGCCGGCCGCTCTACATGCTCTTCTACGCGGCCATGATCCTGTTCTTCTCGTACTTCTACGCCGCGGTCGCCTTCAACCCGCAGGAAACGGCCGACAACTTGCGCAAGCAGGGCGGCTTCATCCCCGGCATCCGGCCCGGCGCCAACACCGCCGACTACCTGGACCGCATCCTGGTGCGGCTGACCACGATCGGGGCGCTCTACCTGGTGGTGGTGTGCCTGCTGCCGCAGGTGCTGATCAGCCGCTACAACGTGCCGTTCTACTTCGGCGGCACCAGCCTGATCATCATCGTGTCGGTGACCATGGACACGGTGACCCAGATCCAGTCCCATCTGCTGGCGCATCAGTACGAGGGACTGATTCGCAGGTCGCGCGGACGAACGAGGGTACGGTGAAGCTCATCTTCCTGGGGCCCCCGGGGGCCGGCAAGGGTACGCAGGCGAAGCGGCTGGAGCTGATGCACGGCATCGCGCAGATCTCCACCGGCGACATGCTGCGCGCCGAGGTGCAGGCCGGCTCGGCCGTCGGGCTGCAGGCCAAGGCGATCATGGACGCGGGCGGGCTGGTGTCCGACGAGATCCTGATCGCCATGCTGGGCGCCCGCGTGCGCCAGCCGGACTGCGCGGACGGCTTCATCCTGGACGGCTTCCCGCGCACGGCGGTGCAGGCCGAAGCGCTCGATGCCATGCTGGCGCAGCTCGGGCTCCGGATCGACGCGGTGCTGTCCCTGGAGGTCGACGAGGCGGAGCTCGCCGACCGCATCGCCGGCCGCTACACCTGCCGGCAGTGCGGCACCGGCTACCACGACAGCCACAAGCGCCCGGAGGTGGAGGGCGTGTGCGACGTGTGCGGCAGCCGGGAGTTCGTGCGCCGCGCCGACGACAACCGCGACACCGTGGCCGCCCGCCTCGACGCGTACCGCCGTCAGACCGCGCCGATCCTGCCGCACTACGAGGCGCAGGGCCTGGTGCACCGGATCGATGGCATGGCCGCTATCGACGCCGTCAGCGCCGACATCGACGCCGCGCTGGCGCGGGTCGGGACAGGGGCTTCGCTCACCGTAAGTTGACCCTGTCGCGTTGACTTGGGGCAAGCCGCCGCTATAGTGCGCGCCCTTGACCGGGGCTGCGCACGGGCTCGTCCCGCGCACCGCGCCGATCCCGCATTTCCGATCGATCGAATAGGCCCCGACCCGTCGGGCGCACGAGGAGCAGAAGCGTGGCGCGTATTGCCGGCGTGAACATCCCCACCAACAAGCGGGTGGTTATCGGCCTGACCTACGTGTTCGGCATCGGGCCGGCCAAGGCGCAGCAGATCTGCACCGAGCTCAGCATCCCGGCCGAACGCCGCGTCAACGAGATGTCGGACGACGAGGTGCTGCGGGTCCGCGAGCTGATCGACCGCGACTACCGCGTCGAGGGCGACCTGCGCCGCGAGCTGGCCATGAACATCAAGCGGCTGATGGACCTCGGCTGCTACCGCGGCCTGCGCCACCGCCGCGGCCTGCCGGTGCGCGGCCAGCGCACCCACACCAACGCCCGCACCCGCAAGGGCAAGGCGGTGGCGATCGCCGGCAAGAAGAAGGTCACCAAGTGACCTGAGGCCATCGCCTCCGCTTGCTCCCCCGCTTGCTTTGGGGCGCCCGTAACCGGGCGCACCAGTTCAAAGAAATAGGACGAACGACATCATGGCGAAGGCCGCCGCACCGCGTGTCCGCAAGAAGGAACGCAAGAACATCATCTCGGGCGTGGCCCACGTGTTGTCCACGTTCAACAACACCATGATCACCATCGCCGATGCGCAGGGCAACGCCATCGCCTGGTCGTCGGCCGGCAGCCAGGGCTTCAAGGGCTCGCGCAAGTCGACCCCCTACGCGGCGCAGGTCGCGGCCGAGGACGCCGGCAAGAAGGCGCGCGAGCACGGCATGGAGACGCTGGAGATCGAGGTGAGCGGGCCAGGCTCCGGCCGCGAGAGTGCGCTCAGGGCGCTGCAGGCCGTCGGCTTCGCGATCACCGCCATCCGCGACATGACGCCGATCCCGCATAATGGCTGCCGTCCGCGTAAGCGGCGGCGCGTTTAAGCAAGCGGGTGTTTTTTTTAAAAAAATCAAAAAAAAATGTT
>CAXUNX010000283.1:0-3491 GCA_964252545.1 uncultured Acetobacteraceae bacterium | reverse complement strand
ATGCTGCGCCTGGCGCCGGTTCGGGTGCCGCGCGCCTCGGGCGTGGACCGCCCGCAACGCTTTCCCGCCCAGGGCAGGCGGCGGCGCCGTCGCGTGGCCCTGCTCAATGGCTGCGCCCAGCGGGTGCTGGCGCCGGCGATCAACGAGGCCAGCATCCGCCTGCTGACCCGCCATGGCTGCGAGGTGGTGGTGGCGCGCGGTGCTGGCTGCTGCGGGGCGCTTGCGCATCATCTCGGCCAGAACGGCCGGGAGGCGGCGCGCGCCAACATCCGGGCCTGGAGCCGCGAGATCGCGCAAGGCGGCCTCGATGCGATCGTGGTGAACGCTTCGGGCTGCGGCACCGCGGTCAAGGATTACGGCTTCCTGTTCCGCGACGACCCTGAGCTCGCCCGCCCGGCCCGGGTGGTGTCGGCGCTCGCGCGCGACATCACCGAGCTGCTGGAAGAGATCGGCCTGCAGCCACCCAGCCTGCCTGCCAGCCAGCCTGCCTGCGCCCCCGCCAGCCTGCGGGTCGCCTATCACGGCGCCTGCTCGCTGCAGCACGGCCAGCGCGTGCATGCCGCCCCGAAGCGGCTGCTGCGCGCGGCAGGCTTCGAGGTGGTCGACGTGCCGGAGGGCCATCTCTGCTGCGGCTCGGCCGGAACCTACAACATCCTGCAGCCGGCGATCGCCGAGCAGCTGCGCGACCGCAAGGTCCGCAACATCGAATCCACCGCGCCCGCGCTGATCGCCGCCGGCAACATCGGCTGCATCAGCCAGATCGGCTCGGGCACCGGCCTGCCGGTGCTGCACACCGCCGAGCTGCTGGACTGGGCCACCGGCGGGCCGATGCCGCAGGCGCTCCTCGGATCCTGATCGCGCTCATGCAGCTGTGAGGAGCCGGACGCCGCAACCGCCGCCGATGGCCGCCGTTCGCCCGGCTCACCACATCGGATACAGCTCCCCATGCCCAACCAGAATCTCCAGGCGCTCGTTTCGCAGGGCCTTCAGGCCCTCAAGCAGGGCGGCGAGGTCGCAAAAAAGGCGACCGCGGAAATCCACAACGACGCCACCGACCCCGCGTTGAAGGAAGCGCTGCAACAGGGCAACAAGGTCTCGGAGCAGTGGGCGCAGCGTATCGACCAGGCGCTGAAAGAGGCAGGCGGCGACGACAATGTCGGCAACCCGGTGCTCGAGGCGCTCTACGAGGTCAGCAAGAAGATCCGGCAGAAGGCGCACGACGCCACCAGCCGCGACCTCGGCATCATCGCGGCAGGCCAGATCGCGCTGCATTATTGGATCGCAACCTTCGGCACGCTTGCGACCTATGCATCGGCGCTCGACCTGCAGCAGGTGAAGCAGGCAATGCAGCTCTCGCTCGACGAGGCCAAGCAGGCGGACCAGCAGCACACCCAGCTCGCCGCAAAGATCCTGCAACAGGCTGGCTAGCCCAGGAGCCGACCGGCCGTCTCCGGTGCTCGAGCCGGGACGGCACCCAACAACCGGCACCGTTTGGCGGTGCCGGTTGCACGGGTGCCGCCCGCTTATCGGTGGTGGTGGAACACCAGCGCGCGCAGCTCGATGCTCTCGCGCGGCGGCGCGTCCGGCGGCGTGGTCGGATCAACAAACGCCGTGTGCGGCGTCAGTCGCGCCCGATCCTCGCCGGCCGAATCGAAGCACTTGATCAGCAGCACCTCGTCCGGCTGCATCGCCGAGAGATAGTGCCAGCGGTGACGCGGGTTCGGGGTGAGCGAATAGATCTCGCCGCGATGGTCCGGGTAGACCAGGTCGGTGGCCACCAGGTCAGTCTGCTCGACGCTCCGCCAGTCGCACAGCGCCAGCGGCCGGTCCAGCACCGGCCCACGGATCGGCCGCCAAACATTGATGATCTGGGCCCGGCCGCGCAGCAACCAATCGGCGTCCGCTCCCATATGCCGTCGGACCCGCGCGATCCCCGAGGACGGAGTCTGGTCGACATGGATGCGGGCCACCGGCTGGCGCTGGCCGGGCCGGTCCTCCTCGCCCGGTCGCCTGCGCCGGATGGTATGGTCGAAGATGAAGATCTGGTCGGCCGCCAGCGTCTGCTTCAGCAACCGCTCGGTCTCGGCGTAGTAGCCGCCGGTGATCGCCGCCTCATCGGTGAAGGCGCGCTCGGCGCTGGCGTGATCCACCACCGCAAAGCCGTGGATGTCGAGCGAGGCCTCGTGGCGCCACAGCCGGAGATCCTCGATCCGCACCCTGCGGGCGACGTCCTCGAAATTGCGCTCCGGCACCCCGGGCGGCGGCGCATGGTTGTAGACCTCCGGCTTGGCTGCCAGCGGCGCCAGGTAGTTGAGCTCGGCCTCGACCGCTTGGGTATGGATTGCAGGCAGGCTGTCCATGAGCGTTCTCCGATGTCCGTTATCGACATGGGCTGCCGGATGGCCACCTCAAGCACCGCGTCGTGCAATCTTTATTGCACGATTTAAAAATGTTGAAACTGACCCTCCCGCCCGGCGGCGGCTCAGCGTGGCTGCAGCGCTGCCGCCATGCGTCGCCAGCTCTCGGCGTTGGTTTCGGCGTGGTCGCCTTCGCGCAGGATTACCACGAACTCCATGCCGCCTTGTTCGGTGTCGAACCATCGCGCGCAGGAGAACCGCAGCAGCTCGAGCCCCGCCAACTGCTCCATCAGCAACGCGAACGACATCGGCGTGAACACCCAGCAATGCACGTCGAGATAGACATCCGTCCGGATCACCTCGCGCACCACCTCCAGCCCGTGCATGACGCGCTGCCTGTCGAACAAGCGCGGAAACTCCACGCCACCGTTCCAGGCCTGCCGCGCATCGACCGGCATGTAGTGGATCTCGAAATCCAGCACCTGCTGCGGCAGCGGCTTGCGCGCCTTGACGACATAGGCGTGCATCACCTCGGCGATGCGCGAGTCCTGACGCCTGATGTCGAAGGTATAGCGCCGGTCCGGGATGGCCAGGTGCACGGTGCCGCCCGGCTTCAGGATCGCCCGGATCTCCTCGAGCCAGGTCAGCAGGTCGGGCACATGCTCGATCACGTGCGACGCCACCACGTAATCCACCGGCGCGCGCGCGCCGAGCGCCTCGGCGAGGCTGCGCTCTCCCCACACCGCGTCCACCTCGACCATGCGCGACACGTCGTGGTCGGGGTAGCCCGCATAGGTCGCACGCAGGCTTTCGGTGTCGGTGAAGTCGACATAGTGCACGACCCCCTCCGCCTTGAGCAGCAGCGGGTAGTCGAGGGCGCCGATCTCGACCCCGGCGCCGCGGCCGAGGTCGTCCAGCCCGGCCAGGATCCTGGCCCGCCGCCTGCTGCGCCAGTCCTGCTCGGGGTCGGACCGGGTTCGCCTGCCCAGGATCATGCGCATCTCCTTCAGAGCAGCCGCACCAGACGGTCATATTCCGCAACCGTGAGGGTCTCCGCGCGCCCGCGCGGGGGGCTGCCCGCCCGCGCCCCCCACCCCCCCCCCCCCCGCCCCCCCCCCCCCCCCCGCCCCCACA
>CAXUNX010000282.1:2109-3494 GCA_964252545.1 uncultured Acetobacteraceae bacterium | reverse complement strand
GGCGGACGCCGCCCAGCAGGTGCGGGCCATCGAGGACCTGATCGCCCGCAAGGTGCAGGTGGTCGGCATCGTGCCGAACGACGCGCCGGCGCTCGAGCCGGTGCTCGGACGCGCCCTCGATGCCGGCATCAAGGTGATCTCGCACGAAGGATCGAGCCTGAAGACCAAGGACTGGGATTTCGAGCTCACCACCGTCGAGGCTTACGGCCGGCGCCACATGGACCTGCTGGCCAAGGAGATGGGCGGCAAGGGCCAGTACATCGTCTATGTCGGCTCGCTGACGGTGCCGCTGCACAATGCCTGGGCGGATGCGGCGATCGCCTACCAGAAGCAGAAATACCCGGGCATGCAGATGCTCGGCGACCGGTTCGGCGTCGCCGAGAGCGTGGATGAGAGCTTCAAGACGACGCTCGACCAGATCCGCGCCCATCCCGCGCTCGCCGGCATCCTGACCTTCGGCAGCCAGGGCCCGATCGGCGCCGCACGCGCCCTCGACGACCGCGGCAAGGCCCGGTCGATCGCCCTGGTCGGCGGCTTCTCGCCCGGGCAGGGGCAGCGCTACGTGCGCGAGGGCATCATCCGCGGCGGCTTCATCTGGAACCCGATGACCGCCGGCGTGATCTTCTCGCAGCTCGCCGCGATGCTGGCCGCCGGCAAGCAGCCGACCGATGGCATGCAGCTGTTCGAGGTCGGCGCGGTGCGGGTCTATCCGGACCAGAAGCTGATCCAGGCCCAGAAGCTGGAATCGCTCGATAAGGCGAATGTCGGCCGCCTGGCCGCCCTCGGCCTTTGAGCGCTTCCTGACGCGGCGGCGTCCGTGCGGACGCCGATGCCAGCCCAGCGAGGTCGACCCATGGCGGACGGCGTGCCCTTCCTGCGCCTCACCGGCATCTCCAAGCGGTTCGGCGGCGTGCAGGCTTTGCGCGCCATCGACTGGGAGGTGATGCCCGGCGAGGTGCATTGCCTGGTGGGCGAGAATGGCTGCGGCAAGTCGACGCTGATCAAGACCGTGGCGGGCGTGCATCCGCCGAGCGGGGGCCGAATCGAGATCGAGGGCCGCGACGTGCTGCCGCTCGACCCGGTCAGCGCCAAGGCGCTCGGGATCCAGGTGATCTTCCAGGACCTGTCGCTGTTCCCCAACCTGTCGGTGGCCGAGAACATCGCGGTCGAGCGCAACCTCGCGCACGCGCTCCGTCCGGTGCGCAACGGCGTCATGCGCGAGGACGCACGCCTGGTGCTGGACCGGCTCGGCCTCGCGCTCGATCTCGCTGCGCCGGTGTCCGACCTTTCGGTGGCCGAGCGGCAGATCGTGGCGGTCGCGCGCGGCCTCGCCCGCCCGGGCCGCCCCGTCGTCAAGGGCCCGCCCACAGCCACCCACCACCCCC
>CAXUNX010000282.1:0-2099 GCA_964252545.1 uncultured Acetobacteraceae bacterium | reverse complement strand
GTCGAGATCCAGCCCGTCACGGCGCAGGCCCACCGCCTCGCTGACCCGCGCCGAGGTCAACCGGCTGCTGTTGATCGTCGGCCGCCTCAAGGCGGACGGCGTCGCCGTGGTGTTCGTGTCGCACCGGCTGGGCGAGGTGGTGCAGATCGCCGAGCGGGTGACGGTGATGCGCGACGGCGCCAAGGTCGGCACCTATCCGGTGGCGGCGGTGGATCAGCGCCGGATCGGCCAGCTGATGACCGGCCTCGACATCGAGCAGCCCATCGTCGCGCGCGACATGTCGGCGGCGGGCGCGCTGCTGCAGGTGGAGCGGCTGTCGCGGCGCGGCGAGTTCGCCGACATCTCGTTCACGCTCCGACGCGGCGAGGTGTTGGGGATCGTGGGCCTGCTGGGATCCGGGCGGACCGAGCTGGCGCTGACCCTGTTCGGCATGAGCCGGGCCGAAGCCGGCTCGATCCGGCTGGAGGGCCGTGCGCTGGCGCTTCGCTCGAACCGGGACGCGATACGCGCCGGCATCGCCTATGTGTCGGAGGACCGCCTGCGCCTGGGCGTGGTGCTGCCGCAATCGATCGGCGACAACGTCATCCTCGCGGTGATGCGAACCATCGGCGGCCGGCTCGGGCTGCTGCCCGGCCGGCGCCGCCGGGCGATCGCCGCCGACTGGGTCGGGCGCCTGGCCATCAAGGTTGCGGACCCCGGCCGCGCCGTGGGCACGCTGTCGGGCGGCAACCAGCAGCGGGTGGCGATCGCCAAGTGGCTGGCCACCGACCCGCGCGTGCTGATCCTGGATTCGCCCACCGTCGGCGTCGACATCAAGAACAAGCAGGGCATCTACCAGGTGGTCGCCGAGCTGGCGCGCCGCGGCGTGGGGGTGATCGTGATCTCGGACGAGGTGGGCGAGGTGTTCGCCACCTGCGACCGCGTGCTGCACATGCGGGCCGGACGGATGGTGGGCGAGGCGGTGCCGGGTCCGGTGTCCGAGCACGAGCTGGAGGAGCGCATCTATGCCTGACGGTCGCGGCCTCCACCGGCGTGCGGCGCTCGGGCGCCTGCGACGCAGTCCGGAGCCCTGGCTGCTGCTGGTGATCGGGCTGGTCTGCTTGTTCTTCTCGATCTCCACGCCGTCGTTCCTGACGCTTTCCAACATCGTCGACCTGATCGAGACCTATTCGGTGCAGGCGATCATGGCGATGGGCCTGTTCGTGGTGCTGGTGTCGGGCGGCATCGACATCTCGTTCGCGGCCACGGCGGCGGTGTCGCAGTATGTGGCAGCCCTGCTCGCGTCGCGGCTGGGGCTTCCGGCGCCGGTGGTGATCCTGGCCGGGCTTGCGGTCGGCACCGCGCTCGGATGCGTGAACGCGGCCCTGATCCATTACGTCCGCATCACCTCGATCATCGCCACCATCGCCATGATGAGCGTCACCTTCTCGCTGCTGATGTATTTCTCGGGCGGCCGCTCGATCTACGACCTGCCCGACTGGTGGACCCGGCGGGTGAGCTTCTTTGAGATGCAGACCGCGTCCGGCGACCTGGTGCGGATCACCCTGCCGGTGGTGGCGATGCTGGCGGTGGCGATGGCCACCTGGCTGCTGATGACCCGCCTGCCGATCGGGCGGCAGATCTACGCCATGGGCGGCAACGGGGAGGCCGCGCGGCGCATCGGCTGCCGGATCGGCCGGCTGCATTTCGTGGCCTACGGCTATCTCGGCCTGCTGGCGGCGCTGGGCGGGCTGGTGCAGGCCAACCGGGTCGGCGAGAGCGTTCCCAACGCGATGGTCAACACCGAGCTCGGGGTGCTTTCCGCGGCCGTGCTGGGGGGTGCCAGCCTGACCGGCGGCATCGGCTCGGTGCCCGGGGTGCTGCTCGGCGTGGTGCTGCTCGCGGTGCTGCAGAACGGCCTCAACCTGCTCGGGGTGTCGTCCTACTTCTTCCAGATCGTGATCGGCATCACCATCCTGGTCTCGACGGCGGTCACCGTGCTGTCCTCGCGCCGCGGCCGGCGCCACCGCATCCTGGGCGAGGCGGCGGCCGATGGCTGACGACCGCCCGTCCGGTCCGGCCGCGGCCGCCGGGGTTCCCGGCGACGGCCTGGCCGGCCG
>CAXUNX010000281.1:0-3499 GCA_964252545.1 uncultured Acetobacteraceae bacterium | reverse complement strand
CTGCTGGTGACCGCCGCACGCGCGGGCCAGCCGGACCCGGCCAACGCGGCGGCGGTCACCAGCAGCATCGCGCGCGCGGTCGCGCTGGCACAGGACGGCCAGGCGCGTGCCGTGGTCACCAACCCGATCAGCAAGGCGGTGTTGCGAGACGCGGGCTTCCCTTTTCCCGGCCATACCGAATATCTCGGCATGCTGTCCGGCGCGCCTGGCGCCGAGGTGATGATGCTGGCGGGGCCGTCGCTGCGGGTGGTGCCGGTGAGCGTGCATGTGCCGCTGCACCAGGCGCTCGACAGCCTCCGCTCCGAGCGCATCGCGGCGGTGGCCCGCACCACGCACGCGGCCTTGCAGCGCGATTTCGGCATCGCCCGGCCGAGGCTCGCCGTCGCCGGCCTCAATCCGCACGCCGGCGAGGCCGGCCATATGGGCGACGAGGAGATCCGATTGATCATGCCTGCCATCGCGCAGCTTCGCTCGGAGGGGATCGAGCTTGCCGGCCCGATGCCGCCCGACACCATGTTCACCGCGCGCGCGCGCAGCCGCTACGATGCGGCGGTGTGCATGTACCACGACCAGGCGCTGATCCCGCTCAAGACGCTCGACATGGAGCGCGGCGTCAACGTCACGCTCGGCCTGCCGCTGGTGCGCACCTCGCCCGATCACGGCACCGCCTTCGACATCGCCGGGCGCGGCGAGGCGGACCCCACCAGCCTGATCGAGGCGATCCGCCTCGCCGAGCGGATCGCATGCAACCGGCTCGCGGCATGACCGCGGGCCTGGCCGGCATGCGCTTGCCTCGCCTGGGCGTGAACATCGACCACGTGGCCACCGTGCGCAATGCCCGCGGGGGTGTGCATCCGGACCCGCTGGCGGCCGCCCGGATCGCGCTCGACGCCGGCGCGGACGGCATCACGCTGCATCTCCGCGAGGACCGCCGGCATGTCCGTGACGACGATGTGGGTCGGATCATTGCCGCGCTGGACGCGCCCATCAACCTGGAGATGGCGGCCACGGCCGAGATGACCGCGATCGCGCTGATGCATGCGCCGCATGCCTGCTGCATTGTCCCGGAGCGACGGGCCGAGATCACCACCGAGGGCGGCCTTGATGCGTCGGGCCAGATCGCGACCCTCGGCCCGATCGTCGAGCGGCTCAAGCGGCGGGGCATCCGCGTCTCGTTGTTCATTGATGCCGAGCCCGGCCAGATCGATGCCGCGGCACGGCTCGGCGCGGCCGTGGTCGAGCTGCATACCGGCGCCTATGCACGGGCGCCGGACGCCGAACTGCCGCGCCTCCGCGAGGCTGCGGCGCGGGCGGCGAGGCTGGGACTGGAGGTGCATGCCGGGCACGGCCTGAATTTCAGCAATGTCGGTCCGGTGGCCGCGATCGCCGCCGTCGCCGAACTCAATATCGGCCATTTCCTGGTCGGCGAGGCAATCCTGCACGGGCTGTCCCACGTTGTCCGTCAGATAAAGGCGCTGATCGCCGCCTCCCGAACCTAGACCGGAGACGCATGATGGATTTCAGCAGGCTTGGCCGTAGCGGCCTCAAGGTGTCGCGCCTGTGTCTCGGCTGCATGACCTACGGCGAGCCCGACCGCGGCAACCATGAATGGACGCTGGGCGAGGAAGCCAGCCGGCCGTTCATCCGCGAGGCGCTGGAGGCCGGCATCAACTTCTTCGATACCGCCAACGTGTATTCGGACGGCTCCAGCGAGGAGATCCTGGGACGCGCCCTGCGCGACTTTGCCAAGCGCGACGAGGTGGTGGTGGCGACCAAGGTGCACGGCAAGATGGCCGCGCACGCCAACGGCGCCGGGCTGTCGCGCCGCGCCATCCTGGCCGAGATCGACAACAGCCTGCGTCGTCTCGACATGGACTATGTCGATCTCTACCAGATCCACCGGTTTGATCCGCACACGCCGATCGAGGAAACCCTGGAGGCGCTGCACGACGTGGTGAAGGCGGGCAAGGCCCGCTATATCGGCGCGTCCTCGATGTTCGCGTGGCAGTTCTGCAAGGCGCTGTATCTCGCCGAGCGCCATCACTGGACCCGGTTCGTGTCGATGCAGAACCACCTCAACCTGCTCTACCGCGAGGAGGAGCGGGAGATGCTCGGCTTATGCCTCGAGGAGGGTGTGGGCGTCATCCCGTGGAGCCCGCTGGCGCGGGGCAAGCTGGCGCGCCCGCCAGGCGATGGCGACGTCACCGAGCGCGAACGCACCGACAACTTCCAGCGCGTGCTCTACCAGCACACCGCAGGCGCGGATCGCCGGGTGATCGACGCGGTGGGAACGGTGGCCGAAGCCAGGCACGCCTCGCGTGCGGCGGTGGCCCTGGCCTGGTTGCTGGCGAAGCCGGGGGTTGCCTCGCCGATCATCGGCGCGTCGAAGCCGCACCACCTGAAGGATGCGCTCGAGGGCCTGACCCTGAAGCTGGACGAGACCGAGATCAAGCAGCTCGAATCCGACTACGTGCCGCACGAGGTAGCCGGTTTTTAGATGCTTGATCCGGCTTTTCGCGCCAGGCGCCGTCCGACGTAAGCCTGTGTTAATCAGCCTGGGCTAGGCTCTGCATCCAACCAGCGCCAAGCGGAGCTTTCAGGATGATGCCCGATCACGACGAGGACAGCGCCGAGGATGTGGTTGCTCGGCTTGAGTTCCTGGCCGAGTGGGTCAGTGCCAAGGCCGACGGCGCGCCCGAGCTGCAGATCTTCCGTCAAGCGGCCTCCGAAATCGGAAGGCTGCGCAGCCGGCTGGAGCGTATCAGCAGGCTGGCGCAGAGCGAACATTTCGTTCTCGAAGGGGTTTGATCCGACACGCCTATGATCCGCCATCTTGCTGGTCGGCATTTCCAACGGCGATGGATGATCCTGTGGGGAGCCCGTTGCACGAACTCCCCACGGGTCTGGTCAGATCGTCCGCCGGGCGAACAGGGCGTGGTAGATGAACAGCACCACGACGGCGCCGACTACCGCAACGATCAGGCTGTAAAGGTTCAGGCCGGTCACGCCGGCGGCGCCGAACACGCTGAACAGGAAGCCGCCGACCACCGCGCCGATGATCCCGAGCACGATGTCGAGCAGCAACCCTTCGCCGGTCCGGTTGACCAGCTTGCTGCCGATGAACCCTGCGATCAGCCCGAGAATGAGCCAGGCAATGATGGACATGATGAATCCCCGTCTGTGATGCGCCCGGTTGGGCGCGGCTGTTGAAGACTGTTGCTTTCAGTAGGCGCGGCTGCGATGGCGCTGCCGCTCCGCTTCGACCTGCGGCGTGGTGTAGCCGGCGGCGGCCGGATCATGCCGGGTCCAGCCATCCTGCTGATAGCGCGAGCGGCGCTCGGCGACGTCCACCGGGCCGGCTTCGGCCAGCAGCGCCTCGATCCGAGGAGCCAGGACCTCGTCGGCGCGCACCGTGACCAGGGTGCCGCCGCGACGCACGCCCTCGGCATAGATCTGGGCGTCGTCATGCCGCACGCCGGCTCCGGTGAGCGAGCCCAGC
>CAXUNX010000280.1:0-3507 GCA_964252545.1 uncultured Acetobacteraceae bacterium | reverse complement strand
GCGGCGATCGGCGCCTTCATGCCACGATCACCGTGCGGGACATGCCGGCGGACATGTGGTAGGCTAGGTGGCAGTGATAGGCCCAGTGACCCGGTGTGTCGGCGCTGACCAGGTAGCTGAGTTCCTCGCCCGGCTTGACCACCACGGTGTGCTTATACGGCCGGCAGGTGCCGTCCCCGTTCTCCAGCTCGCTCCATAGGCCGTGCAGGTGGATGGGGTGCTCCATCATCGTGTCGTTGATCAGCCGGAAGCGCACGCGCTCGCCCAGACGCAGGCGGATGGGCTCGGCTTCGGTGAACGTCTTGCCGTTGAAGCCCCAGATATAGCGTTCCATGTTGCCGGTCAGGTGCAGCAGCACCTCGCGCCCCGGCGGGCGCGGATCCGTGCCCGGACGCAGGGCGCGCAGCGCGGCGTAGGTCAGCACCCGGCGCGGCGATCCATTCAGCCCGTCGCCGGGGTCGTCCAGCCGGTGCGTCGGCGCCATCGCCACGTTGTTGACCTCCGGTCCCGTGTGCAGCGGCGCCGGATCCCTGGCTGGGGCGGCGCCGCGCATCTGGGCGGGGTTCATCTGGCCCATGTCGGTGCCGACCGGATCGCGGGCGGTCATGCCCGCCATCCGCATGCCGTTTCCGGGCCTGCCGCCCTGCTGCATGCCATGTCCGCCACCCATGCCCATGTCCACCATGGTGCGCAGCGGCCGCTCGTCCATCGCCGGCACCGCGGCCCGCATGCCCGGGCGCGGGGCCAGCGTGCCGCGGGCGTAGCCGTTGCGCGCCTCGCTCTGCGCGAAGATGGTGTAGGCGCGGTCTGCGGCCGGCCGCACGACCACGTCAAAGGTTTCGGCGGAGCCGATGCGGAACTCGTCCACCGGCACCGGCTCCACCGCGTTGCCGTCCGCGGCCACCACGGTCATGGTCAGGCCGGGGATGCGCACGTCAAAGAAGGTCATCGCCGAGCCGTTGATAAAGCGCAGCCGCACCCGTTCGCCCGGCCGGAACAGCCCGGTCCAGTTCGCCGCTGGCGGCTGGCCGTTGACCAGGAAGGTGTAGGTCGCCCCCGTGACGTCGGCGATGTCGGTCGGGCTCATGCGCATCCGGCCCCACATCAGCCGGTCGCGCACCGTGGCACCCAGGCCGTGTTGCCCCAGGTCGGACGCGAAGGTGCCCAGCGTGCGCTGGTGGTAGTCATAGTAGTCGGACTGGAACTTCAGGTTGCTCATCACGGTGTCCGGGTCCGTGTCCGTCCAGTCCGTGAGCATGACCACGTGCTCGCGGTCCGAGCGGATCGGGTCGGGATCGCGCGGCGTGATGATGATGGGGCCGCTCAGGCCCTGCTGGTCCTGGTAGCCGGCGTGGCTGTGATACCAGTAGGTGCCGCTCTGCCGCACCGGAAAGCGGTAGGTGTAGGTCTCGCCCGGGGCGATGCCGCGGAAGGAGAGCCCGGGCACGCCGTCCATGTCGGCCGGCACGCGCATGCCGTGCCAGTGGATGGAGCTGAGCGCGTCCGAGCGGTTGGTGACGGCCAGCGTCACCGTGTCGCCCTCCTGCCAGTGCAGCAGCGGGCCGGGCAGGCCACCGTTCACCGCCAGCGCCGTGGCCGGCTGCCCGGTGACGTTCACGGGCAAGCGGGCGATGGTCAGCTGATACGTTGTGCCGGACAGCGGAGCGGCGAAGGGAATGCCAGGTGCAGCGCGCACCAGGCCGGGAACGATGGAAGCGGTGCCGGCAAGGGCGAGGCCCTGCACGAAGCGGCGCCGCGTCAGCGCGGGCGGCCGAACGGGGAAGCTGGTCATGATCTGATCCGTGCGTCGGGGAGGTTAAAGCCGGCGCAGACGCCGGCTCGGCTGAAGGCCGTCAGGCCGGTTCAGCTCGCGTCCCGTGGCGGAGGAAGGGCAGGTGGGCCGGTGCGTCCGGTGCTGCTTTGCTCGGCGGCCGGGGCATAGGCCGTCTCCATGAAAGTGCTCATCCCGCGCCATGTCGGCTCCGGCCCGGAACACCACGGTTGCCCCGGCAAGCAGCGGTCACCCAGGCAGCAGGCCAAACAGTGACCGCAGCGGTGCTGCGTGTGGCTGGCGATGAGCCGGAGACCGGCCCGGCCGGGATCGGTTGTTGTGGCCCTATGCGAGAGTGCGGGGCACGGTTTGTTGCCTGCTTGATGCGCCTCGACCGGCATGGCGGGAAACGACGAGAGAATGCCGGCCAGCAGCAGGAGCACTGTCAAAAGCGGCCTCAGGCGGCAGGTCATCGTGTCAGCCGCCCGACTGCTTCGACCATTTCGTCGATCTTGGCCCGTCGGTCCTCGGCATCGCCCGAGGCGAAGGCATCGGCCACGCAGGTGCCGACATGATCGCGCAGCACGGTCGCCTCCAGGCGGAGCAGGGCGGCACGCACCGCTTTCATCTGCACGAGCACGTCGATGCAATAGCGCTGCTCATCCACCATGCGTTGGATGCCGCGAACCTGTCCCTCGATCCGCCGCAGCCCAGCCGCGACAGAGATGGTGGCTTCCTGTCTCACCGGCCTACCTTACCCCTGGAGGGTAGGGTCGCGTCATCACCTGCGCGAGAGGGCTTTGGTTGCTCACGAGCCTAGTTCCCAACGAATGCCATACGCTGACTTCCGCGGAGGATTGTGGGCGCTTGAAAGCGGCCCGGTGGCTGTTGTCGGCGTCCACCGCCCCCGATCGCGCTTCTGTCGGAAGTCTGGCGTTGCCGCCGCCCGATGATGGGGTTTGCGAGGGGCCTGGCCGTCCAACCCGACTGCGCACGGTCCACCCTAAACAGCAGGTGCCGCATAAGATGGTCGCCGGCCTTGCTGATCTTGCCTGACTGGTAGATCGGTGGCGTCAGCCCAAAATGGCCGCCGGCGAGAGGAGCTTCAGCAGGCGATGATCCGTCGATCTTTCAAAACGAGGCTCGATCCGTGATCGCTCCTCGTCCTGCTGGTTTCAAGATTAAGCGAGGGGAATAAACGGCGCTGCGTCCGTCGTGCGATGCGTTGTGTCCGAGCGGCATCGCATCGTCGCGGGGAAAACGTCCTGGCCACAGCAGAGCTGCCAGCTATTTGCTGGCTGCGCTACCTGAAACAACAGGCTCGCCGCTATCTGAGATGTTGAGTTCGCTGGCGGACCCGAAAGGATTCGAACCTTCGGCCTTCGCCTTCGGAGGGCGACGCTCTATCCAGCTGAGCTACGGGTCCAGGCGGTGCGTGCATAGCTTACGCGGCCCTGGCTTGCCAAGAGCTAGCCGCCGGGGAGGTCGTCCAGACGCGACGGCAGCCAGGCCGGCACCCGCACCTCCCAGAAGCCGCCCGCGGTCCAGGCGGCGGCCGCGGTGTCGGCGCCGGAAGGCAGCAGGCCGTCCGGATCGGCGATCCAGGCGGCCACGTCGCCGATAACCGCGGCGCGGCCGCGGTCGCGCATCAGCAGGTGGTAGCCATGCGGATAAAACGCCCGCCGCACCGATTGCGGCAGGCGTGCCCAGCTCGCAGCGGTGGCCGACGGCGGCAC
>CAXUNX010000279.1:0-3508 GCA_964252545.1 uncultured Acetobacteraceae bacterium | reverse complement strand
GTGCCTTGCGGATCCGGAAATACAGCGGCGGCAATCCCGGCCGCGGCGGCGACAGGCGCATCAGAAGCAGCACGCCGCTTCGGTGGATCGGCTCCCAGTGCAAGGACGGATCAACCGCAAAGCAGCGGCCGCGGCGCTCGAGTCCGGCCATCCATCGCGCGGAATGACGCGCGACCGCGGCCGGGCTGTTCAGCACAAGCGTGCTTCTCGGATCAACACAGGCGATCACCCGCGCCGATGCGTCTGCGCCGGCCGCGGCACCGGCGCTGCCCGCGTGCACTCCCCAGGCCAGGACGGCGACAAACGCGAGCCGGCAATGCATCGCTCCCGGCGTCAACCGCATCTCCCGCTCCCACCCACCAGCCACGCCTTTTGACGGAACCACGATGCGCAGCCCTTTCGGATCGGGCACCACCATGCGGCCGGAAGATCGTCGCGTCAGCCCGGCTACCCCAGCCTGGTCACGTCAGCCTGGTCACGTCAGCCCGGGGGGGCGCTCTGCGCCGCAAGTTCGGGCTCCAGCGCCGGATCAACCAGGTCGAAGAACGGCTGCCGGTCGACCGTGAAGAACCGGCTGTAGAACGGATCGCGCCGGAACAGCGGCTTGTCGCCCCAGCGCTGCTTCATCACCTGGGTTTCGCGAAAGAACCGGGCCTCGTGTTCCGGCCGGTCGTCGCTGCCGCGCGAAAGCGACTCATGATGTGCCGCGACGAACTCCGCGCACCAGATCACCCGCCAGCCCGCCTCGCGTATCCGCAGGCAAAGATCCACGTCGTTGTAGGCGACCTTGAGATCCACCTCGTCGAAGCCGCCCACCTTGCGGAACACGTCCGCGCGGACCAGCATGCCGGCGGCGGTGACCGCGCTGGTCTCGTGGCTGAGCATGGCGCGGCCGATATAGCCGTAGTCGGTGAGCGGCGCGCCGCGATGGGCGTGTGCCGCGATTCCCTCGGGCCCGACCACCACCCCGGCATGCTGGATGGTGCCGTTCGGATACATCAGCTTGCCGCCGACCACGGCGACGTCGTCGGTGAGGTTCGCCTCGCCGATCAGCGTCGACAGCCACGCGGGATCCTCGACGAACACGTCGTTGTTCATGAACAGGAGAAAGTCGGAACCGGTCTGCGCGGCGGCGAGGTTGTTCAACCGCGAATAGTTGAAATCCTCCTCCACGGTGAGCACGCGCACCCGCGCCAGCCGCTTCATGCGTTTGATGAAGGAGCGGGCCTCGATCGTCACCGACCAGTTATCGACCAGGATGACGTCGAAGTTCGGGTGATCGGTATGCGCCAGCAACGCGTCGACGCAGCGCTGCGTGGTTTCGACCTGATCCTTGAACGGAACGATCACCGAAACGCTCGGCTGCGCGTCGGCCAGCCACTTGATGCCGTAGAGGGTCAGGCCGCGGATCGAGCTGACCTCGGCCGCGACGCCCCTGCGCGCGAGATGGTCGCCGACGCAGCGCACGCCGGCATCAATCGCGTAGCCCTTCTTGGAAACGTCGACCGCGGTGGAGTTGGGCGTCTTGCGCCAGTGATACAGCACCTCCGGAACATGGTGGATCTGGCGCCCGGGCACCTCCTCGGCCAGGCGCAGGATCAGGTCGTGATCCTGCGCGCCGTCGTACCCGGTGCGAAGCGGGCCCACCCGGCGCAGCGTCTCGGCCTCCACGAACAGCAGGTGGCAGACATAGTTGCAGCCGAGAACGTAACGGTAGTTCCAGTCCGGCTTGAGGTTCGGCTCCAGGAAGTAGCCGGCCTGGTCGATCTTGTCCTCGTCCGAATAGAGCATGCGGGCACCGGTCGCCTGCGCCGCGTCGACCATCATCTCGACGGCGACGTCCACCAGCAGGTCGTCATGGTCGAAGAACGCCACCCACTCCCCGCGCGCAGCCTCCAGCCCGGCGTTGGTGGCGCCGCTGATGCCGAGGTTCTTTTTCAGGGTGACGCAGCGTATGCGCGGATCGGACGCGCAGTAGCCGGCGATCCGTCTGGCGATCTCCGCAGACTTGCCGCCGTCATCGACGATGATCAGCTCCCAGTTGTTGTAGGTCTGGGCGACCACCGAATCCACCGCCGCGACGAAGTCCGACATCATCGGCTTGTAGGTGGGGCACAGGATGCTCACCAGCGGCCGAGGCGGCGGCTGCTCCGCGCTGTCCCGCCTGCGCCTGGCGGCGGACACCCGCGCATGCAGCCGATCGAAGTAGCGCCTGGCCCAGCGGTCGTAATCGCCCAGATTATAGGTCGGCGCCGGCATCACGTCCGCAACGCTGGTGCGCAGCGCGGTGATCTCGCGGTAGAGCCGCTCGACGGCCTCGTTGATGCCGAGAAGACGTTCCTCCAGCGCATCGTCCACCAGCGTGGTGGTCAGCGGGCTGCCCATCAGCTCGTGGTCGTCGGGCGTCACCAGGAAACGGAAGGTCTGCGTGCCGCCCTTGCGGAAGCGTTGCGGCAGGATGATCTCGAACCCGCAGTTCGGATCACCGCCGAGTGCCGCCGCAACGTCGCCGCGGTAGCGATCGGCCTTGACCTGGGCGACGCGAGCACCGTTTGCGGTCAGCAGGATATGGCAGCCGCCGCGCCGCTCGCCGTTGAACACGTCGATGCGCTGCACCCAACCCCGCAGCGCTCCCTGCTTCATGCCGTCGATGAAGCTCTGGAACCCGAACGGGCGGTTGAGAACGAACGCGTACTCCTCGGCAACCTCGTCCGGCGCGTTGGGGTCGATCAGCGGCAGGATGCTGCGGTCGGCGAACCGGAACGACAGCGCGTGCGGCTCGCCGTCCATGAACTCCGGCGGCACGCTGAAGCGGAAACCGAGCCGGCCGGTGGAATGGCCCAGTGCGGCCTGCACATCCTCGCGCAGCTCGTCGCACAACACGGTCGCCACTTCCTGCCGGTCGATCAGCACATGCAGCCGCACCGGGCTGGCACTCTGGCGGGCGTCGATCGCCCAGCCGCGCGCCTCGCCATCCTGGAAGGAATCGAAGTAACCCACGAACGGGCGCATCGCCGCCTGCGCCGCCCCCTTCGTGCTGATCATCCGTTGGGATCCCAAGCAGCCCACCCTCGCCGCGCGGAACGAGCCGCAGACAGATCCGGGCTATATCACAACTCTGCTACTGGCCACCAACAAACCGGTTACGGCCGGAGCTGCCTGATCCTGCCGAGCAGCGCGCGGCGCGCCTTGCCGGCGTCGCCGGCGAGCGCCACCAGCGACGGGATCTGGCGCGGCTCGCCGAGCAGGGCGCGCAGCAGCCGCGTCCAGGCCACGCCGCCCGCGGGATCAAGCGCGATCCGGGCTGCCTCGGGCAGCTCGCGCTCCACCGGATCGCAGATCGCGCGCAAGGCCGCAAACGGCAGTCCCGAACGTTCCGCCGCGAGCGCCAGCACGCCGCTCTCCATGTCGAGGGCCACGCAACCGCTGGCGGCAGCCAGCGCCCGCTTCTCGGCCGGATCCGCCACCACCCGGTCGCTGTGCAGCAGCCAGTTCTGGGTCATGCCGC
>CAXUNX010000278.1:0-3518 GCA_964252545.1 uncultured Acetobacteraceae bacterium | reverse complement strand
ACGTGAACCGCCGTGCGCGGCCTGCGGGCAGCGGTTCTGGCCGCTTCACGCGTCGGGGAGGCAACCGCCGCGGCGGCAGACGACGGGGCGGCGGCCGACATGGCGGTATCCGCCGCCGCGTCAGGCGAAGCACCCGGCTCCGGTTCGGAGGACAGGCTGCTTGCCGGCAGCATGGTGCGCGCCATGACCTGCAGCGGCGCCACCGAGGGCTGCGCCGAGGGTCGGTCGGGGCTGATTGCCGCGTCGCTCACCACAAGCGGCGGCGCCACCTGCGGCAGGCGGTCGGCCAGGGACGCCATCTGCACGAACTGCGTGGGCGCCATCGGATGCAGCTGCGGCAGGAAGCGGGTGGCCAGCGACTGCAGCCGGTCCGGCTGGTTCAGCAGCGTCCACTCGGCGCGCAGCATCGCGGTGCGCTCGCGTATGTGCTGGGTCTGCTCGACGGTTCTCGAGATCTGCTGATCAAGCACCGTGGTGCGGTGCTTCTCGGTGTAGAGATACATCCCCGAGACGCCGGCAAGCACGACGCAAATGGCGGTGAATGGGCGGATCATGCGAAGCTTCCTGCAGGCGGTATCGTTTTGGAAGAATTGTGTTGTGCAGAGAGACGTTCCAGGACGCGCAGCCTGGCGCTGCGTGCACGCGGATTGCTGCCGGTTTCGGCCGGACTCGGTCGCAGCGCCTTGTTCTCCAATAGCCGGAAGTTAACGCCAGCGAAACGGCTTATCACAAGCCGGCGCGGATCATGACGCGACGGAGAGGGGGTTCTTCCTGCCGCCTCGATCATGAAACGCTTGACGATGCGGTCTTCCAGCGAATGGAACGAGACCACCACCAGCCTGCCACCCGGCGACAGCAGCGCCGCCGCTCCCGAAAGGCCGCGCTCGATCTCGCCGAGCTCGTCATTGACCTGGATCCTCAGGGCCTGGAACGAGCGGGTTGCCGGATCAAGCCGCCCCGAACGATCCGGTGGAACCACCCCCCGGATGATGCCGGCCAACTGCAACGTGGTCTCGATCGGAGCCGCAGCACGCGCCGCCACGATGGCGCGGGCGATCCGTCTCGACAGCCGTTCCTCGCCGAACCTGTAGATCAGGTCGGCAAGTTCCGTCTCGGCCAGGCTGTTGACGAGATCGGCCGCACTTTGTCCATGGCCGCTCATGCGCATGTCCAGCGGCCCGTCGGCGCGAAACGAGAAGCCCCGCTCGGGCGAGTCGAGCTGAAACGAGGAAACGCCGAGATCGAGCACCACGCCGTCCAGCCGCGCCACCCCGCGCTCGGCGAGCAGTGCCAGCATGTCGCCGAAACCGCCTTCGATCAGCTGCAGGCGGGTCTCGTGGTCGGCGCGCGAAAGCTCGGCCGACAACGCCTCGCCGCGCGCCACCGCCTGCGGATCACGGTCGATCGCCCAGAGCGTGCAGCGTGCCTGTGCCAGGATCGCACGCGCATAGCCGCCGCCACCGAAGGTGCCGTCGAGATAGATCCCGCCGTCGCGCGGCTGCAGGCAGCTCAGCACCTCGGCGAGCATCACCGGGTGATGTGCTGCGTCGCCGGATCCGGCGCCACCCGCCTGCCCATGCCCTGCTGCCCCATGCCCTGCAGCCCCGTGCCCTACAGCCCCGTGCCCTGCAGCCCCCTGGCGCGCTCGTGCATTCGAGATCATGACGCCCGCTCCGCAGGCAGGCTCACGGCGCGCGCCCGGGCGCGGGCTTCGCCGCGGCGCCGCTCGGCGGCCTTCGGCTCCCAGATCTGGAAGATGTGGCCAAGCCCCATGAACGCCACCGAGTCGGACAGCCCCGCATGCGAGGCGAGGATCTCCGGCAGCATGATGCGGCCTTCCTTGTCGGCGTCGGTCGGATAGGCGTCCGCGTACAAGGCGGCCGAGAGGTCGTCATGGTCCTCGGAAAACATCTCCAGCCGGTCGAGCGGGCGCGCCAGGGCTGCGAACGCGTCCGGCGGCCAGGCCTCGATGCAGGGATGCTTGTGCGACGGACGCAGGATGACATGGACCGGCCCGGCCTCAGCACCGGCCTCCGGTGCCCTGGCGCGCAACGCCGCACGGAAGCCGGCCGGGATCGAAACGCGGCCCTTGGCATCGAGGCGGTTCTGGTGGGTGCCGAGGAACACGCTCATGCGCGGCGATGCTCCCTGACTGTCGCGCGCGGGATGGGCGCGTGGCTTGTGCCGGATGAACCGCGAACGGGGCTTGTGGGTAGCCATGGGATATCATGGGAAAACCTGGGCGGTCAAACAAGAAAGCAAGAAAATCCCGTGACTTGCGCAGGTATGGAGCCGCAATCCGCGGCACCGGGCACAGTCTTCGCGGCGTTGATCGAACTGCTCAACAGAAGCTTGAAATAAAGACAAAGCGAAACAACAGTTCTTGCTTTGTTCTGTTTGGCGCGACACCTCGAAGGAGCACTCACTCGGTTCGCCGGCGAGATGAACCGGAGGCAGCGGCGGAGTCGCGGCCTGGATGCCAGACGGCCTGTAAGCCGGGTTCTGTCCGCGCCACCCGGCTGCGCCGGGCGGTGCGGGACGGTCATTCCTCTGGGACGCGCATCGCTGCGCGCCTCGCGCGACCAACCCGGGCGGCGAGGCGGGAGACCTCTGGCGCGGCTTCCTTGCGGAACGCGCCGCCGCCCCTATTCGGTCTTGCTCCCGGTGGGGTTTGCCCTGCCGCCGCCGTTGCCGGAAGCGCGGTGCGCTCTTGCCGCACCGTTTCACCCTTGCCTGCAGGCGGTTGATCGCTCAGCCCACGTGCAGGCGGTTTGTTTTCTGTGGCACTTTCCCTAGGGTCGCCCCCGCCGGCCGTTAGCCGGCACCGTCCTCTCGTGGAGCCCGGACTTTCCTCCACCGCGCCGCCGGCAGCCCGGCATGGCGGCAGCGACCGTCCGGCCGTCTGGCGGACGCAGGCTGGAGCCGATCGGCCTCGGCGTCAAGCAGCCGGCCTCAACTGGCGGATAACGGCAGCCCGGAACTCCGGCGGCCTCCGGTTCTCAGGCGACCAGGAGTTCGGTGCCGGGCTGCGCGTCCGGGTAGTCCATGACGCTCGCAACCCGCACTTCAAGGAAGCTCTCGGCGCCCGACGCCGCCGGCAGAGACAGCGCTGCCCTGCCATCGGTCCAGCACCCGGCCGCCTGGCCGCACTCGATCGCGTGCCAGCCGGCGCCAACCAGTTCACCTGCTCGCAGCACGCGCTCGGCGAGGCCGTTCCATAACGTGATCTGGCTCACGGCGACACCAAGCAGCCGGCGGTCATCAACAAACGCGCCGACACTCTCCGACGGACGCGCCGCGCGCGAGAGCAGCCATGCGGCGCGTGCTCCGTCGGGAAGCTGGAAGAAGTATCGCCCGCCGCCCTGCCAGCGCGGCTGCAACCGGCGGCCGTCCGCCAGCAGGAGTGCCAGCCCGGGCTCGTTCGAGAGCGCCGGCGTCGGTGCCCGCGGCAGTCCGAGCGCATCGGCGCGTATGCTGGTGAATGGCCGCAGCATCGTGCGCGATACCCGGATCGCCCA
>CAXUNX010000277.1:0-3522 GCA_964252545.1 uncultured Acetobacteraceae bacterium | reverse complement strand
CATCGGCCGCGCGCGTCCGCACGCCGAGCGCAGCCGGGGCCATCGCGACGCGGGCGCGGTCTCGTTCGCGCTGGCAGCACAGGCGGCCTTGGATGTTTGAGGAGCACCAACCATGAGCAACCCGTTACGCATCGTCATCGGCTGCGACGAGGCCGGCACCCGCTTCCGCGACGCGCTGAGGGCCGACCTGCAGAAGCACCCGATGGTGTCGGAGGTGGTCGATGTGGGCGTCGTGGCCGACGACACCACCGCCTACCCGCACATCGCGGTGCGCGCCGCCCGCATGGTGGCGGATGGCGCAGCCGACCGTGCGTTGCTGATCTGCGGCACCGGTTTGGGTGTGGCGATCAGCGCCAACAAGGTGCCGGGCATCCGCGCCGTCACCGCGCACGACGTGTATTCGGTGCAGCGCGCGGTGCTCAGCAACGACGCGCAGGTGCTCTGCTTCGGCGAGCGGGTGATCGGGCTGGAACTGGCCCGGGCGTTGGCTCAGGAGTGGCTGAAGCACCGGTTCGATCCGCAATCCTCCTCGGCGCCCAAGGTGGCCGCGATCGCCGGCTACGAGACCGGGTCGCGAGCGGACGCCTGAGCGGCGCCCATGCCGATGTTTCCGCCGGTGATCATGCCCCGTCGCGTCGTCGGGGTCAGCCTCAAGATGTATATGGGGCTGGCCCGCACGCGGGACTGGATGGAGCAGCTCCGGGCGCTGGCCGGGACCGGGCTGCCCGCCGGCGTCGAGCTGTTCGTGATCCCGAGCTTCCTGTCGCTGGCCGACGCGCGCGCGGTGCTGGCGGGAACCGGGGTGGCGCTTGGTGCCCAGGACGTGTTCTGGGAGGATTGCGGCGCCTTTACCGGCGAGGTGTCGGCACCGATGCTGGCCGAGGCCGGGTGCCGCTATGTCGAGGTCGGGCATGCTGAACGCAGGCGGATCTTCGGCGAAACCGACCGGATCGTCTGCGACAAGGTCACCGCGTGCGCGCGGGCCGGGCTGGTGCCGGTGCTGTGCATCGGCGAGGCCGTTCGCCTGGATCCGGACGCGTCGGTAGCTGAATGCATCCGGCAGTTCGCCGCGGCCACCGCGAACATCGAACCGGCAGCCGGCCTGGTGGTGGCCTGGGAGCCGGTATGGGCGATCGGCGCGGACGCACCCGCTCCGACCGATTTCATCATCGCGGTCGCCACCGGCCTGCGCGCGGCGCTCGCGGGCCGGCCGAACACCCGCCTGATCTATGGCGGCAGCGCCGGGCCCGGCCTGCTCCGAGCGCTGAAGCAGTCGGTGGACGGGCTGTTCCTCGGCCGTTTCGCCCACAGCCTTGATGCGCTGCATCAGGTGCTGGCTGAAGCGGCCGAAACCGAATCCTTGTAGGCGCAGTGCTGGATCTGGAGTTGATGGCATGATCACGACAATCGAGACGGTGGCGGTGATCGGGGCAGGGTACATGGGCGGCGGCATCGCCCAGTCGCTCGCCGCGGCCGGCATGAAGGTGTCGCTTGCCGACGTGTCGCCGGATGCGACCGCGCGGGCGTTCGACCGCCTCTTGCGCGAGGCGGCCGAGTTCGAGGCGCAGGGCCTGTTCCCGCCGGGCTCCACGGAGGCGATCGAGGCGAACCTCAGGACCGCCGGATCGATCGAGGAGGCGGCCGCGGGCGTCGACTTCATCGAGGAGGCGGTGCCGGAGATCCCCGCGATCAAGCACGACGTGCTCAGGCGGATCAGCGCCTCGGCCCGGCCGGAGGCGATCATCGGCACCAACACCTCGACGCTGCCGGTGCATACGCTGGCGCCGGCGGTCAGCCACCCAGCGCGCTTCCTGACCGTTCATTTCAGCAACCCGGCGCCGTTCATCCCCGGAGTCGAGCTGGTTTCGGGCAAGGACACCGATCCGGCGGTGATCCCGGTGATCAAGCACATGCTCCGGCGCGCCAGGCGCCTGAGCGCCGAGGTGGCCGACGTGCCCGGCTTCGTGCTCAACCGGCTGCAATACATGCTGCTGAAGGAGGCGAACGCGATCGTCGAGGAAGGCATCGCCACGGCGCAGGACGTCGATACCATCGTCCGCTCCACCTTCGGCTTCCGGCTTCCGTTCTTTGGTCCGTTCGCCATCGCCGACATGGCCGGGCTCGACGTCTATGCGAACAGCTTCGAGACGCTCGAACAGGCGTTCGGCGAGCGGATGAAGACGCCGCAGCTGCTGAAGTCGCTGGTGGCGGACGGCAAGCACGGCGTCAAGAACGGCGCCGGGTTCTATGGCAACTTCGACCCGGACATGGCGTCCAGGCTGATCGCCTACCGCAACAAGGCCTATGCACGGATGGGCGAGCTCCTGGCGGAGCTTGGCCCGTCCCCGCTCGACGCGGCGAACACCGACGGGGATTGAAGCCGCCAGGCTGTTCCCGGCGCGCTGACGACACCACGCCCCGCTCGGCGGTGCTGGCGTTCACCCTTCCTTAACCGATGCGCGCCACCATGACCGCCTCGGTCCCGCTGATGGTGGCGTCGTCATGCCCTTGATCCTGCGTCGCGGCTTTCGTTCGCTTTGGCGTCTCCCCAACCGGGCCGCGGGCTTGCTGGCCGCCGCCGGCATGATGGCGACCATCCGGCTTACCGCCGACCTGCTCGGCGACGCCGACGGCTAGACATGGTCTAGCGGCGCCTCACGCTGCCGCTGCCCGGCCGGCTTCGGGGCGCGTCCGGCGCGCGCGGCAGCGAACGGTCCCGTCCCGAGATCGGCGCCTGCATCGAGATCGAGCGGGCGGCGACCGCGGCCGCGAACTCATCGTCGTGGGTCGGGACCAGGACCAAGTGCTCCCTGCACCATGCGCGGATCATCTCCTCCAGGCGCAGCCTGGAGCCGAAATCGATCCCGTTGCCCGGCTCGTTCAGCAGCAGCACCCGTGACGCGCCGACGGCGGCGGCGCAAAGCATCATTTTCTTTTATGTTCCGAACGACATCGCATCGAAGCGGACCGGCAGTTGGGCATGAAGGTCAAACGCCCCGATGATCCGCTCGATCGTATCGTCGATCCGCGCCTTCTTGGCGCTCGACACGAAATCGAGCAGGTCCTGCCCTGCTCCGCAGGGAAGGACAACGACATGAAGGCCGTCCGCATCGAGCAGTATGGCGGACCGGAGGTGCTCCGGCTCCAGCAGATCCCGGTGCCCGATCCCGGCGCGGGCGAGGTGCTGGTGCGGATGACCCATGCCGGGATCAACGTGATGGACGTGGGAACGCGCAAGGGCGTGTTCGCGAACTCGCGGACCTATCCGGTGCGATTGCCGACCACCATCGGCATGGAAGGGGCTGGAACGGTGCAGCGGGTCGGTGCAGGCGTGACCGGGTTCTGCCCCGGCGACCGGGTGGCCTACTGCCTGGTCTGGAGCAGCCACGCCGAATTCGCCGTGGTGCCGGCGTGGCAGCTCGTGCGCGTGCCGCCCGCGGTGCCGCTATCGCTCGCCGCCGCCGCAACGTTCCAGGGCTTTACGGCCCACTACCTGGCAACCGATGTCGGCCGTCTCGGGCC
>CAXUNX010000276.1:0-3569 GCA_964252545.1 uncultured Acetobacteraceae bacterium | reverse complement strand
TGAAGATCGCCTTGCGCCCGACCTTGTCGGTCAGCCAGCCGAAGATCAGCGCGCCGACCACCGTGCCGACCACATAGAGCGAAGCCGAGCTGCCGATGTTGGCCGGCGTCAGCGCCAGCGTGTTGTGCTGCTGCAGGATCGGGCCGATCGATCCCACGATGGTGACCTCGAGGCCGTCCAGGATCCAGGTGATGCCGAGGGCCACCACCACCAGCATGTGGAAGCGGCTCCACGGCAATCGGTCAAGCCGGGCCGGGACCGCGGTTCGGATGGTTCCCGCCGGATGCTCGATCGCCTTTGGAGCCAGCGGGTCGTCTATGGTTGTGCTCAGGACCGTTCCTCCACCCGTTCGATCAGGGCCTGCACCACGGCCGGGTCGGCCAGGGTCGTGGTGTCGCCGAGTTCGTCGGTCTGTTTTGTTGCAATCTTCCGCAGGATGCGTCTCATTATTTTTCCGGAACGCGTCTTTGGAAGGTCAGGTGCGATCACAACTGTGTCTGGGGCGGCATAACGGCCAAGCACCTGGCCCACATGCCGGGCGAGATCCGCCTCCAGGCCGGTGCGCCCCCCGCCGGCCGCTTTCAGCACCACGAACGCGAACAGCGCCTGCCCCTTGACGTCGTGCGGCACGCCGATCACCGCGGACTCCGCCACGTCGTCATGCGCATCGAACGCTGCCTCGACCTCGGCGCTGCCGATCCGGTGGCCTGACACGTTGATCACGTCGTCGACCCGGCCGGTGATCCAATAGTAGCCATCGGAGTCGCGCCGGGCGCCGTCGCCGGAGAAATAGAGCCCGGGGAAGCTGCTGAAATAGGTCTGGATGAAGCGCGCATGGTCGCCCCAGATGGTGCGCGCCTGGCCCGGCCAGGAGCGATCGATGCAGAGCATGCCCTCGGCCTCTCCCTCCAGCACCGCGCCCTTCTCGTCAACCAGCACCGGGCAGACGCCGGGCAGCGGCAAGGTCGCCGAACCCGGCTTCTGGGCGATCGCTCCCGGCAGCGGCGCGATCATGATGCCGCCGGTCTCGGTCTGCCACCAGGTGTCCAGCACCGGGCAGCGCTCGGCGCCGACCTCGCGGTAGAACCAGAGCCAGGCTTCCGGATTGATCGGCTCGCCGACACTGCCGAGGATCCGCAGCGACTGGCGCGACGTGGCGCCGAGATGGGCGGGATCTTCTCGCATCAGCGCCCGGATCGCGGTGGGCGCCGTGTAGAAGGTGGCAACCTGGTACTTGTCGATGATCCGCCACCAGCGGCCGGGCTGCGGCCATGACGGGGTTCCCTCGAAGATCAGGCTGGTGCCGCCGTTGGCGAGCGGCCCGTAGACGGTGTAGTTGTGGCCGGTGACCCAGCCGATGTCGGCCGTGCACCAGAACACTTCCGGCGCCTGGTAGTCGAACACCGCCGCGTGGGTGAAGCGGGCCCAGAGCAGGTAGCCTGCGGTGGTGTGCAGCACGCCCTTGGGCTTGCCGGTGCTGCCCGAGGTGTAGAGCAGCATAAACGGATCCTCGGCGCCCATGGTCTCCGGCTGGCACGCCTCGGGCTGGGTGGAAACCAGCTCCGCGTAGTCGAGGTCGCGGTTCTGCTGCATCGCCACCGGCGCACCGGTGACGCGAAGCACCAGCACATGCTCGACCGGGCCGTCGGGCTGCGACGAGAGCGCGGTGTCGATGGCTTGCTTGAGGGCGATCCGCTTTCCGGCCCGCCTGCCTTCGTCGGCGGTGATCACCAGCCTCGCCGCGCAGTCGTTGATGCGGTCGGCGATGCTGCCGGGCGACAGGCCCGCGAACATCACCACGTGAACCGCGCCGATCCGCGCGCAGGCGAGCATCGCGACCGCGCCCTCAAGCACCATCGGCAGGTAGATCGCGACCCGGTCGCCCTTGCCGACGCCGAGCGCGCGCAGCCCGTTGGCAAGCCGGCACACCTCCCGGTGCAATTCGCCGTAGGTCAGGACGCGGGTGTCATCCTCGGCCTCTCCCTGCCACAGCAGCGCCGGCTGGCGACTCCGCTCGCGCAGGTGACGATCGAGACAGTTCACCGAGACGTTCAGCTGGCCGTCCGCGAACCAGGAGATCTTGCCATCGCCATCGAAGCTGCCGCCGCCGGCGATGGTCGGGAACCGGATCCAGTCGAGCTGCCTCGCCTCCTCCAGCCAGAAGCCGTCCGGTTCCTGAGTGGCGTGGTTGCTGAGCACGCTGTGCTGCGCGTGGGTGATGCGCGCCGACGCGGCCAGCGACGGCTTGACGTGAAACACGGACCCCGAACTCATGGTGCCACTCCCGGACATAACGGTTCTGGGCCATTAGCTAGCCTCTGTCGCCCAACGTGTCATGCGTCGCAGGACTTGCACAGGCTCGGAGGCGCGCAAGAGCCCTGCGCGGGCCGCAACAGCTACGGGATCAGCAGGCAACCGGCTGGAGACGCGGCCTTTCTCAGCGGAGCTGGCCTTCGCCCGACAGCAGCCCGCCGGAAAGCACCAGCGGGTGGCGGCCCTCCCCGAGCAACGCCACGGAAACGCCGCAAAGCACCAGCAGAGCCAGGAAGGCCTCGATCAGCCGCCGGCGTCTACGCGTCGAATGCGAGCCATCCATCAAAACCACCGCGATCAGGGGACGTCGTCATATCACACACGATCAATCGTGCAATAACGTCCTACCAGGTTGGCCTGCTGCGTCACCCGCCGGTCGCGGTGGAGGCGGGCACCTGCTACGGCCGGAGCGAGGTGCCACTGGCGCCCGGATGGCGCGCGTGGTTGCCGAAGCTTGCCGAACGGCTGGCGAGCCTCGCTGCGGTGACCGTTTGGAGCTCGCCTTCGGTTCGTTGCGCGGCTCCTGCGGAAGCGCTCGCAGCCAGGCTCGGGCTGCCAACCAGGTGCGACGCCCGCCTGCTGGAGCTGGATTTCGGCCGCTGGGAGGGCTGCCGCTGGGATCAGCTCTGCCGCACCGAGCTCGACCGCTGGGCCGCTGACCCGCGCGCCTTCGCGGCCCCGGGGGGAGAAACCGGCGATGCCCTGATCGCGCGCAGCCGCAGCTTTGCCGGGATGCTGCTGCACCGGGCGGAGGCCTGCATCGTGGTGGCGCATGGAGGCCCGCTTCGATTGCTGCCGACGCTGCTGCACGATCCCGGCGGCGATCCCGATCTGCTTGCCCGACCGATGCCGCCGGGCGGCGTGCAGGTCATCCGGCTGCGGCGCTGAACAGGACGCTCAGCACGACGCATTCCACCACCACGGAGCAGGCGCCGAGCACGTCGCCGGTATGCCCGCCGATCTGCCGGCGCGACAGCTGGGCCAGCAGCAGCGTGGCGAGCACGCCGCAGGCTGGTGCCGCAAGCATCGCCCAGCCCCGAAGCAAGGCTGCGTCCAGCGCCAGCGCCAGCGCCCAGCCGAGCAGCGCCGGCCGGCGTGGAACCGGATGCAGGCTGGCGGCGACGCCGTCCGGGCGCGCCGGCGGCAGCAGCACCAGCAGCAGCACGATGGCGGCCCGCGACAGCGCGCCCGCGACGATCAGGCCGAAGCAGGTCTCGGCCGGCGATGGCAGCCCCGCCAGCGCCGCGACGCGCAGC
>CAXUNX010000275.1:0-3592 GCA_964252545.1 uncultured Acetobacteraceae bacterium | reverse complement strand
TCGGAGTTGGCGTCTCGTTCAACGTCTACTTCGTGATGAACTGGCGCGCCGGACGGGTGGCGCCGTTGGGGTCGCCCACCGCGCGCGCGGTGCTGTTCTCCGCCCTGACCACCTCCACCGCGTTCGGGTCGCTGGCCTTGTCGCGCCATCCCGGCACGGCCAGCATGGGCAGGCTGCTGCTGCTGAGCCTCGCCTGCACGCTGGCCGCGCCGCTGGTGTTCGTGCCGGCGCTGCTGGCCGCCTGCCGGCGCCGCGCGGCTGCGTTGACGACCGATTGAACGGCGGCCAGATTGCCGCGCGGCCGATGGGCAGGCGTGTGGAGTTCCTCTGGGAAGCGGTGTGATGGCAGGCGAAGTTGGTGCCGACCGGCCGGTGCAGGCCGTGATCCTCGCAGCCGGCATCGGCCGGCGCCTGCACGGGGGAGCTGCCGGCGAGGCGGCGCTGCCGAAGATCATGCTGAGCTTGGGTGGAACTAGCCTGCTGGCAAGGCACGTGGCCTTGCTGCGCGGGGCGGGGATCGGCCGGATCACGCTGGTGCTCGGCTTCCAGGCGGAGCGGATCAGGACCGCGCTGCGGGAGATCGATGCTGGCGGCAGCATCGCCGTTATCGAGAACTCCGATTTCCGCGAGGGCAGCGTGGTCTCGCTTTGGGCCGCGCGCGGGCTGCTTCGGGCGGGCGCTCCGGTGTTGCTGATGGACGCCGACGTGCTCTACGATCACCGCCTGCTGGAGCGCCTGCTTCGAAGCGCCATCCCCGACTGCCTGCTGCTGGACCGCGAGATCGAACCGGGCGACGAGCCGGTGAAGCTGTGCGTCCGGGCCGGCCGGATCGTCGATTTCCGCAAGCAGCCCACGGAAGCGCACGATTGGCACGGCGAATCGGTGGGCTTCTTCCGGTTCTCGCCGGAAACTGCCGCGGAGCTTGCCGGGCGCGCCGAGGCGTATGTGTTGTCGGGCCGCCGCAACACCGAATATGAGGAGCCGATACGCGACATGATCATGGCAAGCCTGCCCGGCCGGTTCGGGTTCGAGGATATCAGCGGACTGCCCTGGACCGAGATCGACTTCCCCGAGGACGTCGCCAAGGCGCGCGGCCTGCTGCGGACGCTTTCGGCATGAGCGCCGCGATGAAGCAAGCCGCTGCCGCCTCGGCGCGGCTGCCGACCGCAATTGAATGCCGGCGCATGGCCGAGGACGGCTTCGTGGTGGTGCCCGGGTTCTTCGACGAGGCGCAGGTGGCCGAGCTGCTGCGCTGGACCACCGAGCTGGAGCAGGCCCCAGAGCAGCCCGGCCGGCACTGGGTGTATCGCGAGAACAGCCTCACCGAGCCCGGACGGCAAGTGATCCAGCGGATCGAGAATTTCTGCCCCACCCATCCTGGCTTCGACGCGATGATCCGCGACGGCAGCCTTGTCGGCTGGACCGCGGCGCTGATGGGCGGCCCGGTGCTGTTGTTCAAGGAGAAGATCAACTTCAAGATGCCGGGCGGCCCCGGCTTCAAGGCGCACCAGGATCAGCAGGCCGGATGGGCGCGCTACGCGCCGCTGTTCGTCACCGCCCTGGTGACGATCGACCCGGCGACACTCGAGAATGGCTGCCTCGAGATGGTGCGCGGCCGGCACCGGGAGGGCTTGATCGGCGCCGAATGGAGCCCGCTCGACGAGACCGGGCTCGAGCTGCAGCCGGTGCCCACGGCGCCGGGCGACGTGATCTTCTTCGACAGCTTCGCGCCGCACGCCTCCAAGCCGAACTTCACCAACAAGCCGCGCCGCATCCTTTATCTCACCTACAACCTGGCCGCGGACGGCGACCATCGGGCGACGTACTACGCCGAGAAGCACGCATCCTTCCCGCCCGACATCGAGCGCGACGGCAGCAAGACCTACGTGTTCCGTGTCTAGTCACCCGCCAACACACCAAGCCTTGAACGTGAGCCACCTGGGCTGATCCGTGCTGCGGCGCGCGGCGGGTTGTTATTTCCCGAGGGCGCCGTTGAAGAACTCGATCAGCCCGAACGGGGCACGCTCGTCGAGGCAGAGCCCGAGCATCAGGTGCGCGTCTGCGGCTTGCAGCGCGCTGCGGCGGAACATCGCCTGCTCAAAGACGGCGAGCGCCGCCTCGATATGGTCGGGGTGCCTGCTGATCGCATGTCCGAGCTCGGCGCCGTCGAACATCGCCAGGTTCGCGCCTTCGCCGGATGCAGCGCCCGGGTCGCTGAAGTCGATGCCGGCGATCCACTCGGCGGAGCGGTTCAGCTCGACATAGGCGTGAACAACGCGCCCCGCCTCACGATGCGCGACGATGCCCTTGCCCGGCGCCAGCGCGAACATGGCACCCCCGCCGACCGCGTCGCCGCCTTCCGGTGCCGCGTGTCGACGTCGTGCAGGGTGGTCTCGATGAAGGCCGTGCCGACATAGCCGGGTGTCGCGTCCGAAAGCAGCGGCCGGACCTTCGACCAGGCGCCGTCGGCACCAACGAGCAACCCGGTTTGGACGTTCGGTCCATCCGCGAACCGCAGCTCATGCCGGCCGCCGCCGAGCACCGAGACTGCGGTGAGCTTGCATCCCCACCGCACCGTGTCCGCAGGCAGCGAGTCGAGCAGGATCCGCCGCAGGTCGCCTCGAAGCACCTCGGGCCGCCCGCGCTCATCAGGCAGATCGAGCAGTAGCGAGCCGTGCTGGTCGACCACCCGCGTCGCCTCCGCGCCCTCGTGGATGATCGCGCGGAACGCATCGGTGAGGCCGGCTGCCTCAAGCGCCGCCTGCCCGGTGTCCTGGTGGATATCGAGCTGTCCGCCCTGCGCCCGAGCCTCCGCCGAGGGTTCGGCCTCGAAGATCGTCGCTGCCACGCCGTTGAGGTGGAGGATGCGTGCCAGGACGAGGCCGCCAAGCCCCGCGCCGATGATCGTGACCGGGCTCGTCATCGTGTCCACCAAAACAAAAACCGGGCGCCCAGCTTGGAGGTGGACGCTCGCGTATGGGCGATCGCTGCCAGCCCCTCGATTCGCGAGGCTGACGTCGCATGCGCTCAGGCCGCGGTCAACGGAGTGCCGGCGGTGCCGGAAACCCGCTGCTGCTGACGGGATCGCCAGCGCGCAACGAGGCTCGGATCAGCGGCCAGGTGCGCCAGAACCGCTTCCGCGAGGTCGAGTCCGGCCGGAAGGCTGCGGCCGGCGACCGGGGTGATGCCGAGCGCGCGGAACCGTGTTGCGTCCGCCTCGTCCTGCACCGCGACGAAGCGACGAAGGCCCGGATAGCGCGCCTGCGACGCCGCAATGATCTCACTTGCGGTCTCGAAATCCGGACTCGACCACACGCTCACCCGGCGCTCGCCGAGCGACACCGGCTCCCAGATCCGGGCATCGCCGATGTCGCCGAACGCCACCGGGTAGCCGTCCGCCAGGGCCTCGCGCAGGCGGCGCGGCTCGTGCTCCAGCGCGCTAAAGCCGATCCCGAACTCGTGCAGGGCGTCCGCCACCGTGCGGCCGACCGCGTTCATGCCGAGGATCAGCACCGGCTCGACCGCCTCGCGGGGCTGCAGTTCCGGGTCGGCGACGCGCCGTTGCCGCCTGCGCAGGCCGCCGGCCAGCGTT
>CAXUNX010000274.1:0-3600 GCA_964252545.1 uncultured Acetobacteraceae bacterium | reverse complement strand
GCCACCTTGTCCGGCGGCATGCGCCAGCGCGGGGCGATCGCCCGCACCTTGTACGAGGATCGCCCGGTGGTGCTGATGGACGAGCCGTTCTCGGCGCTGGACAGCTTCACCCGCAAGCAGATCCAGGACCTGGCTGCGGAACTGCTGGGAGGACGCACGGTGCTGCTGATCACCCACGACCCGCTGGAGGCCTGCCGGCTCGGCCACCATCTGGTGGTGCTGTCCGGAGAGCCGGCGCGGCTGTCGGCCCCGGTTGCGGTGGCGGGATCGGTCCCGCGCGCGGTGGACGATCCGCTGCTGCTGCAAACCCAGGCGCGGCTGCTCCGGACCCTGGGACAGGGTGCCGCCTTCTGAGGGCCGCCCCCCCTTCCCCGGGCGTGGCGAGCTCGGCGCGGCTCAGGAGCTGGGCGCGACCAGGATCAGGCCGCGCAGCCGTTCCACGGTGTTGCGTTCGGGATGCGCGGTTCCGGGAACCGTCACCGCTGCGGCACCGGCCGCAACACCCCAGGCGAAGGCGTCCTGGTCGCCGCGGCCCTCGGCGAGCGCCATCACCATCCCGGCCAAGAAGCTGTCGCCGGCGCCGACGGTGCCGTTCACCACCACGTCGAGCGCCGGCAGCCGCAGCGCGCCGGCCTCGGAGACCAGCAGCGCCCCACGCTCGCCGAGGGTGAGCGCCACCAGCCGCGCCCAGCCCTGTTGGACGATGTCGCGCGCCGCCGCCTCCTGCGCCGTCTCGCTCGGCAGCTTGCGCCCGGCCACGCTTTCGAGCTCGGTGAGGCTCGACTTGACCAGCTCGACCTTTCCGGCTGCGAGCCCGGCGCGCAACGCCGGTCCGGACGTGTCGAGCACGAAGCGGATGCCGCGCTGCACGGCGACCCGGCCGAGCCGGGCGTAGAAATCCTCCGGAACCCCGGGCGGCAGGCTGCCGCTCGCCACCAGCCAGTCGGCCTCGACCTCCGCCACCGCATCGAGGATCTGGGTCCATTCGGCCTCGCCCACCGTCGGGCCCTGGGCGATGAAGCGGAACTCGTGGCCGTTGGAGGCATCGGTCACGGTGTGGCTGGTGCGGGTGCGGCCGGCGATCGGCACCGCCCGGCAGGCCATCCCGGCCTCGCCCAGCAGCTCCTCCAGCAGCCGTCCGGTGGATCCGCCGGACAGGATCACCGCCAGCGAGCGGCCGCCGAGCGCATGGATGACGCTGGCCACGTTGACGCCGCCGCCGCCCGGATCCTGCCGCTCGGCGAAGGTGCGCAGCTTGTGGGTCGGCCGCACCCGGGTCGCCTGGGCGGCGAGATCGATGGTCGGGTTCATGGTCAGGGTGGCGATCAGGGAGGGCATAGGCGGCGTCCGGCTCGGTTCGCACCGTCGTGCGGTTGCATCGCCGGTGGTAGCCGCCGGGACGCGTTTAGGAAACGCTGGGTTTCACGGGCGGCGGCTTCGGCTTCGGCCGGCAGGCCCTATTGTCCGGGCCCACGCATCGCCGAGCAAACCGGCATCAGCAAGATCCTGGTTGTTTTGGTTCCCCGGCAAGCTCGCCGGCTGAGGCCCGCGCATCGCCACCGGAGGGTTGCCGGCCGGGAACAGGGGGTGCCCCGGATGGCACCCCCTCCCCTGCCGGCTGCTACACCTTGCCGATCTGCTCGGACTGGGCGCCGCTGCCTTCGCGGGCCGGCCCGAGCACGGGCTCCTCGCCAGCGGCTTGTTCTGGAACACGCTGTATTCTCCCTTGCCGTCCAGGGACGGGCCGCTGTTCCAGGGTGCGGGAGCCGGCGGCGTGCCGTCGGCCGCGGTGGCGAAGAACGCGTAGCTGAACTCCTGCGTCTCCTCGCTCTGGGGGAAGCTGTTGGGGATCGGCAGCGCGGCCTTGAGGCCGCCCAGCTCCTCGACCACCGCCAGCCATTGCTGCTGGTGCATGGTGTCGCGCGCGATCATGAACGACAGCATCTTCTTCATGCCGGGATCCTTGGTCGCGTTGAACAGCCGCACCGCCAGCACCCGGCCGCTCGATTCGGCGGCGACGTTGGCGTACATGTCCGCGGCAAGGTTGCCGCTGGCATAGATGTGCGACATGTTGAACGGCACGCCGTCCGAGTTCGCCGGGTAGGCCGCAAGCCCGGTCGACAGCACGTGCCGCTGCAGCATGCCTTCAACCACGTGTCGCGGGCGCTCGCCCCCCATCACCGCATTGACCACCGGATGCGCCGCCGCGGCGGTTTCCTGCATGGTCAGGGGCGCATGGTCGAGGTTGAGCGCCACCGCGGTGGCGAGCATCTCGATATGGCCGATCTCCTCGGTTGCGGTGTGCAGCAGCATGTCGCGATACTTCGTGGTCGGCCCACGCGCGCCCCAGCCCTGAAAGAAATATTGCATGCAGACCCGGATCTCGCCCTCGACCCCGCCGATTGCTTGTTGCAGCTGGCGCGCAAACAACGGGTCCGGCGTTTGCACCTCGACCGGCCATTGCAGTCGCTTGTCATGGTAGTACATCGGTAGATCCCTTCGGTATGAGAAGCGCAGTGGCGGCTGTGCTTGCCGGGCGCAGTCGCGGCGGGGCGGGGAACGCTCGGATCAGCGTCCGAACACCCGCGGGGCGTGTCACAACTCCGTGGATCACGCGTTCAATCAGGCCAGCCGATGCTGCGCCGGAACAAGCGGCGTGCCCCCCGATGGAGCGCCTGCGCCGCATCGAGCGGGCGGCACACCACGAGCACCCGCAGCCGGTGCTGGACGAGGTGCCGGCGGGTCGGCGCCGAGCGATGCACAGGCCATGGTGGCACGAATGAAGCGGATCTCGTGCGGGGTGATCGTTTCGGACCGCGCCCGCCTGCTTCTGGGCCACGCGTCCCGCTCGCCGCGCTGGGACATCCCGAAAGGAGCGGCGGAGCCGGGCGAAACCCTGCTTGCGGCGGCGGTTCGGGAGCTTCGCGAGGAAACCGGCCTGGAGGCCGAGCCCTCGTTGCTCCGGCCGCTCGGAACCTTTCGCTATCTTCCCGGCAAGGACCTGGCGCTGTTCTGCTGGCTGCCGCCATCCATGCCGGATCCGGCGGCGCTGCGCTGCTCGTCGCTGGTGGAGCGGCCCGGTCAGCCGGCACTGCCCGAGCTCGACCGCTTCGGGGTGTTCGAGTTCGAAGCCGGATCGAGGCTGGTGGGGCGCAATCTCGCCCGGGTGCTTGCCACGGTCTGGCCGATGCTGGCCGGATGAAGCGCAAGCAGGGGGCAGCGCCGGAGCCCGCCGCATGCGGCCGGGCGGTCGCCAACCTGTTGCGGCTGGCCGAGGACGATCTGCGGGATGCGCGCTTGTTGATGGAGCAAAACAGTCCGCGCAACGCGGCGCTGCTTCAGAAGGCGGCCGTGGCCCACATGGTGGAAGCGACGCTCGCGTTTGAACGGGGCTGGCCGAACGAGGTTGGCACCACCGAGGCCGCGCGCATCGATGCTGCCAACCCGTCGAGAACCACGCTCAAGGCGCTTGAGGCCAGTGCCGCCGACCAGGCCTGCCTGCGGCCGGATGGCCGGCTGCCGCAGCCTCCGGGCGCACGCGCGGTGCGGGCCAGCATCGACGCCGCGCTGCGGGGCGTAGAGGCGGCGTTCTACATCGCT
>CAXUNX010000273.1:0-3613 GCA_964252545.1 uncultured Acetobacteraceae bacterium | reverse complement strand
CGCCGGGTGCGTCCGGAGCATTGCCGGGCGCTGGGCGAGGCGCTGGCAAGGCTGCACGTGGCGGGCCTCGGCTACGCGCCCCGGCGCCGCAACGCGCTCGGCCCGCACGCCTGGCCGGCACTACTCGATCGCAGCCGGGCGCGGGGCGATTCGCTGCAGCCGGGGCTGATCGCCGAGCTCGACGCGGCGATGCAGCGCATCCTGCCGGCCTGGCCCGGACAGGGGCCCGGACAAGGGCCCGGACAGGGGCCTGGAGCTGGGTCAGGATCGGGATCCGGGTCGGCGCCGGAACTGCCGCGTGGACAGATCCACGCCGACCTGTTCCCGGACAACGTGTTCTTTCTGGGCCGGGCGCTGTCCGGGGTGATCGACTTCTACTTCGCCTGCACCGACCTGCTGGCGTTTGATGTCGCGGTGTGCCTGAACGCCTGGTGCTTCGAGCCCGCCGGCCCCGCCCAGCGGCAGCAGTTCAACCACACCAAGGCCGCCCTGCTGGCGCGGGGCTATGAAAGCGTGCGTCCGCTGCAGGCCGCCGAGCGCGCGGCACTGCCGGTGCTGGCGCAGGGGGCCGCGATGCGCTTCCTGCTCACCCGGCTGTATGACTGGCTGCACCATCCGCCGGGCGCCCTGGTGGTGCCCAAGGACCCGCTCGATTATCTGCGCCGGCTGCGCTTCCACCTCGCCGCCACCGACGCCGCCGCCTATGGCCTCTGAGCAGGCGATCCCGGCCCCGGTCGCCATCTGGACCGATGGCGGCTGCCGTCCCAATCCCGGCCCCGGCGGCTGGGCCGCGCTGCTGCGCTTCGGCGAAGCCGAACGCGAGCTGAGCGGCGGCGACCCGGCCACCACCAACAACCGCATGGAGCTCACCGCCGCCGCCGAGGCGCTGGAGGCGCTGACCCGTCCCTGTGCGGTGACCCTGCACACCGACAGCGAGTATGTTCGCAACGGGGTCACCCGCTGGTCGACCGGCTGGGTGCGCCGCAACTGGCGAAACGCCTCCGGCGACCCGGTCGCCAACATGGATCTGTGGCAACGCGTGCTGGACGCGGCCAAGCGGCACCAGGTGTCGTGGCAGTGGGTGCGCGGCCATTCGGGCGACCTCAACAACGAACGCGTGGACCGCCTGGCCACCGAGGCGCGACGGCAGGTCGAGGCGCGCGCGGAGCGTTCTCCGGGCTCTTGAGCGTTCAAAACCGTGCGGCTATGAAACCGGCCGGACCCTCGGTGGACGGCATGCCGGCCATCACGCATCACCCCGGTCGTTTCGGCGCCCGGATCATCACGGAGAGAAGTGGATGCGCTTTCGTTTCGCCGCCCTCGGCCGGTCGCTGCTGGCCGCCGGCGTGATCGTGGGCACGCTCGGTGCGGCCACCCTGGCAAGCGCGCAGCCCTACCCGCCGCCGCCCGGCTGGGCGGGTCCGCACTATTACTGGCACGGCCGGCACTGGCACCATCGCGGCTGGGCGTTTGACCGGTTCCATCACCGCTACCGCCGCTACTGGTAACAGTCCCGCCGCATCGGCGCGGGCTTCAACACCGCGTCAGCCGAGCGGCCCGGCTGCGTCCGGCAACGGCCGGTGGCGTTGCCTTGCCACCGCAACGGAGGGCGGCGCCATGAAGCTGGACGGCAGGATCGCGATCATCACCGGGGCGGATTCCGGCATCGGCCAGGCGACGGCGGCCTTGTTCGCCGCCGCCGGTGCTGACATCTGCATCGGCTACCATACCGACCAGGAAGGCGCCGAGCAGACCCGGCGGCGCGTCGAGCAGGCGGGGCGCCGCGCCGTGGTGGCGCAGGGCGACGTGGGCGACCCCGCCGACGTGGCCAAGCTGTTCGAGGCGGCGGCCGGCCTCGGCACCGCTTCTATCCTGGTCAACAACGCCGGCAAGGGGATGGGCGGCCAGCCGGTGGCCGAGCTCGACGACGCCACCCTGGAGCTGGTGCTCCGCACCAACCTGATGGGCCCGCTGTTCTGTTGCCGGGCGTTCATCCGGCTGCGCCGGCAGCATGGCGGCAAGGGACGCATCGTCACGATCAGCTCGGTCGCCCAGCACCTGCCGACCCCCGGCAGCGCGCCCTACGGCATGGCCAAAGCCGGGGTGGGATCGCTGACCCGCAGCCTCGCGGTGGAGCTCGCGGAGGACAGGATCAACGTCAACAACATCGCACCCGGGCTGATCGAGACGCCGATGACCGCCGAGCGCACCTCCGACCCCGCCAAGCGCGAGGCCTCGGTCAAGCAGATCCCGTGGCACCGCACCGGCCAGCCCGAGGAGATCGCCAGGCTGGCATTGTTTCTCGCCTCCGACGACGCCGACTACGTGACCGGCCAGACCTGGACCATGGATGGTGGCCTGACCATGAACTGGGGCGGCGCCTAGCCCGGCGCCGGCGAACCCTTGAAAGGGTGACGAGACCGTCACCCCGCCTCCATGCGCAGGGCCGGACCCGCCGGCTACGGTTCGTGCCAACCAGGGGCGGAACCGGATGGCTTGCTTTCCCACCCGACGCTCCGTGGCACTCGGCGTTCCCGCCCTGCTCTGCGCCGGCGCAGCACTGGGACGCGGTCGTGAGGGCGGGCAGGCGACCGAGTGGGTCGCCGCGATCGAGAACCGGCATGGCGGCCGCCTCGGCGTGTTCGTTCTCGACACCGGTTCGGGCCGGAGCCTCGGCCACCGGGCCGATGAACGCTTCAGGATGTGCAGCACCTTCAAGGGACCGCTGGCGGCTGCCATCCTGGCGAGGGTCGATGCCGGGCGCGACGATCTCGCCCATCTTCTGCCGTTCAGCCAGAAGGACCTGCTGCCCCATTCGCCGGTGACCAGCGCCCATCTCGGGGCGGGCAGCCTGCCGATCGGCGCGCTCTGTGCCGCGATCCTCGAACAAAGCGACAATGCCGCGGCCAACCTGCTGCTCGCGCATGTCGGCGGGCCTGCGGCTTTGACCGCCTATGTGCGCGCCCTCGGCGACCGGGTGACCCGGTTCGACCGGTACGAGCCGTTCAGCAACGATGGTCCGGGAGAGCTCGACACCACTTCGCCTCGGGCGATTGTGGGACTGGCGCGGGCGATGCTGCTCGGCGATGCGCTGCGCCCCGCCTCACGGCTGCGCCTCGAGCGCTGGATGATGCGCACGATCGTCGGCCAGACGCGGCTGCGCGCCTCCTTTCCGGCCGGCTGGACCGTGGCCGACCGCACCGGAACCGCCGACGGTATCTGCAACGACTTTGCCATCGCCCGGCCTCCGAACCGCCCGCCTTTGGCGATGGCCGCGTACTACGATGCGCCCGGAATGCAGATGGAGGCGCAGGAGGCCGTGCTCCGCGAAATCGGATCGGCGATCCTGGCCTGGGCCGGGTGACAGGCGGCGAAAGGCACTCAACAACAGGGCGCTGCCCTGTTCCGCTGGGGCCTTGGCCCCAGACCCCGTCTTGGTTGGCGTGTCTATTTAACAACCTTGGATCGTGTTTGCTGGGCAGCACGGTTGTGGTGAGTGTAACTCCGTGGCATGCGTCGGTTCCGCTGTGCCGTCGGAGCCGCTCGACCATGCGTTCGTGGATCTTCCGCCTCAACCGCGTCGCCGTGCCGGTGGCCGGGCTCGCACTGCTGG
>CAXUNX010000272.1:0-3649 GCA_964252545.1 uncultured Acetobacteraceae bacterium | reverse complement strand
TCGGCGCGGCCGCCGATCGCCCGAAGCGCGCCGGCGGTTGCGCGCTTGAAGGCTTCCGCACGCGCGCCGGCATCGTTGCGGTCGCTCACCGCAGCACTCCTCTACCTGCGGTGCGGCATCGGCGCCGTGGCGGCTGCGGGCGCCAGGCTGGTCGCCAGCTCCGCATTGAAGCAGCGCTGGTAGTATTCAGCGACCGTCGGCCGTTCCGCCTCGTCGCACTTGTTCAGGAAGGTGAGCCGGAAGGCGAAGCCAAGATCGGAGAAGATCGCGGTGTTCTCCGCCCACGTCAGCACCGTGCGCGGCGACATCACCGTCGAGATGTCGCCGTTGATGAAGCCCGCACGGGTGAGGTCGGCCAGTGCCACCATGCTCTCGACGCGCCGACGCAACGCGCCGTCCCTGCCGTCCCAGCCCATCTTGGCCAGCACGATCGCGGTTTCCTCCGCATGCGGCAGATAGTTCAGCGTGGTGACGATGTTCCAGCGATCCATCTGGCCCTGATTGATCTGCTGGGTGCCGTGATAAAGCCCGGTGGTATCGCCCAGCCCAACCGTGTTGGCGGTGGCGAACAGCCGGAACGCGGGATGCGGCCGGATCACCCTGTTCTGGTCGAGCAAGGTGAGCCGCCCCTCGACCTCAAGCACGCGCTGGATCACGAACATCACGTCCGGCCGGCCCGCATCATACTCGTCGAACACCAGCGCGCAGGCATGCTGCAGCGCCCAGGGCAGCAGCCCCTCGCGAAACTCGGTGATTTGCTGGCCATCCTTGAGCACGATGGCGTCCTTGCCGATCAGGTCGATGCGGCTGATATGGCTGTCGAGGTTGATCCGGATGCACGGCCAGTTCAGGCGGGCGGCGACCTGCTCAATGTGGCTCGATTTGCCGGTGCCGTGATAGCCCTGGATCATGACCCGGCGGTTGAAGGCAAAGCCAGCCAGGATCGCGAGCGTGGTTTCCCGGTCGAACCGGTAGGCGGTGTCGATTTCAGGCACGTGCTCGCCGCGCACCGAGAACGCCGGCACCTGCATCTCGCTGTCGATGCCGAACAGCTCCCGTGCCGCAACATGCCGGTCCGGCAGGCCCGGGCGCGAGCTGTCCAACCCGGAACCACCGATCCCGCCAGGCGGCGCCTTGTTTTCGGCTGCTGTCAGATCGGCAAATTCATCCATGAACTCGTCCTGCTTGGTGTCTGCCTTGGTGTCTGCCACCGGCGGCGACATCTCTGTTCAACCCGTCTCGGCAAACCCGGTTTGCCGCGCACCCGTAAGATGCGCCCGCAACGCGGTGTAGGCCACGTTGATCGTCTTGAGACGTTCTTCGGCCGCGCGGTCGCCGCCATTGGCGTCCGGATGGTGACGCCTGGCCAGAACCTTGTAGCGGCTCTTCAGTTCATCCAAGGAGATCGGCCAGGACAGTCCCAGCGCCTCGAGCGGCTGACGGAGCGCCTCCGGCCGGGGATCGGTGGCCTTCTGGCGGCTCTTGCGGCCACCCATGCCACTCAGCAACCCGAGCGGATCCACGATCCGCTCGTCCTCGAACGCCTGCGCGGCCTGGCCGCCGCCGAGATGCCCCAGCCGCCATGAGGGACGGTTCCAGGAGACATCGGCGCGCAGATGCGCCTCGATCTGGCCCGGGCTCATGCCTTTGTAGAAGTCCCAGTGCGCGTTGTAGTCGCGAACATGGTGCAGGCAGAACCACCAATATTCCTGCAGGTTGTCGCGCGAGCGAGGCGCGCGGTAGCCCGCCTGTTCCTCGCAGCCGGGCATGTCGCAGAGGCGACCCGGAGCGTCCGGGTCGGGATCGAAGGCCCGGTGTCGCGTATTCCGTCGCATCATCAGGCCGTTTATGTGCGCGCCGCGGCATGGCATGCAAGAGCCTGCAAGGCGGGAGTACACAACCATGGCTGGACGAATGGAAAGGCTGCGCGCGGCGGTGCAGCAGGGTTTTTCGCCCGAGCAGCTCGAGATCGAGGATGAGAGCTTCCGTCATGCCGGGCACGCCGGAGTGCGGGCCGCCGGCGGCGCGGGGGAGACGCATTACGCGATGCTGGTGGTGGCCGGAGCCTTCGAGGGCTTGAGCCGGGTGCAGCGTTCGAGGAGGGTGCACGAGGTGCTGGCCGCCGAGTTCAACACCGGGCTGCACGCGCTGTCGCTGACGCTTCGCACTCCGCTGGAGGCGGCCGGCGCCGCATTCCAGGCCGCGCCCGCCGCACCGCCTCCCGCCTGATCGACGACCTAGGGCTCAAGCGGCGCGGGAGCCGCGCCACTGTCGCCGCTGCCCGCGGCCAGGGCGCGGGCCATCGCGTCGGCCATGCCGGTCGGCAGCAGGATGGTGGCGCCCCGGTCCTTGTTCATCTCGTAGATGCGGTTGATCTGCAGCAGTTGCAGCGCGGTCGGGCAACGATCATAGGTGCGCGCCGCTTCTTCCAGCTCGATTGCCACCTGCCGCTCGGCCGAGGCCAGCGTCACCCGGGCGGATTTCTCCCGGCCGGCCTGCGCCTGCCGGCTCATCGCATCCTGCAGGTTGGCGGGCAGGGTGACGTCGCGGATCTCCACCGCCTGCACGGTGACGCCCCAGGTCGCGGTCTTCTCGGCGATCGCCTCCCGCAGCCAGGTGTCGATCCGCCTGCGGTCCTCGAGCAGCACGCCGAGGTCGGTGGCCCCGACCACCTCGCGCAGGCTGGTCTGCGACACCAGCGACACCGCGCCGGCATAATCGGTCAGCGCGGTCACCGCGTGCAGCGGATCGTGCACCTTCCAGAACACGATCGCATCAACATCAACCGGGCTGGTGTCACGGGTAAGGGTCTTCTCGGTGGTGATCGAGATGGTGCGGATGCGCAGGTCGACCACGCCCGCCACGCTGTCGACCACCGGCAGGATCCAGAACAAGCCCGGGCCGCGCATCCCCTTGAGCTTGCCGGCGCGCAGCACCACGGCACGCTCCCATTCACGGGTGATCCTGAGCGCCGCCGGAAGCAGGATCGCGACCACCACCAGCAGCGCCGCGGGCGCCGGCTGGCGCAGCACCCCGAAGCTGAGCGCCGCGGCCGCCAGCAGCAACGCCGCCGCGATGGTGGCGATGGTGTTCGGCGACCCGCTCATCGTGGTCGCACGGGGTTCAGCTGCCGTTGAAGCCGAGGAAGCCGATCTCGGGCTTCGCGGTTCCGCCGTCGTCGGCCGCATGCGGCGGGTTGTAGGAGGCCTGCTCCACGCTGCGGCCGCGCCGGGCGCGGATCGCAACCGGGTTGGCCTGGTTGTCGCCGCCGGTCACCGTGCCGGTGGCGAGCTGGGCGCCGCCGGCATTGTCGCTGTTTCGCATCGACAGCAGCAGGAAGGTGATGTCGTTGCGGCTGAGATCGATCGACATCTCGATCGGCTTCTCGCCCAGGACGTTGGTGGCGTCGAGGTCGGCGCCCCGCGACAGCGCGTCCTTGGCGGCGGTGAGGTCGCCCCGGTTGATGGCGTCGAACAGCGCAGCGTTGGGGTTCATGTCGAGGGCGGCATGGCTGGCCGGCGCATCCGGATCGTTGGGCACGGCACCGGGAAGCGCGGGCGGCGGCGCGTTGGCGGCGGCCGTGGCCTTGGCCTCGGCATCATCGGCGGCCTCGCTGCCGCCACCCTGGCCCAGGCCGCCGATGATGCCG
>CAXUNX010000271.1:0-3671 GCA_964252545.1 uncultured Acetobacteraceae bacterium | reverse complement strand
CCTCACCTTCGAGGCGGACGGCGCCAAGGGACCGATCGCGCGGACCTGCCCGCCGGCGGCCGCGATCCTGGCGAACAGCGCGAACCCGGAGTTCGCGAACTGGCTGGTGACGTCGGTGATCCGCAACGGATTGCGCAGGTCCGGCTTGTCGGTGCCGTAGAAAGCCAGCGCATCATCAAAGGCGATCCGCTCGAACGGCGGCCGGCTTACCACCCGCCCCGCGCCGAACTCCTCGAAGATCCCGGCCATCACCGGTTCCAGGGTGGCGAACACATCCTCCTGGGTGACAAACGACATCTCGAAATCGAGCTGGTAGAACTCGCCCGGCGAGCGGTCGGCCCGCGCCGCCTCGTCGCGGAAGCAGGGTGCAATCTGGAAGTAGCGGTCGAAGCCGGCCACCATGGCGAGCTGCTTGAATTGCTGCGGCGCCTGCGGCAGGGCATAGAACTTGCCGGGATGCAGCCGCGCCGGCACCAGGAAGTCGCGCGCACCTTCCGGGCTCGAGGCGGTCAGGATCGGCGTCTGGAACTCGGTGAAGCCTTGCGCCACCATGCGCGCCCGCAGGCTCGCGATCACTTGGGCGCGGAGCATCATGTTCCGGTGCAGCTTCTCGCGCCGCAGATCGATGAAGCGGTATTTCAGGCGCAGCTCCTCGGGATAGGCCTCCTGGCCGGCCACCTGGAGCGGCAGCACGGCCGCCGCCGAGTCCACGGCGAGGGTCTGCGCGCGCAGCTCGACCTCGCCGGTCGGCAGCCTGGGATTCACCGTGGATCCTTCCCGCAGCACCACCTCGCCGGTCACCGTGATCACGCTTTCCACGCGCACCCGCTCCGCCGTTGCAAGCAGATCGGAACCGGCGGGTATCACGATCTGGGTGATGCCGTAATGGTCGCGCAGATCGATGAACAGCAGGCCGCCATGGTCGCGCTTGCTGTGCACCCAGCCGGACAAGCGGGCAATCTGCCCGGCATCGGCGCGGCGCAGGTCGGCACAGCGATGGGTGCGGTAGGGGTGCATGGTGGGGTCCTGATGGTGGCAGTCGACGGAAGGCGCTTTCGGGGCGAACGCGGCAGCAAGCCGACGGGCCCGCATGCTGTCAACCGAGGGCCGAGGTCGGCTCGCGGCCGGCGGATGCTTGCGCCGCAAATCCCATAGCGGAGGCGGACGCTTCCGCCACAATCCCTTAGCGTGTACAGCCTCATGATGTCCCGCTCGTCGCGCATCCTTTATCCTGATCCCGTTCTGGTCACCGACAATGCTGCCCTGCACGCCGCGATCCAGCGTCTGCGCCGCGAGCCGTTCGTGACCATCGACACCGAGTTCGTGCGCGAGCGCACCTATTGGCCGGAACTCTGCGTGGTGCAGCTTGGCGGCGCCGCAGAGGTGATCGTGCTGGACGCGCAGGCGGAAGGGCTCGATCTCGCGCCGCTCGGCGAGCTGCTCGACGATCCGGCCGTGGTCAAGGTGTTCCATGCCGCGCGGCAGGACCTGGAGATCTTCCTGCACCGTTTCGGCCGGCTGCCGGAGGCGCTGTTCGATACCCAGGTGGCCGCCATGGTCGCGGGCTTCGGCGACCAGGTCGGCTATGACAGCCTGGTGGCAAGCCTGCTCGGCGGCGAGATCGACAAGGCCCACCGCTTCAGCGACTGGTCGAGGCGCCCCCTGTCCGACGCGCAGATCGCCTATGCCGCGGCCGACGTGACCTATCTGCGCGACGTCTACCAGAAGCTGCGGACGCGCCTGGAGCACGAGAACCGGCTGGACTGGGTGGGGCAGGAGATGGCCTATCTTTCAGACCCGCAGACCTTCCGGCCGGATCCGCGCACGCTCTGGGAGCGGCTGCGTCCACGCACCGCCAACCGTCGCATGCTGGGCATCCTGCGCGCCATCACCGCCTGGCGCGAGCGCGAGGCGCAGCGGGTCGACGTGCCGCGTCAGCGCCTGCTCAAGGATGAGAGCCTGCTGGAGATCGCCGCCACCGCGCCGGCCAACGTCGAGGCGCTGGCCCGGGTGCGCGGCGTGGCGCGCGGCTTCGCCGAGGGCCGCGGAGGCGCCGGACTGATCGCCGCGATCGATGGGGCGCGGCTGGAGCCGGAAACCGAGCTGCCGCTCGCCGCCAGGCGAGACGGTCCGCGCCCCTCGCCGGCACTGGTTTCCCTGCTCAAGGTGTTGCTGGCGGCGAAGGCGGAGCAGCATGGCGTCGCACCGAAGCTGCTTGCCTCCTCCGACGATATCGACCGGCTGGCCTCCGAGCCCCAGCCCGACGTCCCGGCGCTGCACGGATGGCGGCGCGAGGTGTTCGGCTGCGATGCGCTGGCGCTCAAGGCCGGGAGGGTCTCGCTCGGCGTCGACGGCCGGCGCATCAAGCTGCTGCGCCTCGAGACGCAGGAGAGCGACGCTTCGTAGCGCAGCACCTGGTGCGACGTCGGCGATGCGCCTCCCACACTCTCAGGCCGGGAGACAACAACAGCCAAACCTCTCAATTAACGTCCTGTGTCACGTGCAGGGCTACAAGCGGTTGCGTTCTCCCCAGGTTTGTCCACAAGATTTTGTGGTCGCTCGCGTTGAGCAGGGAGTTATTTTGTCATAGCGTCAGCTTCTCCGAGTGGGACGGGAGCAGGCGAATGGAATGGACTGAGGAGACGATCTCGCGTCTGCGCAGCCTCTGGCAGGAGGGCCTCTCGACGGCGGAAATCGGCAGGCGTCTTGCCGTCACCAAGAACGCCGTGGTGGGCAAGGCGCACCGCCTGACCTTGCCGCCGCGGCCGTCGCCGATCCGCAAGGCCTCGGGAGAGAACGCTGGTGCGCCGCGGCCGCGTCGTGATCCCGCCCGGACCTTGAAGCTGGTCTCGAAGCCTCCTGGGGCGCGCGCACCGGCAGCGATGCCCGAGCCGCTGCCGCCGGAAGCCGCCGCCGGTCAGCCGGACACCCCGGTCGCGGCACTGCGCGCGATCAGGCCGCTGCAGCCGCCGGCGGCGCAGATCGCCCCGGATCTGGAGCTGGCCGCGTCGCGCTCCAGCCAGCCGGTCCAGCGTCGGCGCGGACAAACCTGCTGCTGGCCGCTTGGCGAGCCGGGCACCAAGCAGTTCCGGTTCTGCGGCGGCGAGCCGATGCCGGGCAAGCCGTATTGCTGCGAGCACGCGCAGCTCGCCTATGTGAAGCTGCGCGACCGCCGCGACACGGTGGCTTGAACTTGGGGCCTAAAGCAGCGTCCGCCGTCAGGGATCGAGCGGCGTTGGTTGCTGGGGGATAGGCTCTGCCGGATGCGGCAGCTGGGGAGCCGGACGGAACGGGTCCGTCGGCGGCGCCGACTGGACCGGCTGATCGGTCAGCATCTCCAGCCTGCCGGTCACCTGGCCGCCATCCTCCACCTGCAGGCGACGGCACTTCGCGCTGCCCAGCAACCGGCCGGTGGCGCGGATGGTCAGGTTTCCGTTGGCGGTCAGGGTGCCGTCGATGGTTCCCGCGACTTCCGCATCGGTCACCACCACCTCGCCGCGGAACACCCCGCCGGGCGAGACGTACAGCTCGGCCGCATGGATCATGCTGGCCTCCACGGTTCCCTCCACCACCAGCCGCTCGGCATCCTGCACGGTGCCCTGGACGCTGATCCCGCGTCCGACAACCAGCGTGCGCTTGTCGCCGATCGCGGGCCGGGCGGCCACCGGAGC